>JBEBHO010000023.1:0-1664 GCA_040081095.1 Nitrospira sp.
TATCGACGGTCGAGTTAGCCTGCGCGATGAGATATTTGTCGCCTTCGATGGCCGAAAGGAATTCGATCTCGTCAGAGACGCGGCCCTTGACCACCTTCCGATACGGCGCCTCGATAAACCCGAACTGATTGATCCTGGCATACGTCGCCAAGGACGTAATCAAACCGATGTTCGGACCTTCCGGCGTTTCAATCGGACAAATACGACTATAGTGAGACGGATGCACGTCGCGCACTTCAAAACCCGCGCGCTCCCGAGTCAAACCGCCCGGACCGAGCGCCGACAGGCGGCGCTTGTGGGTGATTTCGGCCAAGGGATTTGTCTGGTCCATGAACTGCGACAACTGACTGCTGCTAAAGAATTCCTTGACGGCCGCGACGACCGGCTTGGCATTGATGAGATCGTGAGGAAGCACTGTCTCCATATCCAGGAGATTCATGCGTTCCTTGATGCTCCGCTCCATCCGCACGAGCCCGAGCCGGAATTGATTCTCCAGCAGTTCGCCGACTGAACGCACACGACGATTGCCCAAGTGGTCGATATCGTCGATGTCGCCTTTACCCATCTTCAGATTCACAAGATAGCGGATGACCTCGACAATGTCCTGCGCCGTCAAGGTCCGCTGCTCGAGCGGCAGATCCAGGGTCAGCTTGCTGTTCAGCTTCAGCCGACCAACAGGAGACAAGTCATACCGTTTTGAATTCAGGAACAGGTTGTCGAACAACGCACGGGCGGTCTCCACGGAGGGAGTCTCCCCCGGACGCAAGCGACGATAGATTTCGACCATCGCTTCTTCTTTGGTCTCGATCTTTTCCATTTCGAGCGTGTCGAGAATGACCGGCGTTGCCGTCGCGGTATCGAAATAGATGACCTTGAATTCCTCGACATCGCTCTCAAGGATCTTCTCAACGATCTCCGCCGTCAGCCGCTGATTTTTCTCGGCAATCTTGTTCTTCTTGGCATCCACGATTTCCGTCAAGATCGCACGACCGACCAGCTCTTCAGGAGTCAGCGGAATCTCTTTCACGCCGGCAGCCTTCAGCTTGGCGATGAGGCCCTTGGTCAGCTTGGCTCCCTCACGCACGAGCGGTTCCTTGCTGCCCTTCTCCGTCACCTCGGCAGAAGCCCGAAGCCCCTGATGAATATCGGCGTCCAGCTTCCGGAACAACTTGCCCTTCACCAGTCGAATTTCTTCGACGGGGTAGTACATCTTGAGCAGGTCGTCGCTGGAAAAATTAAAGGCCTTCAGCAGAATCGTCGTCGGCATTTTCCGCCGGCGGTCGATCCGCACATAGAGGATGTCCTTCGCGTCAAACTCGAAGTCGAGCCAGGATCCTCGATAGGGGATAATGCGCGCCGAGTACAAGACCTTCCCGCTGGCATGAGTACGCCCCTTGTCGTGGGTAAACGATGCGCCAGGCGAACGGTGCAGCTGACTCACAACGACCCGCTCGGTCCCGTTGATAATGAACGTTCCGCGCTCCGTCATCAGCGGCAATTCGCCGACATAGACTTCCTGTTCGCGGACGTCCAGCACCTTCTTTCGTGGGCCTTTATCTTCTTTATCGAACACGACCAGGCGCACGCGAAGCTTGAGCGGGACCGCGAAGGTCATGCCCTGTTCAATGCACTCTCGCTCGTCGTACTTTGGCGTCCCCAGGGTA
>JBEBHO010000169.1:0-23434 GCA_040081095.1 Nitrospira sp.
GGGGATGAGAGCACGCAGCCTCAGGTGCTGGGGCTGGAAACGCTTCCGATCCCGCTGGTGTGGTACGCCATCGATTCGCACATCCATGTCAATTGGCATATGTACTACGCCGCCGCGTTCGATGTGATTTGTGTCGCGCAAAAGGACTGGATCCCAGCGTATCAAATGGATATGAGCCGGCAGTTCGTCTCGTGGATGCCGTTGTTTTGCCACCGGTCTGGGGATCGGCACCTCGGATTGACCAGGGACATTCCGCTGTCATTCATTGGCACCCTGAATTCCGCCAGGAATCCCGATCGCGTGGATCTGATCCAGCGTCTTCAGTCTCGGTATCCTATCGTTGTGCAGTCGGGGCCATATCTCGAGACCTTCAACCGATCGATGATGGTGTTGAATCAATCGGTGGCGAACGACGTGAATTTCAGAACCTTCCAGGCCATGGCCTGCGGCGCGATGCTGCTCACGGAGCGCGTGGGGAACGGGTTCAACGACTTGTTCCAGGATCGGACGCACTGCGCGCTGTATGATAAGGGGAATGTGGAGCAGATTATCGAGACGGTGGAATATTACCGTGCGCATCCGGCCGAACGGGAAGCCGTCGCCCGGCGAGGCTATGAGACCGTGATGGCGGCGCACACGAGTCTCCACCGAGCACAGGCTTTGTTGGAGACGGTGGCCAAACAGCCGCTCCACGAGTTCGTCGCCAAGCGCCAGATGCGCCAGGCGCCGATTCGCTGGTCTCTGGCGGCGGTGTATGAGAGCGCAGCGCGTACCTATGGGCGAGCGGTTCCGCAGGCGGAGGAGGAACGCCGGAGGCGGCAACTCCAGGAGATCGCGGAGCAGTATCAGGCGTTAGCCACAACGATTCGCAGCCAAATCGATCCCCTCGTCGCAGCGTAAGCCGGTTCAAGCTATCCCTCGAACAATTCCCCAGCTATGTCAGGCCATTCTTATGGCACGGTGCAGCCGTGCGGCGATTGAGAGGCCTATTCAGATGACGGGGACGAAGTCGTGATTCTGAATCGTACTTCGTCGGCTTGCGTGTAGGCGGAGGTGCGTTCGCCCGCGAACAGCCCGCAACGGTACAGGCCTGGGGTCCAACCGGTTTTGGGAGGGGGCAGGGTAAAGTAGCCGGATTGGTCATTCATGGCCATCATGACCTGGTCGTGGGCGATGGGCTGTGCCCCGCCGGCTACCTCGGCTTGCTCCAAGAAACATTGTGCGGAGAGGGGGATCGCATCGTAGGAGGCGGACACGAGTCCGAACACCAAATAGATCTCCGGTTGCGTGGCGGGGAAGGTGTCATGTGGATTCAGCGGGATGAACTCATGGGCACCCGTGGGAAAATCATCGCGGATGACTTTGCTCGCCGGGATGACGAAGCGAAACCAGCTGAAGTCGGCGTCCCTTCCCATGAGTGACGCGTGCGGGTCCAAGAACTGTTGCGGTGTCAGATGTTCGAGGGCCTTTTCGAAGAGGGCCTCCTGCTCCAGCGCGCCGGCTACGGATTTCTCTTGCGGTGGAGTCGGCGCCGCCGCGGCCGCATCTTCCTTCATCTTGGCCAATTCCGGCACATGCGGGCGAATCTTGTCGAGCCACCGGGCCAGTTTCTCCTTCGCCAGCACCCGGGTTCCGGCCGGCAGCTGAACATCTTTATTGTTCTGTTCAAACTCGACGGCGGTGTCGTACAGCGTTTGGAAATGGACGAAGGCATCTTCCCACTGTTCTAATTCTGTGAGACAGACACCCATCCGAAAGACCGTATCGGCATAGTCGTCCTCGCTGGGATTCATGTTGAGCACGCTGCCAAAGATTGCCAGCGCGTCCTTGCACCGGCCAAGCTGCATCAGCGTCAGCCCGAGTTGATGGGTGGCGAGCGTGTCGCTGGGGTTAAGCTCGACCACTCGCCGATAAATCGGTTCGGCCTCCTGGTAACGGCCGGTTGAAAACAACTTCCAGGCATCCGCACGAATCGCGGCCCATTCCTTCAATTGGGTCTCGGTGGCGTCCGGGGTGAGCGCGGGAACAAAGCGCCGGCCTCGCTCCATCGACTCATAATGCTGGGCGAGCTGGTTTTTGGCCGGGAGTTCCAGCGGAGACCCAGGGGGGGCGTGGCTCAATACGTAGTGCACGTCGGCATCGGCGCCACGATAATCCAATACGTCGAAACGTGCCCGGGCCAGCGCCAGTCTCCACCCGAGCAACTCGGGCGCGAGCGCCACCGCCTTTTGATAGGCCCCCAGCGATTCCTCCAGACGGTCGAGCTTTCGGAGCTCTTGCGCCAGCCGCAAGTGCACGAGCGGGTTCCTTGAGTCGCCTTGCGCAATGCGTCGCAACTCAGCGAGGGATTCTTCCGCCCGCCCCCAGCGCATCAACACACTCCATTTGGACCACCGGATTTCCAGCGCCGCCGGTTGTTGGACGAGGGCTGTTTCGTACGCCTGGACCGCCTCTTGGGGACCGCGGGCGGCGGCGAGAATGTCGCCGCGTAGCTTATGGAGAGGCAGCGCTTGAGGGTGGTGTTGGAGCCCTTCTTCGACTATGTCGAGGGCTGGGGTGATCGCGCCACTTTCCCAGACGGCTTTGGCCTGTTCTGCGACATGCTCTGCTGATAGAACCGGTGGACTTTCAGCGAAGGCACCAAGATCCATTGGAAAGACCGACAGCAGGAATGCGCCGAGGGCGGCGGAATACGCGCATCTGATAATACGGCTGAGCTGGTGCTGAACGATGTTGAAAGTGCGCGCCATACGTTTCTTGAAATGCCGGAAACGGCTATCCGCATGAGGCGAGGGAGGCCACGCATGCCTTTCCATTATACTGTGGAATGAAGCGAGTCGCACGGGGCCCTATCCGGTTGTTGGTCTGTTGCTCGTCAAGTGAGAGGCATGGATCAGAAAAACGATTCGTTATCTCATCGGCCCGATGTTGTGGATGTTGTCCCGTGTTTTTCTAGTGAAATAGGCTGATCTTGACCTTGCAGTCTCCCTCCTAGATACTCGCGGCGTTGCGGCAGAAGTATGGCCCCGAGGATGGATCGTTTCAAAATCCGATGGTAGCAAAAGTGAACGGCGTCGAACTGATGGATGCCTATTGGGTGTTTGACGTGAATGGGAAGAAGGTACCGGCAAAGGAAGCTAAGAATTATGGGGAGTACTGTCGGAGCATCGACAGTGCCTGGCAAGATGCTACGGGGGTGCTTCAGCCGTCTCAACCTGCCGCTTGGAAAGGCAATAATGGTGCTCCTTGCGGCGAGTGGACCATGGTGGCGGCGAGTTGGCAACCGACGGTACCGGCTGCGCGTCAACCACCGGGCCTGGCGTTGATTCTACGAGTCCAGGCTTTTAACGGCCTTCTGCACCGGAGTGTATTTGAAGCGAGCCAGGCTCTAGTCCGGCAAGCCGACCAGAATCGAGCGAATCAGGAACAACAGAAGGGCAAACAGGTGAAGCCGGTATTGTGACGAGGGTTTGAATATACGCAACAGGGTACATTCATTCACATAAAGGAGGTCATGATGAGACGGTGTGATTCTGGAGTAGGTTCGGTGCTGTTCGTGCTGGTGCTCTTGCTGATGCCCGTGCATCCATCGTTCGCGCAACAGCAGGCGCTGAATACCGGCACGCCGGAGAAAACGGCCAAGCTCGCGGCGGCAGCCGGGAAGTATGATATTGCCGGAATGAAACTTGGCACGCCGCTCAAGGAAGCCATGCAGGCGCTCAAAGCGCACAATCCAAAACTGCAGCTGAAGAAAGACACCATCAAGTATGACGTCCTCGGCGGAGAACTCTTGTACGGCCTCACCTTCACGAGCCCGGAGGAACGGTTCATCTTTGGGTTGACCATGCCGCCCAATCCCATCGTTGTCTCGAAACTTGCCCGTACGCTGATCTTTACCAAGGACACGGCGCCGACACAACAAGTGATCGTCGAGGGCTTGATCAAGAAATATGGCACACCCAGTTACGATAACGGCGCGAACCAATTCAATGATGCCAATCTCCGCATTATCAATTGGCTGGACGATGCTGATGGCAGTCGGATGAAAGATGAGACTGGCAGACAATGTACTTATGGTACAGGGGTGCCGGAACGCGGTGCCGAGCCCGCGCAGATGCAAGCGAATGGAGTGTCGATGCTGCTTGAAGCGCGCTACGCCCAGGGCGGCGATGGCTGCGAAACACGGCGCATAGTCCAGGCCAGGCTGCAACGCTGTTGCCAAAGCCAGAACATATTAGCGGCCCCGGATTTGGTCGGTGTCGTCAGCGTCACGATGAATGATGGGCCGCTCGAAATCGAAGCCACCGGCGCCACGCACGAACTGCTGGTGAACGCGGTCAAGGCCAAGGATGCCAAGGACAAGGAAGGGGCGCAGAAGAACCGGCCGAAGCTCTAGAGGACGTCGACTGCATCGCGAAGTCAACGCTGCTCGTTGGATTGAAGAATCAGGAGGGTCTCCCCATGCGCTGGTGGATCATCATGGTTGGGCTGCTGATTATCGATGTGCCGGTTGTCCTTGCGGATCAGCCGCAGGTCGAAATTGTTAAAATGCCGGTCCAAGTCGGGCCGCGGTATTTTGATCCCAAGAGGCCGCCGCGGGACCGGCCGCCTCTCACGGGACCGGAGGAAGCAGTCTGCGCGGGAGATTTTCTGTCCGATGCCTCGGTCGGCGCACAGGCTCAGATGACGGACGCGACACATGCCAAGGCCACGATCAATCGGGTCAAAGTGACGCTCCAGCTCAATATCACCGTCTGGCTGCCGAACAATCCACAAAAGTGGACGGTCGAACATGAAGAGGGGCATCGCCAGATTTCGGAACATTACTATCGGAACGCCGAGGTGATCGCCCGACGCGTTGCGGAACCTTATATCGGAAAGACCGTTGACATCAGCGGCCCGGACTTACGCCGGGCCTTGAGTGCCGCAGTGGGAAAGATTGCGGAGGAGATCACCAGCGAATACAACCGGCAGATGCCGGTCGAGACGACACAGGATCGCTTCGATACTATTACCGAACATAGCCGCAAGGAGATTCCCGTATCTGATGCCGTTGCCCAGGCGCTGAAGGAAACGTATCCAGCCGAGTCGGGAACCACGTCGGCTCAGGCTTCCCCTCCGGCTCCCGAATCTGAGAAACGAACCATACTGAAGTTTTAGGAGGCAGTAACCTCACGTCTCATTCTTTTGCCGGAGGCGATCATGGGCTCCGCTACGATCTTTGCCGTATTGTTGTCGGCGGCGGCCGGTTCCCGTTACGCATCTCCAAGGCCATTTTCTGTGGGTCTGCCGCACCGCGCGATTGAATCCGTTGCTTGACCTGGTTCTCCTGTTTGATAGGCTGCTCGCATGGCGGTGTTGTTTTCTCGGTTCAGATAGTTCTCTAACGAAGGAGATCCTGTGATCCTGGTCACTGGCGGTGCTGGGTATATCGGCTCTCATACTTGTGTGGAATTGCTGCAAGCTGGGTATGAGATCACGGTGTTCGACAACTTTTGCAATAGCCATCCAGAGGCGTTGGCGCGGGTGCAGCGGATCACCGGCAAGCCGGTTCCGTTGATTCGTGGCGATTGCCGCGATCGTGCCGCGCTGGTCGCCGCGTTGCGTGAGAGCAAGGCCACGGCGGTGATTCACTTTGCCGGTCTCAAGGCAGTGGGAGAATCGGTTCAGCAACCCCTGTCCTACTATGACAACAATGTCGTCGGCTCTCTGCGTTTGCTGGAGGCGATGGGCGAGTGCGGCGTGAAGCAGCTGGTATTCAGCTCGTCGGCCACCGTGTATGGCGATCCGCAGCGCTTGCCGCTCACGGAAGATCATCCGTTGTCCGCGACCAATCCCTATGGCCGGTCGAAGCTGATTGTGGAAGAAATGTTGCGTGATCTGCAGCGCAGCGATGCCTCCTGGCGACTCTGTATTCTGCGGTATTTCAATCCGGTGGGTGCCCACGCCAGCGGCTTGATCGGGGAGGATCCCCAGGGTGTGCCGAATAATTTACTGCCCTTTGTCGCGCAGGTCGCCGTGGGTCGGTTGGCCAAGCTGAATGTCTGGGGCGGCGACTATCCCACTCCCGACGGCACCGGGGTGCGCGATTACATTCATGTCGTGGATTTGGCGCTCGGCCACCTCAAAGCGTTGCAAGCGCTGGAGCGCTCGAAGCAGATGACGGAATGTTTAACGGTCAATCTGGGGACGGGGAACGGGTATAGCGTCTTGGAAATCGTCAAGGCGTTTGAGCGAGCCAGCGGGAAGCCGGTTCCCTATCAGGTCGCCGCTCGCCGGCCCGGTGATATTGCCTCCTGCTATGCGGATCCACAACACGCACAGTCACAATTGGGCTGGCGGGCAGAGCGGGGACTCGCCGAGATGTGTGCCGATGCCTGGCGTTGGCAGAGCGCAAATCCGCAAGGATATGGTGGATCGTCTGCGCATCGGCTCGTCTAGAAAAGCGCTGCTGATCTGGAGGGCTGTCATGGTAGACTGCGCCTCAATCGACGCAGTCTAATTGAGCAGTCGCGTTCCTCCATGTTCGACCTCATTCTCTATCAGCCAGAAATTCCCCCCAACACAGGCAACCTCATCCGGCTCTGTGCAAATACGGGCGTGCGGTTGCATCTGGTGAAGCCGCTCGGCTTTACACTGGAGGACAAGCAATTGCTGCGAGCCGGCCTGGACTATCACGAATTCGCGACGATCACCGTGCACGAGAGCTGGGCGGATTGTGCGGAGCAGTTTACGCATCGCCGGATCTTTGCGGCCTCGACTAAAGGGACGCGCCGCTATGACCTGAACGCCTATGCGTCAGGGGATGTCTTTCTCTTCGGGCCTGAAACCAGGGGATTGCCGGTCGAGCTCATTGAAAGTGTGCCGGAGGCTCAGCGTATTCGCGTGCCGATGAGATCTGACAGCCGCAGCTTGAATCTCTCCAATGCGGTGTCGGTGGTGATCTACGAGGCCTTGCGACAGACGGGATTTGAGGGGTGCCGATAGTTAGAGGGCTAGCCTCTGTTAGACGTCGTTATCGGCCAGATAGCGACCGAGCCCTTCCTGCTCTGCATAGTAGTAGGCGTAATGCAGCGTCGCGAGATTCGCGACGCGCTCCTCGGCCTCGTCTCGATGCTCCGCATAAATGATCTGCAGCCCGTACCGCGCGGTCAGCGCATCCAGGAAATCCAGCAATCCGGTCTTGTGGTATTGGCCCAGGCGCCCGCTGGCGAGGCGCTGGAAGAGCGCGCCTTCGATCACCAGAAAACGATGGGGAAATTTGAGGAGGGGCTCAATCTCGCGCATGAACCGTTGCCGGTTCTCGGAGGGGTTGGAGAAAATCGTGTTGAGCTCTTCCGCGCGTTTGCGCTCGACGCGAAAAATGTCCGGCGCTTCGACGATGGCATAGTCGCCTGCATTGAGTGTCTGGCGGCTCGTGCCGGCGATTCTCGTCAGGCCGGAAAAGATATAGGGCAGGTGTTCGCGGGTATCGACGGCGATATGAATGGCCGGCACGGCGATCTTAGGCTGATTCTTCCGGGAGAGCATGATGGGGAGATGCGGCCCGCGCTGCTCGGTGCGCGATCTGGGCGGTGGCGCTTGTGGTTGTGCGGCTGTGGTCGGGCGCGGCGGGGGAGTCGGCGAAGCCGTCGTGTGAGGGCGTACTGGTGTGGAGCTCGTCGTCGCATCGTAGCGCTGCCGCGCAGTCGGATCGTTGAGGGTTTGATAGGCCTGGTTGATGAGGGTGGTGCGGGTTTCGGCTTTGCGATGCAGGGCCGGAGCATGGGTGAATCGATCCGGATGCCATACTTGTAGTTGTTCGTGCCAGGCCTTCTTGATGTCTTCGCTGGTGGCCGTCGTCGGCAGTTCGAGCACTTGGTAATACGTGAGCATGCGACTCTCCTGACTGATTCCTCTTTCCGTGAGAGTGTAGCGGAGTTGGGCGTCAGAGATCTACCGTCCCAGCGGCATCCATGGCTCGCCGGGGCTGATTTCGTGCGAGGCGGTTCTTTCTTACAGGGCCGGTGTGGTGAGTTGCTGCAAGGAGAGGCATCTGATAGATTCGCGCCCGGCTAGGACGGATTGTCAGGAACGTGAGGTCCGTTCGTCAGATCGATAGGATCAGCAACAGTTCTAATACGCTCGATTCTTCTTCCACCATCAGACAGAGGAATGTGCGCTTGGTGTGGGCGCGACGCGCGCCGCAACCGGGCCGATTCCGGAAAGTGCCGGCAGATATTTCTATGGCTTCTACACCCAAAGTGGTTGTGTCGGATGCAGCTCAAGCTAAGATCGTTCGCCTCATTGCGACAGAACTCAGCGTGGGGCCCCATCAAGTGGCGGCGGCGGTCGCGTTGCTCGATGAAGGCTCGACCGTGCCGTTCGTGGCCCGTTATCGAAAAGAAGCGACGGGAAATCTGGACGATACGCACCTGCGCACGCTGGAAGAACGGCTGCGCTACCTGCGTGAGCTGGAAGAGCGGCGCGCTACGATCCTCGCGTCCATCGAGGAGCAGGGGAAATTAACGGAAGAGTTGCGCGGGACGATCGATTCGGCCACGACCAAGCAGACATTGGAAGATCTGTATCTGCCATATAAGCCGAAGCGGCGCACGAGGGCGCAAATTGCCCGCGAAGCCGGTTTAGAGCCATTGGCCGATGTGTTACTGGCCAATCCGATGCTGGAGCCGGAGCTGGAAGCCGCCAAGTATATCGTTGTGAAAGCGGCCAGCGAAGGGGTTGAAGCGATCAACGTGCCTGATGCCAAAGCGGCGCTCGAAGGAGCCCGCGACATTCTGGTCGAGCGATTTGCGGAGACGGCGGAGCTGCTCGCCGCCCTCCGGACCAGGCTCTGGGAGCAGGGCTATGTCACTTCGACCGTGGTGAAGGGGAAAGAGACGGCGGAAGAGGAAAAGTTTCGCGATTACTATGCCTATTCCGAGACGATCCGCACGATTCCTTCCCATCGCGCGCTCGCGCTGTTCCGCGGCTGGGGGTTAGGAATCTTGAAAGTGGAGCTGGGGCTGGGCGAACAGCTGGAGGCGGTGGTGCCACATCCCTGCGCGGCGATGATTGCGGCGTATGTCGGGATCGCGGATCGCGGCCGGCCTGCCGATAAGTGGCTGGCCGATGTCTGTCGCTGGACCTGGCGCGTGAAAGTCCACTTGCATCTCAGTACGGAATTGTTGCTCCAGTTGCGTGAAGCGGCGGAGGCGGAAGCGATCAGAATTTTCGGTCGCAATTTACACGAACTGTTGTTGGCGGCTCCCGCCGGTCCGAAAGCCGTGCTCGGTCTCGATCCGGGGCTCCGCACCGGCTGCAAGGTGGCGGTGGTCGACGCCACGGGCAAGCTCTTGGAGACTGCCACGATCTATCCGCACCAGCCGCGCAATGACTGGCAGGAATCCCTGGCCACCTTGGGGCGATTAGTGCTTCAGCATGGTGTGGAGCTCATCTCCATCGGCAACGGCACCGCCAGCCGCGAGTCAGACAAGCTGGCGACGGAGCTGGTCAAGCTGATTACGGCGAAGAAGCCGGAGCAGAAGCTGGCCAAGATTGTCGTCAGTGAAGCCGGCGCGTCGGTTTATTCCGCCTCGGCGTTTGCCGCGGCGGAGTTTCCTGCGTTGGATGTGAGCCTGCGCGGTGCGGTATCGATTGCCCGGCGCCTGCAAGATCCGCTGGCTGAATTGGTGAAGATCGAACCGAAGGCGATCGGCGTCGGCCAGTATCAGCACGATGTGAATCAGCATCTGCTCGCGCGCTCGCTCGATGCGACGGTGGAAGATTGTGTGAATGCGGTGGGCGTGGACGTGAACACGGCCTCGGTGCCGCTCCTGGCCCGCGTGTCGGGACTGAACCAGCTGCTGGCGAAGCACATTGTCGAATACCGCGATGCCAATGGGCCGTTCAGGGATCGTGCGACCATGCGCAAAGTCCCGCGTCTGGGTGAGAAAACATTTGAGCAGGCGGCCGGATTTTTGCGGATCAATGACGGTGATAATCCCTTGGATCGTTCGTCGGTCCATCCGGAAGCCTATCCGGTCGTCGAGCGCATTCTTGCGCGAGTCGGAAAAGGAATCGCGGAGGTCATGGGGCAGCCTGCGGTGCTCAAAGGATTGTCGCCGGCCGATTTTACCGATGAGACATTCGGTGTGCCGACTGTGCGGGATATCCTGACGGAGCTGGAAAAACCCGGTCGCGATCCGCGTCCGGAATTCAAGACGGCCACGTTCCAGGAGGGCATTGAATCGCTGGCCGATCTGACTCCCGGTCTGATTCTGGAGGGGGTCGTGACGAATGTCGCCGCGTTCGGGGCGTTCGTCGATATCGGCGTGCACCAGGATGGGCTCGTGCACGTCTCGGCGCTCGCCAACAAGTTCGTGAAGGATCCGCACGAGGTGGTAAAGCCCGGTCAGATCGTCAAGGTGAAGGTGATGGAAGTGGATCTGAAGCGGCAGCGGATCGGGCTGACGATGCGACTGGACGATGCGCCTGGCAGCGCCTCTTCATCGCGCCCGACTTCCGGCGAGGCTAGCACGGGGTCTGCGCGCGAAGCGCAGGCGAAGCGTCCATCCGCACCGCAGCGAGCATCGGATCGGCAGCCGCCTCCTGGCGGTACCATGGCCATGGCGCTGGCTTTGGCCCGCGCCAAACAGAAGCAGTCGTGAGCGTCTTCGGTGACGGTATGAATCCGTAGTCGCACTGGTGTGTAGGGGGAGCTGCGGTTCCGGTATGGGCCGCGCTCCCTTATTGTCGATATTCTTCTCGCCTGTTCATCCTTTCGGATCGTCAAAAGAATACTCGTAACGAGTTGAATGTCCCGCAGCCACCCATGCGTGGCGATCTGTCGATTTGCCGGGGCTGAAGTCGTTTCTCTCCTTTCGGGACGTCAGTTCCAATTTTACGGCATCGGGCGGATTGACGCGTGAGGAGCGGTGCAACCGCTGCGCTCCCTGCTAAAGTAGGGCCTTGACTAGAATAGGACTCCTTGCTATATATTAAGGAGTCCTTATCAGTAAGGTGCGGCCCTATGGGAAAGGAGGAGCGATGGATGTGCTGAAGGTGTTCGATACGTGGGTGGACGTGCCGGGTAAGACGCTGCATTTCGACGTGATGACGGGCGATCAGGCGACGGCGCTCAGATTGGCGAACGAGTATGTCGCGGCCCAGGGATATGAGGCGATTGCTGTGACGGCAGAAGAATGCCAATTCTGCCACCAGGAGCCGTTGGTCCTGTTCACGGAGCATCAGCAGAAAGAGTTCCGGCAATCAGGCGGATTCATCGTCCCGTTGTCCGCCTAGAGGAGGGCTGGTATGGGCAAGCCTCTACCGATGCAGGGAGAAAAGTCGCTGGTCGATCACATTACGGCCGGATTGGCCAAGATCGCCGCCGCATTGCGAAGCCAGGCCTGGGAAGGCGGGACCGCGCGCAGGCTCACGCCGACGCAGGGTCAAATTCTGGTTGTGCTGGCCGAGCGGGCCATGAAGGCGGTGCGGTTGAACGACGTAGCCAGTGAGTTGTGTTTGACGGCGGCGACCGTGAGCGATGCGGTGATCACTCTGGTCGAGAAGAAGCTGGTCAAGAAAGAGCGATCGATGGAGGATCAGCGGGCGCTGGTCCTTACGCTCACGGCAGCGGGGCGGCGTGAAGCGCAACAGACGACGGGCTGGACCGAGGTGGTGCAGGCCGGTGTGGCGAGTCTGACGCCGGACGAGCAAGCGGTGTTTTTGCGCGGGCTGACCAAAGTCATGCATTCCCTGCAAGAGCAGGGGGTGATTTCAGTGACGCGCATGTGCCCCGGTTGCACCTACTTTCAGCCCTATGTCCACGAGGATGCGGCGCGGCCTCACCATTGTGGGTTTGTGAACAAGCCGTTGGGGGAGGGGCAGTTGCGGCTGGATTGTCCTGATTTTATTCCCGGGTCAGAGATCGAGCAGCCGCGTCGATGGCAGAAGTTCGTAAGTAGTGGGGAGGGGCATTAAGCCCTGTGTATTTATAATCAAAGGAGGGGTGAGATGAAGCAGCAGCGTGTGGTGAGCATGGCGGTGTTGAGTCTGGTGTTGATGGCCGGAACGGTTTACGCGGCGAACGAAGCCAAGGGCACGGCGTTGTATGACCGGCTGGGCGGCAAGGGCGCCATCACGGCGGTGGTGGAGACATTTGTCGGGAACGTGGGCGGCGACAAGCGCATCAATAGCTTTTTTGCGAGCACGGATCTCACGAAACTCAAGATGCACCTCGTGAATCAGATCTGCGAAGCCAGCGGCGGTCCCTGCAAGTACACGGGGCGCACCATGAAGCAGACGCACCTTGGCATGGGGGTGCACGATGCCGCCTTCGGCGCATTAGTCGAAGATCTGGTGGCCGCCTTGGATCACCATAAAGTCGGCAAGGCTGAGAAGGATGAATTGTTGGGTGTGCTTGGTCCGATGAAGAGCGATATTGTCGAGAAGAAGTAAGTCGTGAGGGTACGGGGGTTCTAGAGTGTGAGCCCCCGTACCGATCGGCCTCAGACTACTGAGTATGCAGGGGGCACGTTTCGCTGAGATGAGTGCTGACGTGTACGCGCAGATCTTACATCTATCTATTCGATCTATATAAAGGAGACTGGCGATGGGTACGAGTCCGACGATTCCAGGCTACACCCACGGCACTGCGGCGGTCCCGCAGGCGCCGATATCCTTGGCGGAATTTGAATTATTGAAGAAAACGGTGTTGTTCGGCGAGGACGATGTGAAGGCGCTTCAACAGTCTCAGGCGGTGGTGAAAGATCAGGTCGAAGCCATCCTCGACGTGTGGTACGGATTTGTCGGGGGGAATCCTCATCTGGTCAGCACGTTCTTTCGCGTGTCGGACGGACAACCGGATATGGACTATTTAGGGGCTGTGCGGAAGCGGTTTGGCCAATGGATATTGGACACTGCTGGGGCCAACTACGATCAGGCGTGGCTGGATTACCAGTTTGAAATCGGCCGCCGGCACCATCGCATGGGCAAGAATGCGACGGACAAAGTGGCCGCAGCGCTACATATTCCGTTGCGCTACATTCCGGCACTGCTCTACCCGGTGACCGCTACGCTTCGACCCTTCCTCGCGAAGCAGGGGCATAGCCCAGCCGAAGTCGGCGCCATGCACCAGGCCTGGATTAAGTCGGTGTTGCTCCAGGTGATCCTGTGGAGTTATCCCTATGTGAAAGAGGGTGACTTTTAGGGCGTCAATCCCAATGGTTTCTCCGTGCCTTCGCAGGGTGTAGATGCCAGCGCCGTTTTGTCAGTAAGATGGCGCTGGCATCGGCGATGAGGGGTTCGTAGTTTAAGTCATGAGAGCAGGAGGCGAATGTGGCGATCGAGAAGGCGGGAGTGGTTGGGGCTGTTCGTGAATTGTGGCGATATCCCGTGAAGTCGATGGTGGGAGAACAATTGAGTGCTGTCGCTGTGACGGAACGAGGCGTCGAGGGTGATCGCCGGTTTGCCTTGATCGACAGTGAAACGGGTCATGTGGTCAGTGCGAAAAATCCACGGCGGTGGCCGACCATGTTTTCGTTTCACGCGCGTCAGCGGCTCGGCGCTCCGACGGATGTGGAGATCACGCTTCCAGATGGAACGATCCTGGTCTCAAGTGCCAGTGAGGTCAACGCGGTTCTGTCTGAACGATTAGGCCGGAAGGTGACACTTACGAGCGTGCCTCCGTCCCAGCCGGTCTTGGAGCAGTTCTCTCCAAGCTTGGATGGCCTTTCAGAACGGGACAGTGAAGCGATGGTGAAGATTCCTCCTGCCACGTTTTTCGATGAGGCGCCGGTCCATCTTCTGACGACGGCGACGCTGCACGCGTTGCAATCGCGCTATTCGGATGGGCGTTTCGATGTGCGGCGTTTTCGGCCCAATGTGCTGATTGAGACGGAGCTGTCGGCATCCGGGTTCGTCGAGAACGACTGGAAAGGGGGGATCGTAACGATCGGCGCCCAGGTGCGGTTGACGGTTACGAGCCTCTGTGCGCGCTGTGTGATGACGACGTTGCCGCAGCAGGGCCTGCCGCAGGATCTGGCCATCCTTCGAACCGCCGTCCAGCAAAATCAAGGGATGGTCGGAGTGTTGGCGACTGTCGTGACGCCGGGGGTAGTGCAGGCCGGAGATCCGGTGAGGATCGAGAGATAAGTTCTGACCCGAACCGCCGCCGGTGAGATAATAGAGACCGGCGTTGGCGACCGATCTGTTGATGGGTGTTGTCAGGGCGCCTGTTTGGTCCTGAAGAAATCCCCGCCTTTCACGAACTCATCATCACTGCCCCAGGCGATATGCTTATCCAGGCGCTTCATGAGTGGCACGTGTTTGGAGCAATGGACATAGGCTTCTTCGATGTTCACCAGGATCCAGGCTTCCGGTCGCCGGCCGCCTTTGACCTGCATGGCTTCGAGAATGCTTGCAGGGAGATGCGGCATGCCTTCCATCTCGCCAGGAGTCAGCACGTGAGCCTTCCCGTTGACGTGGAGGCCCATGGTCGTCAGGTAGTAATCGAGAAAAATCATGCCGATGTGGGGGTTTTCTAGGATATTGCCCACACTGGCCAGGACACCATTTCCTCGATATTCAGGGTAGACCAGGGTTTTCTCGTCCAGCACGACAACGAATCCTCTCGTGCCGGCTCGAAAGGAACAGTCACAGGCGCCGCTGGCGCTGGCAGTGGCAATGAAGGCCATTTCCTGCCGTGCAACGAACTGCTGCATCGGACCATTCAAATGATCCAGGACTTGATTGGCCTGAAAGGCCGCTGCTCGACTTGTTGTGCCGAACTGTTCTTGTGCCTGCTGTTCTCCTGAGATATCCGGCATGTTCATAGGTGAGGTTCCTTATCCGCAGGGCATGATGCGGTGCGGGCGGCGCTATTGTCCAACAGACCGAGGGGGATTGTCGAATTGCTTAGTAAGGTGTCCGATCTGTCAGCGGTGAGAGTGGAACCCGGAGATGGCTGACGCGTGTACTCCTGAGGTGCGCGCATTGGCGGGCGAAGCCTCTTTCCGTATTGACAGGATGTGTCGCATGCCTGGGGCAAGAGAGCGATCAGTACTGGTGAGGGTCAGAGTGAAGTGATAGGCCGGCGAATGTCGATCAGCAGATTCCGGAGCTGTGATTCATCACGGGTATCGATGGAGGTGAATTTGAGGCCGTAGGTGTTGTCGTCGATCCATCGGACGACTGCAGCTTCGACCGGGATGGGAGGGCGCTCGACGGAGATTTGGAGGATCAGGTGATATTCCTGCCCAAGGGCGAGCGGGGTATCACTGAGCAGACGGCACCCGCCGAGGGAGAGATCGATCACCGCGCCTTCACCTTCAACTTCATCCAGGAGTTGAGCTGGAACAACAAGCTGCTTGAACGAAAAGAGGGCGCTGGATGGCGTGATAATGCGCTGGTGTTTTCGCAGGTCAATAATGCGTTTAGGCTGTCCGCTGGGTTGTGCCATCGGTTCTCCTGAACTTCCTGCATCATAGGAAACGATTGGCTGGATGCCAAGGGAATTGGCGTTTCGGAAGGGATGGGGAAGCCACGCGATCGAGGTATGGCGATACGATCGCGCAGCTTGGCTTGGCGAAGGAATCTGGACAAGGGGGTGCAGTAGTTAGAACCCCAGCGCTTTCTCTAGATCTTCCTGCCCCTTCTTGAACTGTTTCTTTTCCGCTGCGTCTTTCTTCTTTTCCAGGTTCTGCAATTCTTCTGCGCGCTTTTTCTGGGCCTCGTTTTCCTTTTTGCGCGCTATTTCCTGTTGCTCCTCTTTGAGCGACGCGACCTGAACTGCTTTGATCGCATCCTCCGGCACCGCCATCCAGTTGAGACGATAGCCGGGTCGTTTGAGCGCCTGGTCTTGATAGAGCACCACGTAGCGGGTGGGATAGCTTCGCTGGCCGATCTGGCGCTCTTCCAGAACATAGACGGTCGGCGCCCCGAAGAAATTCGGCTGATACGAATCAAGAAGCATCCTCGTGCTTCGTCCGGCATTCACGGACTGGACCTTTTCCATGAACTCCATGAACGCTTGTGTATTGGTAGGATCGGGTGGCTTTACATTCGCTATTTGCTTCGCCGCCGCCTCTTGTGCCCGTTCCTGTGCCTGTTGTTCGTCCTGCAACTGATAGCGGTACGCCTCCTGGAATTCCTCCAGCTTCATCGGTCCGCGCTTGGCCTTGGACTTGAAAAATCCCGCCGCCTCATTCATTCCCTTGGCAACATAAGAGAGGCGGCCAAGCGCCGCCTCACTAGCATAAAACAGATACGTGCTCTCCGGAGCGACAGGCATCGAATACTTCCCGGCATCGGCCGGGGTCTCCGGTGCGAGTCCCATTCGCATTGAACTGGTTCGTTGGGCCAGTAGATTAAAGACGCTTCCTTTCCCCCTGGAAATCATTTGTGTGACCGCGCGTCTGACGTCAGGAACCGGGTCGTTTGCGACCGGAGCAAGCAGTTCCGCATCGCTCTCTTGTGGACCGATCATGCCGATCGCGTCCGCCGCGGCGATCCGCAACTCGGCTTCCTCACGCTTGAAGACGGGCAGAATGCTGAGGAAATAACTATGATTTGCCGATGAGCCCAAGGTCAGCAAGTCCTCTTTTAATATCTCGACCGCATCTTTTTTCAATTTCTCGCAGTTCGCTTCTTTCGCCGGTTTGCTCTGGCAGCCGTCGAGGTACTTCTTCACTGTCTCATCTTTGGGTGAAAGTGCCTGCGCCGCCGCCTGAGCCGGCACAGGAAGAAGCCCGACGCCTGCAAGAATGAGAGCGACAGCCAGCGCTGCCATGGATTCCCAAGGAGTCTTCATCGTATGTCCTCCTGAAACGTGCGTGGATTCCGCGTATTCACAATGTCGTATCATTGTCCCGGCTGCGCTCCCCCCAACAGGCGGATGTGGTTCTCTGCTTGATTCAACCGTTCCCGCTGAGCCGCTTCATCCTGCAAGAGCCCTTTGGTGCTCTTATCAAGGGTCAGGCATTTCAGCTTCAACTCGGCAAGCTTGTTCGCCAGGAACGTCTTCTGGGCCCGATAGGATTCGACTTCCGATTCAGCCCGCAGTCTGAGCAGGCGCGAGCTCATGACGACATCGAAGATCTGGGGAAAGCTCAGATAAAAGTCTTTGTGCTTGCGCTCGTGCACTTTCTCGGCCTCAATGATGTCATCGCAGTTGTTCTTCTGGAAATCATCATCGACCACCGGCTCTCCTTTCTCGTTCAGTCCGGCGACTTTTTTCAATGCTTTCTTCTCTTTTGCGGGCCCTTCCTTGATAGCATCCCGCCATTGAGACCTCGGGGTATTTTTCAATTGGACAAACTTTTGATTCAGATCGTCATTGGATTTCGGCAGATCGACGTCCTGATATAGTTCTCTGGCCCACGCGAAGATTTCTTTCCAGGCCTCCTCGGAAGCGGCCGCTCTGTCCAGTTGCTCGTTCATCTTATCCAGATCCTTACACGTACAGGGACCGGCCGCGCGAACCGGATCGCTGAGCAGAGTCAGAAGCGTCATGAGGCTCAAGAAACTGAGGGCAATGGACCGGACCCTCATCCGGCATGGCCAGCCAGACCCTACGCCTGTAAATACCGCGCGGGCGATCCGCAAGCTGTTGCGTGCAACTAACATGGGCGTCTCTCCTCTCTGTGTACTCAAAGGCTGCAAAAGAGTAATCTTCCCCCCACCGTGAGCATTGCGACTTTTCTGAGAGAAAAACTGTTTATTGTCGCCGGGATCATCACCTGCGTGGTGTATGCAAACGCGTTCTTCGGTGACTTTCAATTCGACGATATTTCCACGATCCTTGAGAATCCGCACCTCGCACGTTGGGACACGTTTATCGCCCATCTCGACCATATGGTCAGGCCGCTGTTGTACGCTACGCTCCTTTTCGATCGGTCGCTCTATGGGAACAGCCCAAGCGGCTACCATCTCCTGAATTTGCTGCTACACCTGGGCTCCGGATTCCTCGTCTATCGGATTCTGACCCGTGCCGTGACCGAAGAGATGAGACACGTCCCATTCTGGACGGCGTTTCTGTTCCTCATCCATCCGATCCAAACCGAAACCATCACCTATATCTCAGGACGCGCATCCGGGCTCATGGCCTTTGGGTATCTGTCGGCGCTTTTCCTGTATATCAAAGGATCGGAGGACACAAGTGGCCACGTGCTGCGCCGTCTGTATCGGGCCGGTGCGGTCTTCTGTTTCCTGTTGTCCGTGGCCTCGAAGGAGCCGGCCGTCACGTTTCCGCTGGCCGTACTGCTGTGGGATGTCGTCGTCCGCCGGCTCAGGGGAGCCGCCCTGCGCCGCGCGGTGCTCACGGGCCATTCACCGTTCTGGCTTCTCGTCGTTGTCGCCGGTGTTCTGGCCTGGCCCCACCCACGATATGCCGATCTGGCACATTTCAGCTTCACTCTGCGCCCACTTTGGGACAACCTCCTGAGCGAAACCCACGCGGCCAGTTATGCCCTGCTGTTGTTCTTATGCTCCTGGAAGCAGAATTTCGACCACGACCTCCCGTTGCTGCACTCCTTATTTGAATGGCCCCTGCCGCTTGATCTGCTGATGTGGTGCGGATTGACCGTCGCAGCAGCCATCTCAATCCAACGCCGCCCGCTCTTTGCATTCGGCCTGGGGTGGTTTGTGCTCCAGATCCTTCCAACCGCCGTCATTCCGCGCAACGACTTACTGAGCGAACGCAATCTCTATTTGGCTTCGATCGGCATTCTGCTTGCCGCCGTCGTCGTCACCTTCCGCCTGACCCATTGGCTTGCCACGGTGCTGGAGAAGCCCCGGCTGGTTGAGATCGGCGCCGGCGCTATCGGGTTCGCCATAGCCGCAGGGCTCTGTGTCTCGACCATCGAACGCAATACCCTCTATCGCGATCCGGTCTTGCTCTGGTCCGATGCGGTGGAGAAGTCGCCGCAAAAGGCGAGGCCGCATAACAACCTTGGCCATGGCTACTTGCTTCGGGGCGACTGGGACCGGGCCATCGAAGAATTCCGCATCGCCGCCCAGCTGAGTCCAGACTATACCCTGGCGCAGAAAAACCTTCGTGACGCCTATCTCCACCAGGTCGGGCGACCATAAGACATGCTACTCGCCCAGACCCAGCAACACCGTTTGTCCGTACCGTAACAGCTTCGGCGCCTGTTCCCACCGGTCCATCACGTTCAATCCCACCAGCAACAAGCGGTGTCCGTCTTTAAACATACTGGCGATGAGACAGCGTCCGGCTTTGCTGGTGTAACCGGTTTTCACACCGGTCACGTCCGGATCGAGCAGCAACTCGTTGGTCGTATGGAGTGACACCTGCCTGGCGCCGTCCAGAGTCGCGATGTCCCGCGTGACGGTCCTAACCATCATGGAGATGGCGGGCACGTTCAGGGCCTGTTCGGTGAGCTTGGCCAGATCCGTCGCCGTCGAGTAATGGCCCGGTGCGTCGAATCCGCAGGCGTTGGCGAAATGCGTATTCTCCAATCCCAGCGCGCGGGCCCGCGCATTCATCATCGAAACGAACCGGCCTGCATCGCCGCCGACATGCCAGGCGACGACCTCGCAGGCATCATTCGCGCTCGTCACCAGCATGGCGGTGAGCAAGTCGCGCAAGAGGAACTCCTCGCCGTGATGTAAGTTGAGCGAGGATCGATGGACGAGCGCCCGTCGATCCACGTGCACGACTTCTTGAGGCGAAGCCGCTTCCAGCGCGACCAGCGCCGTCATGATTTTCGTCAGGCTGGCAGGGGGAAGTCTGCGGCCCGCGTTTTTCTCCAGCAGAATCCGGCCAGATGTGAGATCGACCAGGTACAGCGCAGAGGCGTGAATCGACGGCTTGGCGGGAACGTCCCCGGCATAGACATCCCCGCCGCACAGCAGCACCGTCATGGCCAGGCTGATGACGAGCGACGCTCCGCACCAGACGGCATTCATGCGTGCCCCTATCGGCCGAACAGTTTCTTCATCATGTCGCCGGCTTTCTGCATATCGGAGCGATCATCTGCCGACGGTTCCGGGGCCGTCGGAATATCTTCCTGCGGTAGAGGAATAGCGGGCTGATTCACCGTAGGTCTATTTCTTGAGCTGGGTCGGTCTGCCGAGGGTTGCCCCATGCCAGGACCGCCCATCATGCCGCCCATCATCCCGGCCATATCGAATTTGGTGAAGTCTTTGGGCACTTCGAACAGTTGGGCATCTTGCTTCCCGACCTTGATGTTTTTGAGCTCGGTCGTCATCCGCTTTTTTTCGGTGCCCTCTTTGTAGAGGAGGTCTTGCTTGATTACGATGCCGTCCTTCGTGCGCCAGGAAAACCCGCCATACTTCTTTCCATCCGTACTGGTGGCAATCGTTTTGTATTTGGTCACCTTCATGCCATTCAGCACTTCTTCCCCCATCACCGTCTCTTCAAAGTCCCACTGTGACGTATCGGTATTTTTGCCGGCCGCCTTTCCCATGGCATGTTCCATGTACATTTTCTCCGACGGCATCAGCTGCCATATCACTTTGCTGTCATACCGGAAGATCATGGCCACACCGTCGCCGCTGCCCGTCAGCAGTTCCTGGCGTTCCTTGGGAGGGGTGACATAGACGTGCTGCTCGATCGTCCCGTCCTCGGTTTGCATCACCGAGTCAGCGGAATACTCCACTTGGGGCCGGCTGAGCTGAGCCGCACTGACAGGCAGGGCACTTACCAAACTTGTGAGGGCAATCATCAGCACAAGACGATGTGGCATGGCAGACTCCTTCAGAAAGTTAGTCTCATAATCCTGGCACAATTCTGATTGGGGTTCAGCATAGAGGGCGAATCCTACTCAGCGTATTGGGTCGAAGCGTACTGCTTACACTGATGGAAGTAAAGCGCCGAGACAGGGATGGGAGGTCTTCCGCAATTACTCTTTCGGGCTGAATTGCTTGAGCTTGGTGAGCAGCGTTTTGTAGTCGATGTCCAACGTCTTGGCCGCGAGGGTTTTGTTCCCGTCGCTCGTTTCAAGGATGTGCAGGATATGTTGCCGTTCGATCTCATCGAGGGTCATGTGGGCATGATTGTCGGCTGGAGCCGAACTTCGTGCTTTCGGGAGAGCTTGTTCAATGTCTGTCGAGGTGATGGGGCCATGATCCGAACTCATGAGGACGATCCGTTCGATGACATTGCGGAGCTCGCGGACGTTGCCGGGCCAAGCATAGGTGGTCAGGCGCTGTAAGGCGTCTGTGGCAATGGTCCTTTTGGTGGTGCCGGGAATCCGGAGTGTCTGAAGGATGTGGTTGATCAAGATTGGGAGATCCTCGGTCCGCTCGCGCAGCGGAGGCACGTGCAGTGTCACGGTATTGATGCGGTAGAGAAGGTCGTCACGAAAGCGGCCCTGGTGGATGAGTTCCTGAATGTCCTGATTCGTGGCGCCGACGATGCGCACATCGGCGTGCAAGGTACGGGTGCTGCCAACCGGGCGATACTCGTTGCGATCGAGAAAGCGAAGGAGGCTGACTTGCATCGGGCCCGGCATCTCGCCGAGTTCGTCGAGGAAGAGTGTGCCGCCTTCCGCGGCGGCGATCAGGCCGATCTTCGTGCCGGTGGCGCCGGTGAAGGCTCCCTTTTCATGTCCGAACAGTTCGCTTTCAAGTAACTCGCGACTGACTGCGCCACAGTTGATGGCCAGGAATGGGCCGCTGGCTCGCCGACTCAGGTCGTGGAGCAGTCGGGCGACGACTTCCTTTCCGGAACCGGTCTCCCCCTGAATGAGAATCGGTGCGTTGGAAGGAGCGACCTGCGCGATCTGGGTCTTGAGCTTCTGCCAGGCCTGGCTCGGTCCTTCGATGATGACATCGCGCGTGAAGCCTCCATGTCGGGCCGCCAGGTTCTCTTTTCTCAGCGCGCGGACGGTCCTGAGCTTGCTCAGCGCCGCGTTCACCGCGCCGGCGTCAAAGGGCGTCTCTTTCACGAGGAAGTCCCAGGCTCCGTGCTTAATGGCATCGACGGCATCTTTCACATCGCCGTGGCCGGTCAGCATCAGTACATCGACATCGGGCTGATGCTCGGTGATCCACTTCAGAACCGCCCGCCCGTCCATGCCAGGCATCCGCAGATCTGTAATTACGCAATCGAAGGGAGCGGCCTGCAAGGCGTCGATACCGGCTTGGCCCTGGTTCACTGCCGTGACCTGGCAGCCTTCCTCACGCAGGGCCTGTTCGAGCACCATGCGGACATATTCTTCGTCGTCGATGATGAGTGTGCGCATCAATGCACCTGGTTGGGAAAGGCGATGAAGAATGTGCTGCCTTGGCCGGAAGTGGATTCCGCCCAGACGCGACCGCCATGTTTCTCCGTCACGAGTTTCACGATGGCGAGGCCGACGCCGGTGCCTTCATATTCGCCCGGACTGTGGAGCCGTTCGAAGAGACCGAAGATCTTGTCGGCCTGGCCGGCGTCGAAGCCGATGCCGTTATCGCGAATCCAGAGAATGTGTTCGGTCGCGGTTTGTTGACCGCCGATCATAATCGTCGGTGCCGCAGTCTGCCGTGAGAACTTCAGCGCGTTGTCCAATAGATTCGTGATGGCCTGGCGCACGCTGACTGGCTCGCCGTAGAGGTCTGAAAATGGCAGGTTCACGGTGATCTTGGCTTTGGTGCCGGACAGCAATTGTTGCCGGTCGACCAGCAGGCTGGAGATCATTTCGAGCACATTGAAACGAATACGCGGGAGATCCTGCTGTTCCAGTCGTGAGTACTTCAACAATGCGTCGATCATGTGGGTGAGGCGCAACGCAGAGGAGCGAATGATGGCGATGTGATGTTGCAGTTGTGCGTCGTGCGAGTCGGCGAATTGTTTTTCGAGTAAGGAGGAGAAGCCTTCGATTTCACGGAGGGGGCCCTTGAGATCGTGAGCGATCGAATAGGTGAAGGCTTCCAGTTCTTTGGTTTTCCGCATCAGCGCGGTGCTGTGGTCGCGCAGGCTGGTGAGCATGGTGGTGAGCGAGCCGGCGAGGGCGCCGACTTCATCGCGGCTGGGCCAGAGTTCGAATTGCGCGGCGAGGTCGTGGTGAGCGACACGGTCGGCGGTGGCGGCGAGGCGCTTGAGCGGGTTAGCGACCTGCCGCTTCATAATCGCGTAGACCGCCACGATCAGGATCCCGAGCAGGCCGAGGATACCCATCACCATGGTCCGGGCTTGATCGACCAATCGATCGCCCTCGATCTTCATTTCCACGTCGATTTTGCGATGCACGTCAATTAAGGAGGCAATGGCGTCCTGTGTGCGAGCCGCCGCCTGTTCATATGTCGCTTCTGCGGCGGTTGTTTCCGTGAGGCTCTTGGCGGCTGTCCTGGCGAGGTCTTCACGCTGCGCGCGCAGTGAGGTGATGCCATCGGCGATGGCGACAATGGCCATATCTTCCTGTACAGCGAGGTCGGTCTGTCCGTGTTGTTCCAGCATGCCGTAGAGGATCGGATGGGTGCGTGCCGC
>JBEBHO010000354.1:0-23119 GCA_040081095.1 Nitrospira sp.
GAGAAGTTGGGGTTTTTGCCCGGTGATATGTTTGCGAAAGTGAATCCGTATCTTCGTCCATTGTACGATGCGCTATTCGACATGATGGATATGGAACGTGCCAATCGCATGATTGAACGTGGCGACATTGAGATCGCTCCGCTCGCGTTCATGCGTGGACGCACCTTGAACGACTCGTTCGTCATTTTAGACGAAGCGCAGAACGCGACGGCCGAACAGATGAAAATGTTCCTGACCAGGCTGGGATTCCATTCGAAGGTTGTCGTGACGGGAGACATCACGCAGATCGATTTGCCGTCGGAACGGGCGTCCGGTTTGATCGAAGTGAAGGAGATCCTGCGAGACATCGAAGGAATTGCGTTCGTGTATTTTGACGAGAAAGATGTCGTGCGCCATCGGTTGGTTCAGGACATCGTTAGAGCCTACGATCGGCATCAGTCCGCGACCGGCGGCGATCCCAGACAGTCTAGGAGTCACGCCCCGCATCAGTCGTCGTCTTTCGGTTCATCCAAATCGCCTCCCTCCGGTTTGCCGCCGCGAGATTCCTCAGGTCAATCTCACTAAATGGCTGTCTATCTGCGTGTGCGATTAACCCGTGTGAAGGTGCGCCAGGCTCCGTTAAGCCGTCTGGCCGAGCGGGTGCTCGTTCTCATGGGAGAGGCGCAGTCGGAGCTCAGTCTTGATCTGGTTGGCGACGGACGTATGCGCCGATTGAATCGAGAGTATAGGAAGAAGGATCGCACCACCGATGTACTGGCCTTTGCGATGCGGGAGTCGGCCAGCCCCGCGGCGGCCCTGCTGGGTGACGTGGTGATTTCGGTGCCGACGGCGCAGCGGCAGGCGAAAGAAGGCGGGCGATCGCTCAGCGAGGAACTGGCCTGGTTGCTGGTCCATGGCGTGTTGCATCTCTGCGGCTACGATCATGAGCGGAGTGATGCGGAAGCCCGTCGTATGAAGCGGCGGGAGCAAATAATATTGAACGCCTTGCGGCCGGTTCCCACGTTGGTGACAAAGCCACGGGTGAGCCGAATTCGTGTGGGATCAACGAGGACAGGGGGACGGTAGCGATGGGATGGTTTCAGCGGCTGAGTGATGGACTTAGCAAGACGCGGCAGGTGGTTCGGCAATCACTGGATCGCGTCTTGGGGCGCACGCCCGACCCGGCCATGCTGGACGAGTTGGAAGCCGCGTTGCTGAGCGCCGACTTGGGGGTGCGCGTGGTGGACCGCTTGATGACGCATGTGCGCGAGCATGCCAGGGGAGCGGATGCGGCGAACTCTGAGGCGTTGCAGAATGTGTTGAGCAAGACGTTGTACGGCGTCCTGGCGCCGGTGCAAGGGCCGTCGCTGGAACAGCTGATCGAGCAGGGTCCGAAGCCGTTTGTCGTGCTGATGGTCGGGGTGAACGGTGTCGGGAAAACGACGACCATTGCCAAGATGGCGCAGCGGTTTGTGCAAAGCGGTCGGCGGCCATTGCTCGTGGCCGGCGATACCTTTCGTGCGGCGGCGATCGATCAGTTGCAGGTGTGGGCAGATCGGGTCGGTGTGGAGATAGTTCGGCATCGGCATGGTGCCGATCCGGCGGCCGTGGCGTTCGACGGCATCGCCGCGGCGAAGGCACGCGCGGCCGATGTCGTGCTCATTGATACAGCCGGCCGGCTGCATACCAAGTCGAACCTGATGGAAGAGCTGCGGAAAATTGTTCGGGTCATCGGCCAGGCGCTGCCGGGGGCGCCGCACGAAATCCTGCTGGTGCTGGATGCGACGGTTGGACAGAACGCGCTGGCGCAAGCGCGACAGTTTAAGGAAGTCGTGGGCGTGACAGGGCTGGCGCTCACCAAACTCGATGGGACGGCGCGCGGCGGAATTGTCGTGGCTATTGCCGAAGAATTGAAACTTCCCGTCCGTTTGATTGGGGTCGGCGAAGGCGTCGAAGATCTGCAAGACTTCAATCAGGAAGCGTTTATTGCCGCCCTATTCGGTCAGCCGGCCGCCCGGTCATAACCCGCCATTTCCTTTTCGCTTTGCATACCCTGTGCTATGGTTGTGACGTGTGCCAATGCGGTGTTTCGTTCAATGAGCGTAGCCGATTCGGAGGCAGTGGTTTCGCATGATCAAGATTCTAATTGTCGACGATGACCAGATGAACTGCGATCTGCTCCAGACCGTTCTCATGCGTCATGGGTATCAGGTGATCACCTCAACCAGTGGGCGCGAAGGGCTGAATCTGTTTCGCAAGCATGCTCCGCGTATTACGTTGCTGGATCTGCGCATGCCGGAGATGGACGGATTGACGGTCCTCAAGGAGATTCGGGCGATCGACCCGGAGGCACCGGTGATTATTCTGGGTGGCGGAGCCACCGAAGTGCAGGAGAATCAGGCGCGCTCTCTACGCGTCACCGATTTCATCCGCCGCGGCCTGTCGCTCGACATTCTCGTTGAAGCGGTGCACCGGGTGTCTCAATTGCCGGCACGGCCTAATCCCACGCCGGTTGTTCCGATCCCGTCATACGTGGGGCAGGAGTCGGCGGAGTCGGTCTTAGTCGTCGATGACGACGCGCTGGTGCGCGACCTGCTGGTGCAGTTCCTCAGTCTGCGCGGGTATCGCGCGTTGGGTGTAAAGGACGGCTACGAGGCCTTGCGAGTGGTCGAAGAAGCGGCGCCGGATCTGTTACTGCTCGACATGGTGATGCCCGGGCTCTCCGGGATTGATGTGCTGAAGACGCTGCGGGAAAAAGAATATCCCGGCGGCGTCATCATCATGACCGGGAGTCACAACGAAGAAATGCTTGAGGAAGCGTGGGCGCTGGGGCCGCAAGAAGTGCTGGGGAAGCCGATTGCACTCGATCGCCTCTTGACCGCCATTCAGCTTGTGCTCGTCTGCCGCGAGTGCTAAAACCCTTCCGATGCCAGTCGGACACTCGCGCCTAGGTCGTATTACTTGTCTCATCGGACTATCGCTGCTCCTGCCTGTGTCTCACGGGCAGGCGGGCGAGCGTCCTTCGTCTGTCCCTGCCATTATCCGGCACGAACTGCGCGCCACTATCGATCCCGATCAACATCAGTTGACCGTCATCGATCGATTGGTCGTGCGAGTCGGCGAGTCTCAGCATCCTCTAGAATTCACGTTGGCGAAGTCGTTGCACCCTGATCACATTGCGCTAGTGACATGGGCGGGAAACGAGGAGCGTCTCACACCGATGACGCTCTTGCCTGTCGATGCCGCGGCCGATTCTAATCTGCAGTCGTTTCGTCTGACGCTCCCCGATCACCAACAAGGAGAGGTGACGCTGGAATGGCGCTATCGCGGAGCGGTCGATGATCCACCGCGTGAGCCGCGTCATCTTCGATTTGTGACGCCGAGCGAAACGTCCGGGCACATCGGCCAGGAAGGTGTGTATCTGAGCAGTGAGACAGGCTGGTACCCCGATCTGGCCGGTTCGCTTGCTTCCTACAGCGTGACGGTAGAGATACCGAATGGCTGGACTACGGTGAGCCAGGGGCGGGGTGGCGCGAAGCGGGATTGCACGATGCCTCGTCCTGATGGGGCCTGTCGTACGGTGCAGACGTGGGAGTCGGGTGTGACGGAAGCCCTCACGCTGGTTGCCAATCGATTCTCGGTCAAGACTCGGGATTGGAAGGGTGTGAACGGGCAAGTCGTTCATCTGGCGACCTATTTATTTCCCGACGATGCGGCGCTGGCGGATGAATATCTGGACGCGACCGTTCAATATCTCGATGCCTACGTTCCGCTGCTGGGGCCATTTCCATTCGAGCAGTTTGCCGTAGTGGAAAACTTTTTTGCGAGCGGTTTGGGGATGCCGTCCTTTACCTTGTTGGGGAGCGGTAGCATCAAACGCCACTACACGCAGCCTTACGCCTTGGGGCATGAGATCGTCCATTCCTGGATCGGCAATGCGGTGTGGAATCGCTCCGAGCGCGGCAATTGGGTCGAGGGGCTGACCACATATCTGACGAATTATTACTGGCACGAGTTGGTCCACGACGATCGGCAAGCCCGTGAACAGCGGCGATTGATGTTGCAGGGCTATAGTCTCTACGTGCCACCGCAGCTGGACTATCCCATTACGGCGTTTCAACGGAAGAGCGATGAAAAAGACAACGCCATCGGCTACCAGAAATCTGCGATGGTTTTTCATCAGCTCCGCATGGAAATTGGCGACGAGGTATTCTGGCGCGCGGTGAAGCAGTTGGTGGCAGAGTATTCCGGACGACACGCCGACTGGCAAGATCTTGAGCGGGTGTTTGCCAAGGTGAGCGGGAGAGACTTGCGCTGGTTCTTTGCCCAATGGATCGAGCGCCCTGGCGCGCCTGCTGTGGCCATTGCCGAAGCGACTGCGACGCGGTTCTCCAGTATTGAACAGCCGGGGGCGTATAGGCTCCGGGTCAGATTCGTGCGGGAGGGCGGAGCGTTTCGGCTGATCCTGCCGCTCGCAATCACCATGAAAGGATCGACAACTTCTGTGGCGGTGGCCTTGTCTGCCGATCAGCAAGAGGTCGAGCTAGAGGTTCCGGCAGAGCCGACGATGCTGTCGATCGATCCGGAGTTCATGAGCTTGCGACGATTGAGGCGGGAGCATCTGGCGCCGAGGCTGAATCTCTTCGTAACCGATCAGCACAAGGCCGTGCTGCCGCTGTTTTCTGAAGCTGCGACGCCGTTCAGGGAGCTCGTGGCGCGTATCGAGGCGCAAGATGCGCGGGCTCAGGCGGAGCGGAAGACGGTTGTTCTGCCGACAGACACTCACGTCTTGCCTCCGGCAGGATCGGTGTTGATTGTGGCGACGTCGGATTACCATACTCAGGTACAATCATTGATCGCGAAGGCCTGCGGGGATCTGGCGCTGGTAGGGCTGGAGGGATTTCGTCTTGCAGGAACTTCCTATGCTGGCAGCCGCATGGCCGCGCTCTGGTCCTGTCATCGTCCGGATGTGCCTGGATCGGCCGTGACGGTGCTCTATGCGATGGATCCCGCAGCGGCCGTGAAGGTCGCGCGGCTCCTCTTCTTTTATGGATGGCAGAGCGCGGTGGTCTTCGACGAAGGCACCGTGATGAAACGAGACATGTGGCAGGAGTTTCAGGCAACGAAGGAGGTTCGACTTGATGACCAGCGGTAACCGGACACGCAATCTCATCGGTGTGGTGATCGCACTCATGTTGTGGCCGCAGATCGGCGTCGCGGCCGACCGTGCAAAGGCTCCAGCGTCGGCCAAGGCGCCGGCCAGTGCCGAGCGGCACTTCAAGAATATCAAACAGCTCACCTTCGGCCGGCAAAATGCCGAGGCCTACTTTTCCTTCACGGGGAATAAGCTCATCTTTCAGTCGACCAACAACTGGATGAAAGATACCTATGCGGCCACGTTGAAACCCGATGACATTCCGCTGGGCTGTTATCAGATGTATGTGATGGATCTGGAGAGCGAGAGCGTTCGCCTGGTGAGCACCGGGTCCGGTGTCACGACCTGCGGGTATTTCTTTCCGGGCGATCGGCGCATCCTCTATTCATCCACCCATCTCCACGGTCCGAACTGTCCGCCCAAACCGAAGCGGGAAGGCGCCTATCGCTGGGCCCTCGACGATTACGATTTATTTGCCGCGCGCATCGACGGGCAGGAGATGCAGCGGTTGACCAATACGCCCGGCTACGATGCCGAAGCCACGGTCTCGCCCGACGGCAAAACTATTATCTGGACCTCCGTCAGAGACGGCGACCTGGATATTTATGCGATGGATCTTGATGGCTCCCACCATCGACGCCTGACCGACGATGTCGGGTACGATGGCGGGGCGTTCTTTTCACCGGACAGCAAACGCATCGTCTATCGGGCGTCGCATCCCACGGATCCGGCCGAGATTGCGAAGTACAAAGAGTTGCTGGGACAGCGGCTGGTCGAGCCGGGACAGCTCGAGCTGTTCATCATGAATGCCGACGGCAGCGGGCGGCATCAAGTGACGTCCAACGGCGCGTCGAACTTTTCACCGTTCTTCCATCCGGACGGGAAGCGGATCGTATTCTCTTCGAATGTCGAAACCCGCGGCGAGGGCGGTCGGCCCAGCTTTCATCTGTATCTCGTGGGCGATGACGGCGCCGGGTTGGAGCGTCTGACGTTCGACGGACAGTTCAACAGCTTCCCGATGTTCTCGCCGGACGGCAAACGTGTGGTGTGGGTCTCCGACCGCAATGCGAAGCAGCCCGGCGAGTTCAATGTCTTCCTGGCGGATTGGGTGCCGTGAGGAAGTGATCAGTGAAGGGTGATGAGTGATGAGTGATGTGACGAGTCGGGATTTCTCTTCCGCGCCAGCTGCCCATCACCCATCACCCATCACCTGTCACTGGGCTTGCATGCTGTCCCTCGCCAGTCTCTGTGCAGCTCTGGTCTGCGTCTTTTGGGGGCTCCGCCAACTCGATGGCCCGACCGCGCGCTATCTGCGAACGATCACCACGCCGGAAGGCGGCGGGACACTGACGGTGCCCTGGATGGCGTTTGTCAGTCATGCCGGGAACTGGATCGGCGACGGGCGGCAGTTGCTGATCGTCAGTGCGATCCTGCTGGCTGTGGGGTGGATGCTGCCGGCGTCGCGCGGGCTTGTGACCGGCGTGCAAACGCTGTGGGCGCATGGACTGGCGACGGTGCTTGTGCATACGGTGAAGCATCTTATTGGCCGGCCGCGGCCAAAATTCTCCGCATCGGGTGAATGGTCCATCACACCGTCGCTGGCATCAGGATTCGATTCCTTTCCGTCCGGCCATACGACAGCGACTTTTGCGCTGGCGGTTGTCTTGAGCCGCCGCTTCCCATTGTTGACGGCGATATTTATCGGGATCGCGGCGTTCGTTGCGCTGAGCCGTGTGCTGCGCGGATCGCATTTCCCCAGCGATGTTTTCGGCGGATGGGTATTGGGAACGGTGAGTGGGATGGTGGCCGCGAATCCTTGGAAGGACTGGATCCGGTCGGTTGAATCCGCGCTGTATCACGCCGCAATCGGAACTGTCTGGGTCTTTGCGCTGGTCTTTGCGCTGGTCTTTCCGGTTGAGTCCGGGCTGGAGAACACGTTTCTCATCGGGGGCGGCGCATTGCTGGTTGCGGTTGGCCTGTGGGGTCGCGTCCGTGGATGGCACGCGAGCCAAGCGGCTTCTGCACCGAGCGCAGCGCAAGGGGCGATGTTGGCAATGGCCCTCGGGTTATCGCTGATGTCTACGGCGCCGATTGTAATGGCGGCAGCCGGGTTACTCTGCGTGGCGCTCTGGTTTCGTGAGGATCAGGTGCCGAGTAAGGCGGAAGAATCTCGATGGGTTCCAATACTCAGAGAATGTGAGTTGGCGGCGGCGGTACTGCTGAGCCTTGCCGTTCTCGTGGTGGGCCGGGGTATCTTTCCCCTGTGATGGGTGATGTGTGAAGAGTGATGAGTAGGGAGGAGTTCATGAATTTACGTCCCCTTTCGTCACCGATCACACAATTAGTGGCCGAAGATGAGTGGTGGAACAGTAGAAGGTGGAGGCGGGAGCAGTGCCTCTGGAATCTTCACCATCGGCTCACTGGCTAAGAGCAGATAGCCGTAGCGTTTTAAGATCGGCTGATAGTTCTTCAGATCACCGGGCAGTTTGTCCACAAACGATTCCGGCAGCAGAATCATCGTGCGGCCCGGTTGGTTCAGGGCCGTGCGAAGTTTCTCTTCTTCTCCCGATCCAATGAAGAGCACTTTTCGCCTCGCATAAAAGGCCGTCGAAGGTCTCGTCGCTCCGTAGGCGATCAGTTGTTCGCCCGGCGCCAGGTTCAGTCCTGCCGCGTAGGCCAGCTCTTGCTGCGGCGCGACGAAGTACTTATTAGCCGCGGGCATGACGAAGATCATCAGCACGAGTACGACACCGAACAGCGATCCGCTGGCCGCCCAGAATGCTCCGCCGCGCCTGGTGTCTGACAGGCCGAACAACCCCACCAACCCCATCCCGATCAACAGCACAGTCGCGGCGACATACGGCCCGCTGCCCAGTGAGAGTTGAGTGGCCAGCGGATATTCCTTCGTGAGCTTGCTGGCCAGCATCGTGTCGTAGATCCAGGGCATGCAGGCCAATGTTCCTGCGAGGACGAATCCGACCCACATGACCAGATGAACGGACGCATTGGCGCCTCGCGTCGAAGGTTCCCGCACGCAGCGAGACCAATAGGAGGCGGTCAGCATCGCGGCGGCAGGAAAAAGCGGTCCAATGTAATGGGGGAGCCTGGTCGAAGAGAGGGTGAAAAAAATGAACGTTGCAAAAATCCAAACGGCGGCGAACCAGTCTAGACGTGAAGCGCCTGTCAGGCGAGAGGCGAGAGGTTCTGGGCTAGGGGGAGGGATAATTCCCGCGTTCCCGATGGCCTCTAGCCCCGTGCCCCGTGCCTCTTGCCTGTCGGCTCGCCAGTTTTTATAGGCGGCAGGCCAGGCAAAAAGTAGCCAGCCGCTCCAGGGGAAAAAGCCGAGCAGCAACACGGGAATGTAAAACAAGAATCCGAAACTATGGCCTTCCATCGGTTTGAGAAAGCGTCCGACGGTGTTGGCTTGGGCGGAATCGGTGTATTCGCTGCCATGGAGCCACCACATGCCCGCGTACCAAGGGAGCGCAATTAGGATCGTCAGGGCCGTGCCTGCGAGGGGACGGCCCTCCTGCCAGAAGGGCCGCCACTGTTTCGTGAGAGACAGGTACAATGCGACGACGATCAGGGGAACCAGGAACCCGACCGGTCCCTTTGCCAATGTGGCAATCCCCATGGACACATAGCACACCCACATCCAGGGACGTCGTTCGCGCGTCGTCTGAAATCCCAGCCAGAAGGCGAAGAGCGAGAGCGTGGTGAAGAAGATCAACACGCTGTCGGTCAGGGCCATGCGATTGAGCCCGATCATCTGGAGATTCAGGGCCAGCATCAGCGCGCCGAGCAGCCCGGTATTCGCGTCGCGCAGGCGCGCGAGAAACAGATAGAGCATCAGCACCAAGCCGAGTCCGAAGAGCGCCGACGGGAATCGCGCGGCGAACTCGCTGACGCCGAACGTCTTGTACGAGGCGCTCATCAGCCAGTAGACCAGCACCGGCTTCGCATAGCGGGGTTCATAGTTGAAAGTGGGGCTCATCCAGTCGCCGGTTTCGAGCATCTCTCGTCCAGCTTCGGCATTGCGGCCTTCATCGCGATCGGTCAGGCCAAGAGCGCCAAGATTCCAAAAGAAGAGAATGCCGCAGAGGGCCAGCAGTAACCCGATATGACGAAGGTTTATCGATGAATGTCCGGACGAAGGTCCGGGCATCTGCAAGGCGGCCTCACTCATCCCTGGTTACTCTTGGCGGAGTTGGCCTGGTTCGGGCGGTAGATCAGCATGAGATTGCGCACGTAGACGACGGCGCCAATGCTTTGTCCGGCAATGAAGACGGGATCTTTCCGATAGATGGCATAGGCTAGCGTGATGAGGCCTCCGACGAGACTCAAGTACCAGAACGAGACTGGCACTTTGCTGGCCGCACTGCGTTCCGAGGCGAGCCATTGCACGATCCAACGGCCGAAGAATAATCCTTGGCCGAGAAATCCTGTAACAACCCAGATGGTTTCAGTGGTGAACATAGAAAAAGACGCCGTGAATTAGGTGCGTAGTTTGTATCGTAAACAGCGATGTTGCATCCAGCGGACGGCGATCAGGTCGTAGAGGCTTTTGAAGAGGCGGTTGCCGACGCCGTATTTGGAGATGCCGTGCGCCCGGGGATAGTGGCTGACCGGAATCTCGGTGACGGTGAAGCCATGCATGATGGCCAGGGCCGGGAAAAAGCGGTGCATGCCGGTAAAGAGTTGCAGTTTGTCCACGACGGCGCGCCGGAAAATCTTCAGCGAGCAGCCGGTATCGTGCACGCGGTCGCCGGTCACGGCGCTGCGCACGGCGTTGGCAATGCGCGAGGAGAGTTTTCTGACCAGACTATCGTTGCGGGTGGTGCGCCAGCCGCACACCAGATCGAATTGCTGTAGAAGGGGCAGCATCCGGTCGATATCGGCCGGATCGTTTTGCAGATCGCCGTCCAGCGTAATGACCAGTTCGCCGGTGGAATGTTTGAATCCGGCGTCGAAGGCGGAGGATTGTCCGTAGTTCCGGTCGAAATGCAGGACGCGGACCGCCGGATAAGTCTGTTGCAGCCGGTCGAGCAATTCGCTGCTGCCATCGCTGCTGCCGTCGTCCACGTACACCAGTTCGAATGGCGCAGTCTTGGACTCTTCGCGAGCCGACAGAACTTTGAGTACCCGTTCAGTCAGCGGCGTGAGGTTGTCTCGTTCATCCTTGATGGGAATGACGACGGAGGCCCATGGGCGGGGTGTTGGGCTCATGAGGCGCGGCGCTGTCTTGATGAGTGTAGCAACATTGTCACGCCGGCATTCTAACGAATGGTCCGGAGACCGTCAAACGAGGAGGTGATGGGTGAAGAGTGATAAGTGATGAGTGATGTGGGGCGAAGATCCGTTCTCTTGCCGATCACCGATCACTCATCCCCCATCACTGTTTTCCCAGGATCGTAAACCGCATCGTGCCGATGAGACTCATCTCGCTGACTTGTTCCCCGGCGTGGATTTCGACTTTGTAGCGGCCCGGTACCCACTGCTCTTTTGGTGGAGACAGTTTCAAGTACCCGCTCTCATCTTCCAGGGCCATATGCATCGCATCCTCGCTGACGATCGTTCCCGGTTCGATGCCCGGGACCCCTTCGGGAAAGCACCGGCCAAACACTTTGAAGGCCTGGTAATGCTGATGAAGCGCGAAGACGATGAAGACGGCCGGCGTGTCAGCGGCAAATTGCTCAGTCGGATGAACCGGCACAATCTCGTGGGTTTGGCGAAAGCCCAGCTCTTCTTCAAACCCTTCAGCCATCGTGATGGAACGGAACATCCCCTGTGGCGGCGCATCGAAGTCGTAGGGTTTGGCGTCTTCCGGCCGATTCTGAAACTCTGGGATGGGCAGATTTTTAGTGATGGGCAATTCCCCGGCCAAGAGAGGCGGGGCCCCAGCGAGGAGTGCAGCTATGACCATCGGAAGGAGCCGTCCCATACGCAACGTCTGGTACACCCCATGCGCAGTGGGAGTCAAGGGCGCTGCCAAGGGGAGGAGCGATCAGCTCTCAGCTTCGGATGAGAGTGGGACCATTTTTGATCGCGCCCCCTCCCTCTGACTGATAGCTGAGTGCTGATGGCTGACCGCTGGCAGCTGCCAATTCCCCGATTGCGGCCCTTTCGAGCCGTCTGTTACAATCGCGATTCTTTACCAGGGACTGGAACACCATGAGCACCTTACAAGACGCCGACGCATTGCCGCAGTTGATCGGGGACTACAAGCCGCTGGATGAGTGGCAAGCCCATCTCAACACGCTCTTTTATCGCCTCAGAGGCGACAAGCTGCGGACCTACTACCAAACTTTTGCGTCGGCAGATTTTCGCTTGGCCCATGCGTTGGCCGCGGATTATTTCGAGAAAGTGACGAAGCGCGAGAAAGGCAAAGAGGCGGCGACCGCTCCCCTCATCCTGCATGAATGGGGACCGGGGAACGGCAATCTCGCCGCCTGTTTCCTGAGCCAGCTGAAAACGATCGACAAAGCCGGGCAGGTCTATCCGCGCGTGAAGTATGTGCTGGTGGATTGGGAACAGTCGGTGCTGGATGGTGCGCTGGCTCATCCGGACCTCGCGCCGCACAAAGATCGCGTCGAGGCTCAGCTGGCCACGGTCGATCACGTGTCCGGGGCGGCAGACCACTCTGTCGATCGGATTCTCTGCAACGAATTGTGGAACGACCTGCCTACCAAGCTCATGGCGAAGAACGCCGGCGAGATCGAAGAAGAGTTTCTCCGCCCCAACTTGAGCGAAGCGCTTCACGCCACCATTCAGGATTGGTCGGGCTTCGTTCGGGCCTTCGAGGGCAAAGATATCGAGACGCTCAAGACCTTTCCCCCCTTTCTCGACGATCTGGTCTGGGAGAAGGAATATCGGAAGGTGGAGTGGAAAGATGTCCCCTACCGCAAGACGATCACCGAATTTCTGAAGACGATCGATGAGCAAGTGCTGGTCCCGATCAACCTGGGAGCCTTTGCGACCTTGAAAGAGGCCAAGCGTTTACTGGCTCCGGGCGCAATTGGATTCAGCGCGTTCGATGCGGGCACGGCGGATATGCAGGTGCTCAACGATCCGGATAAGCCCTGCTATGGCCAATTCGGTGGACAGTATAGCTTCATGATCAATTTCGCCTTGGTCGAGGCGATCGCCAAGCACCTGGGGCTTGGCGGGGTGACGATCGAGCCACAGCGGGAATTCATCGGCCGGTCGTTGAATACAAATGTCATTACCCTCATGGATCTTCTGGCGACTCATCCGTCCGCCGGACCGAAGATGCAAGCGTGGGAGCAGGATCGCCTGGTGCTGAAAACCATCAAGGCGTTGAACGAGGCCTACGAAAGTCCCTACAGCCGCAAGCTGGACTTTCCGCTGCCGCAGAACATGCCGATGGAAGAGCGGGAAACGTTGAACGGCATGTTGCTTTCGCTCAAGCGCACCGGTGTGCCGGACACCGTGGCCTATCTGACCGAAGAAGAATTGTCCGCGACCGCACGCGATCTCGAAGGGGTCGGCTACGATCCTGATACGCTGAACGTGGCTTTCACCGCGCCTCCCAGCCCGATTGAATACCACCATTTTTTCTGCCGGTGAAGAAGCCATCAGCCATTGGCTTTCAGCGGTCAGCTTGAAGTGAAGGAGTTGCGTTGACCAACTTCCGAACTCATCAGAAGCTGAGAGCTGACGGCTGAAAGCTGATTGCTTGATGGTTCATTTGACCTTCGCCCGCTCTCTCCTTCGCTAGGTAGTTCCCCTGGTCGCATCCGCCCGCCGACTTATCCCCAGCCCGTTCTCTGAGTTTTTGCTTGACTTGGTCTTGCGTTTTCTATAGCCTTCCCCGCGATTTAGGTATCTCCCCAACCTTTTGAGGTATATGGGGGTGGACTTTGAAAAAGTGGACCGGTAGCACGAGGTAATACATGTTTGGCTCCTTCGGCTGGATGGAATTGATGCTGATCTTGATCATCGTGTTGATCATTTTCGGCGCGGGCAAATTGCCGCAACTGGGCGAGGGGCTTGGCAAAGCGATCAAGGGATTCAAGAAATCGGTCCATGAAGCCGATGCGATAGATGTGACACCGGGCGAACAGCAGCCAGTGGCGCAGGCGCAAGTGGCTGCTCAGCCGGAAGCAGTGCCGCCGCCACAGGCCGCGCCGGTCGCACAGCCGGGACAGACGAAGCAGGGATAATTACGAATGGGCCAGAGGCCAGAGGCACGGGGCTAGTGGAGAAACTGTTCATAGCCGGAACCCCTCGCCTCTCATCCCTCGCCTCGTGCCAAGGGTTGAACCATGTTTGGATTAGGCGCCGGCGAAGTCTTAATTATCCTGGTGATTGCGTTTCTGTTGTTCGGGCCCAAGCAGCTGCCTGAAGTCGGGCGCCAGGTCGGCAAAGCCGTCAAGGGATTCAAAGAGACGGCGGAAGACCTGCGGAAATCGGTGGAGCCTGAGATCAATATGATTCAGCAGGAAGTCAAGATGGTCGAGCAGGACTTCCAGGCGTCGATGAAAGAAGCGGAAGAGGAAATTAACGCAGCCGGGCAGAAAGTGGAGCAGGGGTCGGGACTGACCAACCCGCCCCACCAAGTCTGACCGGAGAGAGAGGACTGACCAACGGAAGGAGGTGGCAGAAACACCGACCCCCCCCAGCGGAAAGTCAGATTTTTGGAGCCGGCAGCAGGAATTCTTGGTAAAAGCAGGTTGTGCAACGGAAGTCAACGAGGCGCAACAGCGATGAAGCAGTCGAGTCGGTACAAGGAAGTAGTCGTAGTGGAAGTAGTTGGATCTCAAGTCGGCAGCCTGTCTGAAGGAGTGGAGCCAACAGAGGCTGTTATCCAATTCACAGGAGGAACGCTATGAGACAACGGAAGTCGATGATGATGAGTGTGCTGGCAACGGCCATCTTGGCCGCCATGCCGGTGACCCAGGCCCTGGCAGATCCGCCAGTGGCGCCGACGGTGATCGATCGGCCGACACACGGTGTGCCGGTGCCGCGCTCGTTCCCTGACCTGGTGCCCTATTGGAATTTTGATCCGCCCAAGAGTCCCTTGTTCGACATCAGCAAGTTTACACTGAACGGCGACATGCGCGTCCGGGGAGAATCACGGACCAATAGCAATTTCGCCGCAGGAAAAGCGGACACGTTCATCCAGCAGTGGGCGAGGCTCGGATTGAACTATGCCATGTCGCAGGATGTGGATATGTTCACCCAGCTCCAATATTCAAAGAACTGGGGCGGTGCTCAAACCGCAGTAGGCGCTGCGAATGATTCGAGCTCGCAGACGGGTGTCTCCAACGGTAGCGTACTCGGTGTTCGTCAGGCCTTCATCATGATTCGCAACCTCGGGGTGGACGGGTTGAGCCTGAAGGTCGGTCGTCAATTGGTCGTGATGGGCAACCATCGTCTCTTCGGCCACTTCGACTGGAACAACCAGGCCTTCTCGCATGACGGTGTGACGTTCCAATACAACCAGCCCATGTATGAAGTCTGGGGTGGTTGGTTGCATGCCGGGAATAGTGATGCTCAGAATTCTGGCGCTTCAGCGGGAGCGGTGACCTCAGCGGCCGGCGGCGGACAAAATTCTGACGTTGTTTTCACGCGCGTGGCCTTCAAGCCAATCGCTGGCTTGGCGATCGAGCCTCTCTGGGTATGGCAGAATAATAAGGCCCAAGTGGGTGGAGTCCAGGGTGGAGTTGTAACCGTCCCTCATGCTCCTGGGCAGAGCCGGCATACCTTGGGTGGCCGGGTCGCTTATCGGCAGGACATGTTCGATGGAACCTTCGAGAGCTATTGGCAGACCGGACACTTTGATGCGGCAGATGGTCGAAATGTCAGCATCAATGCGGTGGCTATGGCGATTGAAGGCGGTATCACGTTGAAGGATGTGCCGACCTCACCACGTCTCGGTGCGGAATTTAACTATGCCTCTGGCGACGGCAGCGGCCAGGGCTGTAATACCAGTACCACGGCTGGCACGACGGCTTGCCAAGGCAACTCCAACACCTTCGAGAACCTCTATCCGACGAACCATATCGTCATGGGTTATGCGGATCGCATGGCCTGGAGGAATATGGTCGGGTACAGTGGAAGCCTGCAGTTGAACCCAACCCAGCAGACCCATTTTGAGACCCGGTTCTGGGTCTTCAAGAAGGCCAATCAGAATGACTGCTGGTACTCGGCGAACCAGGCCTGCACAGGCGCGCCTGTCGCAAACGTGACGACGAACAACAATCTCTACAAAGAACTGGATATGATCTACACCATGTTCTTCAAGAACAACAAAGTGGCCTGGCAGACCGGCGGTGCCTATCTCTGGGCCAGCCATGGGATGGATCAGATTGTAAACAGCGGTCAGGGCGTGAATGCAACGGGTGCTCGGAACTCCACCTGGATGTACAGCCAGTTGCAAGTCAACTTCTAGTTGGCGCGTGATACGGAGCTGACGCGCGGCTGACCGTCGCGCAGCGGCACCAAGAATATGAACCCCGCCGAGGGCGATCCCCTCGGCGGGGTTTTTCTTTGTCTTTGCGCGCTCCATTCGCCATCCCCTTGCCGATCCATCAGACTTAGGTCAGACTTAGGATAGAGTCGAAATATCGTGGATCAGCAGCTTGTGCTGGTGGGAGGCATGAATGAAGCTTCATGTGGTCATTGATCAAGATGAGGCAGGGTATTATGTGGCTGAAGTACCGGCTCTTCCAGGCTGTCTCTCGCAGGGCAAGACTCGCGAGGAGGCTTTGACCAATGTGAAAGAAGCCATTGAGGGTTGGATGGAGACCATGGAGGCTAAAACGGACATTGATCTCGATCGGACCGTCGAGGTCATGGTCTGATGGGAGCGTTACTTCGGCTCCGCTCTGGGGCCGAGGCGGTTCAGAGGTTTCGACGTGCCGGCTAGGTCGTGGCCCGTCAACGCGGTTCTCATGTGATGATGGTGAAGCCAGGATATAAGTACACCCTGTCCATTCCGCAACATGACGAGCTTGGTCCCGGCCTTCTTAGAAAATTGATTCGCCAAGCTGGACTCGCCATAGAGGAATTCAACGATCTGTAGACTCGTACAGGTGTGAAGCGCCCGCTTATCTCTCAGAGCCTCGTGTTGCCAACTCCCAACCGATTGCCTGGTTTCTCCCGTCCGTCTTGAATACCGGACTTTCCACAGAACATATGTCACGGTTCACTTTCCCGAGAGGGAATTCTTTACGCGCTACGCGATTCGGTTGTACGGGGTGAGGCTTCTCCGCCAGTCCCTTCCCCCTCCTTACGAAGAATGGGAACGGATCTGGAGATCCCAGTGGAGACTTGCTTCACGAACGGCGAGTGACGGAGTTATTGGCGATTCAGACGGGTCAAGGGAAGCGACTGCACTGTCATCGTGGGAGGGAGTGTCGGGACGGTGACCGCATTCCCTCTGAGAGAGCGGAGCCATTCACCGACGGTCACAATCCCATCATGATCGAGATCAGCCGGGCCGTTCAGCCCTGCGAGGAGACTCGCCTGTTGACGTGATGCGGTCGGCATTCTGGCAATCTGGATCATTGAGGTTTCAGCTGGCCCTGAGGGTCCCGCGAGATCGGCAGCCCAATTTGGAGCAGACGATTTGGTTTTTGCCTCTTTCGAAATGGCGCCAACCGTGAGCGGCGAGTCGATGACGGCGAGGGTCAGTTTCGTCCCCAGCTTTTGCAGGCGGCTTTGCAGCCAACGGAGAGAAATGAGGCGGCTGTACGACGACGCTGGAGTGCTGTCGTAGGGGATCAAATAGATCTCGCCGGTTTTGGGGTCTGTCAGAGCCTGTCCGTTAAAATACACGAAGACGATCGATTCTTTGCTGATCCGCTTGGGCAGCCAGGAGGCCAGGGCTTCTTCAATATCCGCTTGAGAGGCCAATTCATCTTGCAGCAGCAAGGTGTGGTTGTCAGGGACGTTCAATGAGCGAGCGATCTGAGAGAGGGTTCCCTCGCTATCGAGTAGGAGCCCATCCCGCCAGCCTGGCCAGGGAGACCGGTATAAACTCATCCCAACGACGACGGCGTAGCGATTCGGATCGGGACTATTCGTGGTTGCAACTTGAGTCACAGTTAATGGCGGTGCGGGCGATGGGACCGGCATAGCAGACGCACTGGGAGGAACCGTCGTGGGGCCTGTTGCTGGGTGAGCTGGTACTGCGGCGATTTGCGCGATTGGCCGGGGCTGGGCCTCGAGCTTCGCAAGGAGTTGCTCAACATAGCCTCCGAACTGCCTGGTCAGGTGCTGCACGGCCGTATTCATCACCTCATCCAATTCCTGCGTCGCGCATTGGCCGCTGCCTCCGAACTGAGGCGTATAGATACTCACTCCTTCGGAATAGACCATGGGAGCCTCAGGGAGCGGTTGTCCTTGAGAATCGTAAAAAATGGCGACCATGCGGATGTCAAATTGTGCGACGTAGCGATCGTCCGTTCCGGTCCGTGTTCGTGCCTTGAGAGACTGGCTGAGCAATTTGACTGTGGCGGAAACCGGTGTCACTCCTGCTGTGGTGGAGACCGGTCTTAGGACGTCTGTCGTATCGACGATGGCGATCTGGGCGAACCGGGTTCGCCCTGTTTCTTGAAACGATCGGACGATGGCCTCGCCCAGCTTTCCCTTCCAAGGAATATCCGCACAGGCGGTGTGCTCAAGGATGGCGGTCCGGACTGACGGATCGAAGCTCAGGGTGACAGCGGCTGGCAGCATCTTCTGTGGCGGCGCTGAGTCTAGGAGGATCGGGGCTTTGAACCCATCGCACCCTGTCGTGAGGTTGAGGAGGAATCCGAGGATCGCGACCTGGGGGAAAGAACGAATGCGCAGCAACATGGGGGTAGATTACCCGATGGGGCGGAGAGTTACAACGAGGATGTGAGGCCGGATAAGTCTGTGGGGCGCGGCAGACCCGAGGTCTTGACAAGTTTCGCGTGGGGAGAACATGCTTACATAGGAATTTTGGCAATGAATACTTTCACCCGGAGGTGACTCATGGCCTGCTATCGAGTCGTGACGGTGGCGCTCTCGTTGAGCGCATTGATTGGCAGTGGGTGTGCGCAGCGTCCGCTTCCACTCATGGAGAGCTATTTAGGCGGTAGCGAAGGGCCAGGCGGTCGTGATGTGGCTGCTGTTCAACCGGAACGGGCGGCAGGACCGTTTAACGTCGGGCTTGTGTTGATCAACGATACGAAGGCACAGGGCTCCGCGCCGGCGTTGTCCGAAAAGGGCAAGGCGTTTCTTGCAGATCGAGTGCGTGAACGAGTTCAATCCATGACGGCGATTCATGTTCAGGCGGTGCTCCCATCCGGCATAGGAGCGCAACCTCAGGGCCAGGATGCGCTGGCGAAAATGGCTAGGGAATCCGGGCAGCCCTATCTGTTAGTTGCCCTGTTCTCCAGTGCGGAGTCTGAAGTGCCGACCTATCTCCCGCTGACCGGCGATCCCGAGCAGGGGGGAAGCCGTCCGGCCATTCCTGGATATGAAGCGGTCAATTATGCCTTAGCCGAACTGGCCTTGATCGATGCGGCGACTGGGCGAGTCGTCGCCCGGTCTGACGGGCGGGCCTGGACCAGGCTGAACCGGCTGAATGTGCCGATGCAGTCCAATGCCTATCCTGTGATCCACCGCTCGCTCCGTCCGGCGCCGATCTATCCGCCGGAAGCAGATGCGAAAGACATCATGCGCAGCATGGCCGGTGATGAAGCGTTGGAGCAGGCAGTGGTTCGGCTGCAAGAGGCCTGGCCGAAATCCTGAGCCAGTGCGAGCCCGGCGCTTGATGTCCTTGACCTTGCGGGAGGGACTCCACTATTCTTCGTGCTTGGATTGTGAGACTCTTCTCTAACGGCGGAGGCATCTATGCGCTGGGCTCATCTGGTGTTGGTTCTGTTGCTGGCAGCCGTCTGGACCTCTTGTTCATCGACACACTGGGTTCACCCGACTAAGAAAGAAGAGTTTTTGACCTATGATTGGAATCAGTGCGAGCGCGACTGGTTGAACAAGATGGCTGTCAATCCCGGCATTGCCGGGATGGCCGATAATCAGGCGCTCACGCGGAAGAGAATCGACAGCTGTCTCCAGAATAAAGGCTGGCGGCAAATCGAAGAAGAATAGGTTCCCCGTCCAGTTTGCCGGCTCGTGCAAGGTCCTCTCCCATTCTTAATGACTTCCTGCTGATGATCTTTTCCCGTGGATGATGTCACTCGACAGCTGAAGGCACATTGGGGGTTTGCCGGGTTTCGACCAGGCCAGCTCGATGTGATCCAGGCGGTCATGGCCCGGCGCGATGCGCTGGCAGTCATGCCGACCGGCCAGGGGAAATCGCTCTGCTACCAGCTTCCGGCGACGATGCTGCCCGGGCTGACACTGGTGATTTCACCGCTTATCGCCTTGATGCAGGATCAAGTCGAGAGCTTGAAACAGCGCAAGATCTCCGCCGCCGCCTTTCACTCAGGGCTGACTGAGGCGCAACGCGATAAAGTCATCCAAGGCCTGCACCTTCAAAGTCTGAAACTCCTTTATGTCGCTCCGGAGCGGATTCAGCACGAGGGGTTTCTGCGGCTGGTGAGGAAATGTCTCGTCTCGCTGCTCGTCGTCGATGAAGCGCATTGCATCTCGCAGTGGGGGCATGACTTCCGGCCCGATTATATGAAGCTCGGGCGATTGCGGCAGGAGCTCAATCATCCTCCTTGTCTCGCGCTGACGGCGACGGCGACGACGCGGGTGCAGGCCGATATCTGTGAACGATTGACCTTGCGCGATCCGTTGTCGATGGTGACGGGATTCCGTCGGGAAAATCTGGCGTTGTCCGTCCGTCTTTGTACGTCTCTTGGGGAGAAGCTGACGGAGTTGGACCGGCTGGTCCGAAAATGTGAAACAGGTACCATTGTGATTTATGGCGCGACGCGCCGGACCGTCGAGGATGTGGCGAGCTGGCTCGGGCAAACGCACGCGTCCGTCGGCTATTACCATGCCGGATTATCCGATGATGAGCGGCGTCTCGTCCACGAAGATTTCCGCCAGGGGCAGCTCAGGATTCTCGTGGCGACCAATGCCTTCGGCATGGGCATCGATAAGGCGGATGTGCGATTGGTTGTCCATATCGATATTCCCGGAAGTGTCGAAGCCTACTATCAGGAAGCGGGCCGCGCCGGGCGCGATGGCTTGCCGGCTGCCTGTGTGCTGCTGTTTCACGAGCGGGATCTCAGCACGCAGGAGTATTTCATTCAGCAGGCGGCGAAAGATCCGGCGAGTGGAGACCGTGCGGCGCGTATGCGGACGTTGCTGAAGGAGATGCTCGCCTATGTGTCCGTCCGCACCTGCCGCCAGTTGGCGATTCTGGATTACTTCAGCGATGCTGAGGAGCGGGCGCTGGGGCCCTGTGGGCTCTGTGATCGCTGCGTGACCGAAGTTCATGAGGCGCCCGCATCCCTTGAGGATGAGGCATCCTGTGCCAAGGCCGTGTTGCAGACGGTGGCCTGGTGCGATGGGCGATTCGGCGTGACTCGTGTGGTGGAGATTCTTCGCGGCAGCCAATCGAAGGCGATCCTGTCGCAAGGAGCCGAGCGGTGTGAGAGTTATGGCTTGTGCCGGGACTCTTCAAAAACGACGGTCACGCATGCGGTGAAAGACCTGATCGATTCGGGCTACCTCGCGGTAATCGGTCAGGAGTATCCCCTGCTCGATCTGACGCGCCTGGGCCGTGAGGCGCTGAACGGGACCCGTGCCATCATCGTGAAGCAGGTCGAGGCAGCTGGGACAAAGGGACGAGCCACGAAGGCCTTGACTGAACGGCGACAGCCTCGTGCGGCCGAGCTGACTCTGCCAAGTGATCCGCTGCTCTATGAGCGATTGCGCCGGCTCCGGACGGCGCTTGCGGAAGAGGAAGGGGTCGCGCCCTTCGTGATCTTCCACGACAAAACCTTGCGCACGATCGCGAGTCACAAGCCTGGCACTCAGGCCGCGTTACTGGAGATCCCTGGCATCGGTGATGCGAAAGCTGAACGGTATGGCAGGCGGGTGCTGGAGATTGTGAACGGGGAGTAAGAAGCGGTCAGCCATCAGCTTTCAGCCGTCAGCCTTTTCCCCCTCCTTCGTAAGGAGGGGGCAGGGGAGGTCGAGTCTTTCGGCAGCCATGTGGGGCGAGGCTGTTTACAGTCATCCAGGTGTCAGAGATTTTCTACCCATCCCATTGCATAGGGGAGGAATGATTAGGCGCTGATAGCTGAAGGCTGATCGCTATCCGCTATCAGAGATTTCCCGCCTTCGCAAACCGCTCCTGCAACTCGGTATACGTCTGCGTCACCGGAAACTGTGGGAACTCTTTAGGTAAGTGGTCCGGGGGCCTGAAGAAGAATCCGGCGTCGGCCTCGCCAAGCATCGCGGTATCGTTGTAGGCGTCACCGGCGGCCATGGTGAAAAAGTTCAGCGATTTAAACGCCGCGACGGAATGCTTTTTCTGATTCGGCATCCGCATATGGTGCGCCGCGATCCGGCCGCCGCCATCGATTTCCAGTTGATTGCAGAACAGCGTGGGATAGCCCAGCTGGCGCATGAGCGGCAGGGCGAATTGATAGAACGTGTCTGAAAGAATGATGACCTGGCAACGTTCACGCAGCCAGGTGACGAATGCGGGCGCCCCTTCGAGCGGCCCCATCTTGTTGATCTCGCTCTGGATATCGGCAATGGTCAATTTGTGTTCATCCAGGATCGCGAGCCGGCGTTTCATCAGCTTGTCGTAGTCCGGCATTTCCCGAGTGGTAATTTTGAGCTCTTCGATTCCGGTCTTGATCGCGACGTTGATCCAGATTTCCGGCACGAGCACCCCTTCCAAGTCCAAACAGGCAATCACAGGTTTTTGCATGATGTCTTCCTTTAGGTTGAGTTGAAAATTATATCGGGCGAGGGGCTAGTGGCACGGGGCTAGAGGGTAGAAAGAAGATGCGTCCTTGTGCCACGTTTCTAGTTTGCCCCCCCTGGCCTCTCGCCTCTGGCCTCTGGCCCCTGCTGAAATGCCTGGCTGAGAAATCGCCAGACTTTGTCGAGCGCGCGATCGAGGATATGGGTTCCCTGCCAGCGCGGCTGGTTGTCTTTGTGGTGGCGTTCGGCCCAATCAAGCGCGGTCGCGAGGGGAATGAGTTTCGGTGGTTGCTCGGTCAGCTCGCTCCACAACAGACTCAGGGCCGGTCCGATCCGCACCGGGACTGGAAGCGCATCGATGGCATGTTCCGCGGGGTCCTGGCACCAGTCGGGCGGTGAGGTGACCAACAATTCGCGACAGGCTGCCGGCCGCTGCTCGTAGATCGTGCAGACGTCCTGATCCAAAAATGCGCACGGGAGGCGCAGCGAAAAATAGGCGCGATTGATCGGTTCCAGGGCTGTGTCGTCCGGCGGGTTGGTCGATTCTCCCATGTCGATTAAGTCATTCCAGAGTCCGCGGGCGAGCAGCGCGGTCCGCGTCACAGCAAACCGTTGGGCCAAGCGGGTTTGCTCTGCTTCCGGCAGTGTGTGCACGTAGTCGCGCAAGGCGAAGGCTTCAGGGGGTGAGACCGGGACGAGCATGCGACAGCAGGCGGCGCAGCCTTTTTTACACGAGATGGCGTGCCCGGCCTCAACAGACCGCCGCTCTTCCAGGGCCTGGGCTTCTTCTCCCAGCCGCCGCATCATCGGTACAATCGCCGAGACCGGCACGAAGCCGGTGGGCGCCTCGACCGCGCTGGTGAGCTGTCCCGCCGGGGTGTTCAGGGAGATGTCGTATCGTTCGGTCATAATTCACTACGTTGAGGCCAGGGGCGAGGGGCACGTGGCGAGAGGGCGGATGTTTGCAGAGGCTTGATCCAATGAGTTTTCCGAGCCCTCGCCTCGCGCCCCGGACCTCGTGCCGCGTCTCGCGCGTCAGCATCATAGAGAAGCTGTTGCTGCAGGGTCAACCGCATGGCTGCCTTGCTCCCTCGCCATGGAATGCTGATAATGGCGGCTATGATTTCCGGCCATGTC
>JBEBHO010000325.1:0-1644 GCA_040081095.1 Nitrospira sp.
CTGTCGGAAAAGTACGGCAACGGGGAAATTCGCATTACCCCGAGCCAAGCGCTGATCATTCCCAACATCAGTGATCGGATCGTCGGAGATCTGGCGGATGAGCCGCTTTTAAAACAATTCGCCTACAATCCTTCCGCGCTCTATAAAGGCCTGGTCAGCTGCGTCGGGAGCGACTACTGCAATCTGGCAGTGATCGAAAGCAAGGGGCGGGCGGTCGCGGTGGCCAAGGCGCTGGAGGGACGGCTGGGTAGCTCGCTCAAGCCGATTACCATGCACTGGTCCGGCTGTCCCGCGAGTTGCGGCAACCACCTGGTGGCGGATGTGGGCTTGTTGGGGAAAAAGGTCAAAATAGACGGGAAGGTCGTCGAGGCGGTCGATATTTACGTCGGCGGCCGATCGGGGCCCGATCCGAAGCTGGCAGTCAAGATTATGGAAGACGTGCCCTGCGACAAACTTCCGGCAGTGCTCGAAGGCCTGTTGCCCTACCACACACGGGAGAAGATGCACCGCGTCCGCGGCGGTGGCGCTCGGAAGGTCATGCTGGGAAAGGAAGCGAATATATCGCCAGCGGCGTAGGAACGGAGACTTGAGGCTGCGCTGCGCATGGGATATCCTCGTGCGTATCACGCTGGAGGGATCACATGGCAAAACGAGTTCGCACAGGCCTGACACGCAGCGATATTCTCGACCGGTATATTGACCGCGTCAAACAGATGCTGGTGAAGTTCCAGCCGTTTCTCTCGCGCAAACGCGGGACCGCTTCTCTGGAAGACTTTGACGAGGCCGCCGAGGATCTGATCGGACAGGTGTTTGGCGCCGCCTCGGAAGAAGCCGAGGCGTATTTCTATGCCAAGAGCGGGGAGTCGATCATGCTCCCGGAAGAGGCCCAGGAGAGCGGCATGCACGACGTGGAGCGGGAAACGCTGCAGCAGCGCCGCCAAGTGCTTGCCAGTTGTCTGGCCGATCTGGAGTTGCGCCGCCGGGTGCAGGCCACGCGGGAAAGCAGCCGTAACGGGAAGAAGCGATTGCGCGCCACGGTGGAGGCCTATATGTCGCATGATGTGCGGAGTATCCATCGCGCGGCGACGGTGAAGGAGGCCGGGAAGCTGCTGCTGAAACATAAAGTAGGCTCATTGATGGTGGATGACGGGTCTCGCTATATCGGGATCATCACAGACGGCGATCTCAGCCGGAAAGTGGTCGCGAAAGGACTGGATCCCAATACGACCACGGTGTCGGCCTGCATGAGCAAATCGTTCGTCACGATCGAGGAAGACGAACCCCTGTCTGAGGCGATGGCGTTGATGAAGAAGCAGGGGATCCGGCATTTGCCGGTGAGTGCAGACGGCACTGTCATCGGCGTGCTGTCCGTCTCGGATCTGGTCCGCGCGTTTAGCGATCAGGAAACCGCGTAGTCAGTCTTCCTGGCGCTCGAGCAAGAGCGCCAGGAGCCGCTTCTTTTTCTCCACTCCCCAGTGATAGCTGGCCAGATGACTGTCTTTTCGTGCAACGGGATGGCGCGGAGAGGCTCGTATCGATTAAGAGGGTTTAAATTTGAACCGGCAGACATGGCCGCCTCGGACGATACATTCGTCATGCTCGACCGGGCGTCCGACAAAGGTCGAAAGCAGGGCGAGATCGAAA
>JBEBHO010000311.1:0-6316 GCA_040081095.1 Nitrospira sp.
CCGATGGCATCCACGACACGTCCAACGAGGGCTTCACCGACGGGGATTTCCGCAATACGGCCCGTGCGCTTGACGGGGTCGCCTTCCTTAATCCCGACATCTTCACCCATCAACACGGCGCCGACATTGTCCTCTTCGAGGTTCAGCGCGATGCCGTAGAGTCCGCCGGGAAACTCCAGCATCTCTCCGGCCATGGCACCATCGAGGCCATAGACCTTGGCGATACCGTCGCCGACCTGGATGACCGAGCCGGTTTCCTTGACATCGACCTGCTTGTCGAAGCCCTTGATCTTTTCCTTAATGATCGCACTGATTTCATCTGCCTTGATCTGCATGGCTACTCCTTCGTCAACAGGCTCTGCATGGCGCGCAAGCGACCTCGGACGGTACTATCCACGACCGTGCTGCCGATAGAAATCTGCAGGCCCGCGAGGTGACTGGCGTCGGTCTGAAAGGTGATATCCACGTCGCGCTTCAGGGTGTCGCGGAGACGTGTTTTGATGCGGTCTTGCTCTGCCGGCGGAAGCGCCGTCGCACTCGACACCGTGACTTGCTGGGTCCCCTTGGATTGGTCGACAAGTTTTCCAAAGGCATCGGCGATTTCCGGGAGAAATCCGATTCGATTCTTCTTCACCAGCTGTCCGATAAAGGCTTTGCCGGCCGGGGGACACCCGAATCGGCCGCCGAGATCGCCCAGCACGGCAATCTTTTCTTCCACACCAAAGGCCGGAGAAGCTACTACATGCCGGAGCGAGACAGAGTCCCGCATGGCCTGTGACAGGCCATTGAGAGTACCCCGCGTCGCTTCGATGGTCGTTGGATCGAGAAGCTCGAAGAGGGCTTTGGCGTAACGTCGCGCAACTGCTGTCTTAATCACAGTCCTAGTCCAATCACTTCCACAATAGGCACACGGATAATTGTCGTGCCGTCCGCACTAAAATAAGCGCGCCAAGCTACCATTGCCGGCGAGGAACTGTCAACTCCGCCGGCGATCGATCTGTGAAATTCACCTGCCGGGGATAGTCTGGGGGACCGAAGGAAATTCGATCTGTGCCCCGCGAAACCGTTCGACAATCGCCTTGCTGAGTTCGCCCTGCAGCGATCCGTAGTGCACAACCTGCGTCCAGGGCTCGATGGCGATCGTGATAGCCGGCTGTCCGAGCCGGCTCACGCCGATCGCCGCCTGCGGATCTTTGAGCACGTGGGGATGCGCCTGCACAATCTCCTGCACCAACGCCAGCGCCTGATTCAAATCGGTCTTGTACGACACATCCACGGTGAAATGCAGCTGCCGGATCGTGCCGAAGTTGTGCAGAATTTCTCCCACGACCTTGCGGTTCGGAATGACGACCCGCGAGTGGTCAGGATGCATGAGGATGGTGGAAAAAATATCGATCATCACCACATCGCCATGCACGCCCAACAGTGAGATGTGCTCTCCGACCTTGTACGGCTTCGTAAAGATAATCGAGAGCCCTGCCATCACATTGCTCAAGACCCCTTGCATCGCCAGACCGATCCCCACGCCGGCCACGCCAATCCCCGCAACCAGCGGCGCAATAGGGACACCGAGCGCTTCCAACGCAATGACGGCGGTAAACAAGAGCACGATTATTTTAACGATGCGGACGAGCAACATCCGCACCGGCGGCTCCAGTGTCTGCCGCTCAAGCGCCTGTTGCATCAGATTCCCCGCCCAGCGAGCGAGCAACAGACCGACGGCAAAGATGCCGATCGCCACCAGGGCCTGCAGGCCATACTTCACTGCGTATTGCGTGACCGTATCCATGACGAGCATATGCAATACCCCCTAACGCCCGAACAGTCCCTTGAGGAGCTGCTTGCCTTCCTGCTCCAGATCTTTCGGCTTGGTCGTGCCCTTGAGCAATCCGCCGATCGCCTCTTCCGCTTTCTGCTTGAGTTGCTCCTGCACTTTTCCCGTCAGGCCCTTCATGTCGAGCCCATAGGACGGCGCGTCGAGCGTACCGCCGATCAGGAGCGGCAAGGTCAGACGACCCTCCTTCACCGCCAGGCGCGCCACCGGAGAAGATCCGGCCACTTGCTGACTCAAGGCTTCAGACAGCCGCAAGTTCACCGTCATGTTGAGCGCATGATCGAATCCGATCGTCCCGCCACCGATCGCCTGAAAATCGTGACTGTCCATCAGCATATTCTGCAGCGACACGACTCCCTGCTTAATAGCCAGATCCGTTTCAATTGTAGAAAAGGCCGTCGCCTTGGCTTCACCGACAGAGATGCCGACCACCTTCAAGACCGACACCGCTTCCTGGAGAAGATTCACTCCATCGATCTTGCCATCCTTCACTGCGACATGGCCGGCCCCCTCCAGCGCTCTGGTCAGGTCCGGCATAGCAAAACCATGGCCGCTCACAGAGAGATCTGCCCCGGCCGTTCCACTGATCGACACGGGCATCTCAGCGACGGCATCAATCGCGGGTCCAAGCTGCAAACTCTGTAGAGCAAGTTTCCCGTTGAACGGTGGGGCGGCGGGCCCTGAGACCAGCCCCCCCTGAGCCGTGATCGTCCCTCCAAAGAGCTCGAACGAAAGATCCCGGAGCCCGAGATCCTGCCCCTTCGTCTCCACCGCCAGTTTGAAATTCTTGACCTCGACCGGCTTTTTGAGTGGCAGCGTCATCGGCAGATTGGCCGTATTGATGACTGGTGAGGTCATCGTGATCGCCGCTTGCGGCCCGGCCGTTTTGCCCGTGATGGCAAATGCCGTTTTACCCAAAGCGAACTGCATGTTAATGGCATCGATGTCGATGGTCTCTTTCAACGGACCGAACGTGCCGTCGAGAGACACCGGCAGATTCAGCGGCTGAACCAGCGTGGCCAGGTGAAGACGTGGGGTCTCTCCCAGATGGACCGACTGCAGCAAAATCTCGAAATCCTGTAACGTGTACTCAACCGGCTTAGCCTGAGAGACATCGCGATACGTGATCTTGCCACCGGTAATGGACACGCGATCGACCGCCAGGAGCGCGAGAATCTTCAGCGGCCCATCGGGCGACGGCACCGGCGCCCGCGACGGAGTCTCCGGTACTGCAACACCTTTCCGCCCCAGCGTAGAGGCATTCAGCACTCCGTTCTTGTTCTTGATCACCGTGATCACCGGCTCGCGCAGCGTGATCTCTTCGACTTCGATCTTGCCGCTCAGCAGCGGCATCAGCTTCACCCCGACGTCCACCGACGAGAGCGAGGCAAAGGGACCGGCGCCGAACGCCGGATCCTCCACCACCGTGAACCCCGCGACTCGCGCACCCAACCGAGGCCAGATGGTCAGCCGAATATCCTCAATCGTCACCTTGCGATTCAGCGCGTCCTCGATCAACGGACGATACTGATCCTGATACTTATTCAGATCGACGATGAACGGGAGAAGCAGTGCCACCCCGACCAGCACCGCGAGCAACACACTAATACCGATCACGATTTTCATCCTGCACCTCCAATTCCAGATTGCAGTATAGGAAACACTTCCTAGAGGGTCAAATGTGGAGAGTGAGAGAATAACGAGTTATGACGCAAGTGCGCTGGGGAAGATGGAAGAGACGGAGGTAATAGAGATTAGAATTCACCCGTAGTCCCCGACGCCACAGTTTCCCTGATCTCGCCTTCGCTGTGGGCCAGGCTCTTTTTATTATGTCCTACCAAGACCGCATCACGATCGATCCGGCCAAGCGCGGCGGCAAGCCCTGCGTTCGCGGCCTGCGCATCACCGTGTACGATGTGTTGGAGCATCTCGCCTCCGGTATGCGTGAGAGAGAAATCCTTCGTGATTTTCCCGACCTTACGCAGGACGACATCCGCGCCTGCCTGGCCGTTGCCGCTGACCGAGAACGCAAACTCGTCGCACTCCCCGCCCAGTGAAACTGCGCTTCGATCACACCCTCTCCCATCGACTCGTACACGCACTTCGACAGGAGTATCCTGCGTCACAGCATGTGCGAGACGTCGGGCTAGGTGAGGCCACCGACGAAGCCATCCGGCACGCCGCCGCCCAACAGGGCTTCACCAAAAAACTCCCGGCCCCGTTGGTTTCTTTCAGACAATGGTGATGGAGTACGCAGCGTTGGATTAGGCCGACTGAACAAGATCTTCTACCCATACCAGACGATTATGAAACACCCCACCGGCCAGAGCCTTGTAAAACTTCTTGTCGGCCGTGATCAATCGTCCCTCAATGACTTCAGCCAGGGTGAGGTACAGGCAATCGTAGAGACTTTGCTGTGTATCGAGGGCTAATTCGTAGGCGGCAGGAAAGAGTCGTTCGTCGGCATGTTGTCGGAGGGGCAGATGCCGTAATTCTTTGAGAATAGTGCGGCCCTCCTCACGAGTCAGTTCCTTCCGCCGAATCTTCTTAGCAATGACGTTGCCAAGCTCCATCGTCATGAACGCCGGGACATGGAGTGGCTGGCGCAATCGTGTGACAGAGAGTGCGGCATCGGAATGGATTTCAGGAATGAACCATTTGATGGCGACACTGGCATCCACGACATAGCCGCTCACCGGTCGCGATCCGCGCGGAGAAGAGCGGTGCTGTCGCCGAATGTTCGGCCTGACTTCTTCAAGTGTTTGCGAAATCCCTCGATGCGCTTCCAGGCTGCTTCGTAATCCGGCACGGCTTCTTCCAGAATGGTCTTGACTTCAGACTGCAAAGAACGCCCGTGCTCCTTCGCTCGCTTCTTCAACCTGCCTACCACCTCACTATCAAGCTGTCGAACCAGAACCTGTGCCATGCACGCCTCCTTCTCAGGGCCTCAAAATGATAGCGGAATGATAGCATTGCAAGGGTGAATGGTCAAAGGCATGAGCAGCTGATAACTGATCGCCCAGCCCCCGCACCGGCGGTGCCGAGATGTCGGCCGCATGCGCCACCCAAACCGCGCTGGGTCCGCGACGAACTCATTCGCCCCGTTGCCAGTTGCCGGTTGCTGGAGAAGCCGGGTCATGTTCCCCCATCCCGAAGCCGAGTCATGAGGCCGGCCAATGGACGCCCCACGAGCTGCAACGCGGCTTCGATCTCCTGAAGACGGTCGCCCTAGATGTATCCCACCTGCTGCGCTACGATGAGCAGCGTATGGAGTTCGGCTAAGCTGCCTTTTGCAATGGACAGATGCTGCAGAAACTCCTTTCGGTGTTGCCGCGCCTGGCCCTCGGCAATATTGGCGGGAATCGACACGACGGCCCGTCGGACTTGATCCGCGAGCGCGTACGTTTCCGTCGGCGGAAACGCCTTGACCAGCTTGTAGACCTCCGGAACGAGGGCGATCGCCCGTTGCCACACGACCAGCTCCCGGTAATCAGCTTTTTTCTCCATCTTTTCCCTCCGACAACCGGCAGCCAACTACCAGCAACCTGCAACCAAGAACCGACAACCTGAACCGAAACCTTCGGCCCCATCAGCATCTCCAGGGAAGAACACCCGCCGAAGTCTGGGCAGGAGTCGATGTGTTTGCCGCGACGTCCCGGAGCCGACGATGGTTGCGCCGCTGGGAACGACAGTGGGAACAGTCGGTGGCTATTGGGATACACGGTTCGGGGTAGCACACCCAAGCACGCCACACGATGAGAGAGCCGTCCGCGCAGGGAACAGTCACCGCCGTGACGAATTGTGTCCGCCATCCGGTGAACACCAGATATTGTGGAAAAAATGTTCATACTGACCACATCTCTCAGTATCTCAGCGATCCAAAAACCCGTCCTGATGCCGCTTCAGCTGGCGCACTCGTCGAAAAACTCTCTCGCAACTCGGTGCCTGTCCATCGCGGACACGCGGACGGGACATCGTCCACACAATGCAGAATGTCCCCGTTTTCTTCCCCTCTTTTGGTCTCCCTCAATAACCCAGTCGATGAGCAAGAATGCTCAACCTTTGTACGATCATGACGCTTGTCACGAGAACAAGCAGAGTGCCTACGAGATAGTAGGCGTAGGCTTCCCCTCTCCTGCCCAACAGTCGCGAAAGATAAGATTTCGACATCCAAGATCGCAGCGGTTCCGGTGGATCAATTAATATGTTCTGCCCCTTTTTTGTCACGACTATCAAACCAATACCGAAACTCAAAATAAGACAGTTCCACACAATCTCAGTTAACAGTTGGTGCAGGCTGATCTCAGTCGGCATACTTTCACAACCTTTCCGAATAAACTTTTGATGGCCACGAGATATTGCTCGCAGTATAAATCGTCACCGTGCTCACACCCTTCTACCTTTGGATGCTGATCCTGGGGCCTACTCCAACTCCTAAACCAATAGATAGTCCACCTTGCAAGTGAAACAAAGGGGTCGGGA
>JBEBHO010000117.1:0-6298 GCA_040081095.1 Nitrospira sp.
CGCTGGAACATAAATACGATGTGATGGCGACAGGCCACAATCTCGACGATGAAGCGGCCCGCCTGCTGGGCAACGTGCTCCGCTGGCAGGAGGAGTATCTAGACAAGCAATCCCCCAACCTTCCGGCTTCCCTCGACGGGTTCGCCAAGAAAGTGAAGCCGCTTTTTCGCTTATCCGAGCGCGAATTGGCCGCCTACTCGGTTTTGAACCGGATCGACTATATCGTCGAAGAATGTCCGATGGCGAAAGGCGCCCGAACGCTCCTCTACAAAGAAGTGTTGAACCGGCTCGAAACGGAATCGCCCGGCACCAAGCAGGCCTTCTATTGCGGCTTCCTTGACAAACAGCGCAAGCCGCAAGCCTCCCCGACCACGATGGCCGAGAAAGATCAGGCCATGCTGCACCCCTGCTCCGTCTGTCAGCAACCGACCACCGCCGACGTCTGCTCCTACTGCAAGATGATGGCACGAGCCAAAGTCCAATCTGCCTCATAAACTCTTTACGATTAATATCCTCATGACCCAACGATCGTATTTGAATCACATTCTGAGCTTAACCTTTGCACTGCTTCTCACAATGCACTTTCTGCCCTTCTCACCCGCAGCTGCATCTGATGAGCCCGCATCAATACCGATCGGCACCCAAACCATAGGGCTCACAACCGGACCATTCTTTCCCCTGCGCGTTGGGATCAGCCAAACATCAAAACTCTTCGGGGAAGCCCTCATGCCTTCGTGGATGATAACCCTTACGGAACCGATCGGCTCAGGCTGGTACCAAGGCCAACTGGCTCTCGGCGCAGAACTCGTCGCCTTCCACACTCATAGTCCGATGACAGCCTATGGGATCGGACTGACGCCGAAAATGGCCTATACCTCCACGGCGTTTGGACGGGTGCGCCCGTTCATCGAAGGAGGCGGAGGGCCGGTATGGACGGATTTGGGCGGCCGGATTCCTGAGCAGCCGGGACAGTTCAATTTTCTCGTGTGGGGCGGCGCCGGCTGCAGTTATCATTTCACGCCCGCCTGGGGCATTCAGGCCGGTTACCGAGTCATGCACATCTCTAACGCCAACACCCGTCAGCCTAATTCCGGACTCAATTTCGGACTTCCTTTCCTCGGCTTGACCTATCAAATATTCTGATTCCTCTGACTTCCGAAACGCCGCCCCCTACGCTTTCCGAACAGCTACCCCAACTCCTACAAAATTACCTGCTACAAAATTGAACACTTGTCGCGAACGAATCGCTGGCCCCCTCTTTTGGTGTGTGGTAACTCATCAGATAGTGTGATGATATCGGATCCGCTGGCAGAGGCACTTACATTACCCAGTGGCACCACAAGGCAGGTCTGGTTATGTTCGAGCGCGTCCTATATGCAGTGAACCTCGATCCTTCAAGCAAATATGGATCGCTGGAGGAACAGATCTTCCTTACAAGCCAAGCCCTTGCTAAAGAGGAAGGGGTCTTCGTACCTATTTTCGCCGCAGCGCTGCCGGAAAAGGAAGAACAGTGATACAAACTTGCAGGACTGGCGGCAACATCGTTGCCACTCGGACAATTCAGTATCCTTACTCTTCGCAAGCTATTGCATTTGATCGACCGGTATCGCATTGATGTGATTCATTGGAATCTCTACCATCCCCTCAACGGATACGCGGCAGCCTTGCGTGTCATACGACCCAGGTTGCGGCATTATCTTACCGATCACAACTCAAGGCCGACCTCTTTTCGTCGCACCCGTCACGCGCTCTCAAGCGCATGCAAGAAACTGATGCTTGGAGGCTACTCAAAAGTTCTTGCTGTCAGCGACTATGTCTTAGAGGAGTTAGAGCGACAAGCCATTTGGCCTAACCTTGGCAGATATCACCACTTCGTGAATACAAGCCGTTTCCAGCCCGACAAATCAACACGTTCAACCATGCGATGTTCCCAAGGAGTTGAGAAAGTGTTTGTAGTCCTGGTCGTGGCGCACCTCATCCGGGAGAAAGGTGTGCATATTGCCATCCAAGCTCTCAAGGACCTTCCCTCCAATGTTGTCCTCTGGATTGTCGGAGACGGGCCGGAACGACTGCCCCTTGAGCGCACCGCCGAATCTCTCGGTATCCGTGAACGGGTCAGGTTCTGCGGCTTGCAAGCTGAAGTGAGCCCATTCATGCAGGCCGCTGACTGTTTCGTGTGCCCATCGTTATGGAAAGAAGCGGCAGGCCTGGTTATTCTTGAAGCGATGGCTTGCGGCCTGCCGGTGATCGGGAGTGCTGTCGGGGGCATCCCTGAATTTATTCAGCCCGGCCAAACCGGATCGCTCGTTCCGGCAGGGGATCCTGTGGCTCTCGCAGCCCATATTGGTCGACTTTATGCATCAGAGACGGAACGGGAGGAGATGCGAGTGAAGGCCAGAGCCCTGGCTGTCTCACAGTTTTCCCATGAATCACGGGTTTCCGATGCTGTCGCCATTTACAATACAACATGCCTTGAGGTGCGGTGATGGCACATGATCTGACAAATCAGCTCGACCGTGACGGCATCGTGATCCTCCCAGGATTTGTTACGGGGCCTCAACTGCAGGGAATGCAACAAGCCTTTGAAGCTCGTTTGCGGCACATGGCATGGAACGACACGTTAGGATATGAACGGACCGAGATGTATCGCCATATGATCCAGGACGTACTTATTCTGGACCAAGGATTCCTCGATGTCGCCCTGCATCCGATTGCCCTCCAAGTGCTCAAGGAATATATCGGGCCGCAGTTCCAGCTAGTCGAAGCAAAGGGGTGGTTATCGCTCCCGACCAAGAAAAACTTTCACGGATGGCATGGCGATGCCTGGTACGATCAGAACAGGGTTTCCGCAATTCCCAGGGAAGTGAAGCTTGTCATCTACCTCACCGATGTACGATCCGGCGCATTTACCTATATCAAGGGAACCCATCGGAAACAGCATCCCCGACTAGTTCCCAGTCATGAGCTCGCCAAGGTCCCTAAGGATATGATCGTGGAAGTCCTGGGAACCGCCGGTTCAGCGGTCCTGTTTGACACCTCCGGAATCCACCGGCAGGCTACGCCCGTCTTGGAGCCTCGGCAAGCGGTGTTCCTGAATTACCACGACCCCGGCATCCCACTCCAGCAAGAGGACATTGACTATTATCGGTACCACCCGCTCCTCCTCAATGCGGCTTTTCTGGGCAACCTCACACCGGAAGAACAACGGGTCTTGGGATTTGGCGACAAGCGAAACTACCAGCACAGCTTCGAACGCCGGCGTCGCCATGTACTCCTAGAAGGGATCAGCCGATCCCTTCTCGAATCCTCACTGCAGATAAACCAAGCCCTTTATTATCCTCGGAGAGCACTAGCCAAGGCCAGGAATCTTTTACGGCACTAGAAAAACTGCTGAGCCTCGCTCTTCAGCGTCGACAGCCTGATGCCGAACTGCACGGTGCGTTCCATCGGGGAAGGCTCATGCTCCTCACCACAAATTAGGAAGGCCTCAATGCGCGCCAGAAAAACATTTCTCGTGTTTTGCTTTGCAGCTCTCCTACTCGCCGTCACGGCCGTCGCGTCTGAGCTTGCCTTACGAATCTCAGGCCATATCTCCACCGCCAGTATCCACGCCATCTCAGACACGGACTTTGTGCGGGTGCCGGGCATGTTCGAACCGAGCCAATCCGTGGAGGAGACCCCTCATCCCAAGCTTCATTACCATGCCACCATCAACTCGCTCGGGTATCGAGGGCCTGAGGTTGAACGAATCAGGCCTCCTCACGTTGTTCGCATCCTCTGTATCGGGGATTCCGGAACTTTCGGTCAGTTTGTGAACGATGATGAAACGCTCTCCGCAAATCTGGAACGGATGCTACGACAGGAAGGAGATTTCGTCGAGGTCATCAATGGAGGAGTCCCCGGCACAACTATCGTAGACCAAGTAGAGATACTTCAACGGAGCCTCAGCCTTGCGCCGGACATCGTCATTCTCACATTCAGCGAAAATGACATTACAGACTTGGAAGCGGAGCCCTCTCAATTCGTGGCACTTGCGGAGAACCGGCGCGTCAAAGGGCAGACCGGGCTGAAAACCGTCTATGAACTCGTTCGAGACACCGCGCTCTTCAATTACTTTTTAAAAGTCAGAGCGACCTGGAAGACCTACTCGGTACCTCAGGTATCCACCGCTGAAGTCCGTGCAAGTCATGAAGGCTCGGACACCAGACATGAACGACTCTGGACAACATACTCCCATCACCTAGAAGCAATGCGCCAGACTCTGTCCAGCAGGAATATCCGAATGATCTTCAACGGCTATCCGACGCATCAACGGATCGGCGCCGACACATTTACGGACGATCGGAGTCGCGTTCAACTCAGCCGAGCGGAAGCCTTGGCTAGGAATATGGGAATACCCACGGTTTCGCTCCTCCCTTCCTTCCGGGAAACCGGACTGACCAAGGAAGAACTCTATCATTTACCATACGATGGGCATGCCAATAAAATGGGGTATCTTGTTCAAGCTCAGGCGCTCCTTCCCATAGTCCGTGAGTCAATCCAGGCTGTTCGTAACAGTGCTCCAGCCCCACAGTCCTAGAGCTGAGCAGCCGCGCGAAAGAGATTGCCCCAGCAAGCCTAATCCCTTGATAGGATCCTATGCTCAGAAACCCGATCCAGAGAACCTGTCAGACTCTTCTGCGTTCTGCTGTCCTTCCTCTCTCACTCCTGGTAGCGCTCACTATTTTCATTCAATCCGTCTTTGCTGCCGAGTCTGATTTCATCGGCCGGTGGAACCTCACTCTTCTCGAAACGGATGGCTATGCTTCTGCCTGGTTACAGATTCAGCCTACAGCAAGCAAGGACAAGAGCGGTCAGCTGGTATGGATCTTCGGCGGAGCTGAGCCTTTGGAGGATGTTTCGATCTCAGAAGACACTCTGACCTTCTCGCACCTATTCATGGGGAAACGGCTCCATTTCACCGCAAGATATGCAAGCAACGCTCTCAGTGGAACGGCAACGGACCACAGTTCCACCATTAGATGGAATGGGGTTCGCGCACCGGATTTGCGCGCCCCCACCGCACTACGACCAGGAACGCCGGTGGCCCTTCTTACCGGCCACACGCTCTCCGGATGGACCTTGCGTAACGGATCCTCACCCTCTTGTTGGCATACCGAAGCGGGCATCTTATTCAACGACAGATCCTGCGCTGATCTGAAATCGAACATCGATTTTTGGAATTTTCATCTCCATCTAGAGTTTCGGCTCGACGACAAAGGCGGGAGTGGAGTGTACCTTCGAGGCCGATACGAAGTCCAAATCGACCACGATGGGAACATGCCGCCTACCCCTCGCTCGACCGGCGCCATCTTTGGACACATCGCTCCGACCCTGTCGGCCGGGAAAAACCCAGGCGAGTGGCAAACGCTTGATGTCACGCTCATCGGGAGAGAGGTGACCGTGCGGCTGAACGATCACGTTGTGATTGCCCATGAACAAATTCCAGGGCCCACGGGTGCCGCCCTCGACAGTGATGAAGCACGGCCAGGCCCCATCATGCTACAGGGGGATCATGGGCGTGTATCCTTCCGCAATATCGTGATCACGCCTTTACTCAAAGAAATTCCTTAGCGTCTCAATTCATGCAACATTGACATTGAATCACTGAAACAAGGTTCGGAGCTACCTCAATGAAGGAGCCCAGATCTGATCATGATCGTTGCACGCCAGAGCTGCATCGGCCAGTTCCTCTCTTGCAAAGAGGGGATTGACCCCGTAAGCTACAGAGTTATCTTCCCTTCCAGAACACTCGACACGAAAGCACTGGATCATGGCAAATTCTGGTCGCGACTACTATCAAGTTCTCGGCATCCCCCGCACGGCTTCGGCCGATGAGATCAAGAAGGCCTATCGCCGTCTCGCCCGCCAATTCCACCCCGACATGCACAGTGGCGCCAAGAAGGCCGAGATGGAGAAGAAATTCAAAGAGATGAATGAGGCGCATGAAGTCCTCTCCGACCCAGACAAGCGCAAAAAGTACGATCAGCACGGCGCCCAATGGGAGCAGGCCGAAGCCTATGAGCGAGCCCGCCAGGCCGCCGGAGCCCAAAGCCGCGGACAGGCCCACTCGTTCAGCGGCGAGGGATTTTCCGATATCTTTGAGAATCTCTTCGGGGGCCGCGGGCGAGCACCCGGCCAGCACGAATTTTCGGCTTCAGGGGAAGATCTTGAAACGGAAGTCGATCTGTCTCTTCGAGAAGTCCTGAGCGGTGTGACCAAACGAATCAACCTCATGGAGCCGACCCCCTGCTCCACC
>JBEBHO010000155.1:0-1618 GCA_040081095.1 Nitrospira sp.
GGGTAGGGTCAAGCGAGACGAACTAGCAGGGGAAACCATGACACTCCTTACAATTCTTGAGGCAGCGAAGTTCTTGAGGCTCACGAAGCGGACTCTCTATCAACGAGTCGATATCCCTCGCGTTCGCTATGGGCATCGAGTCATGTTCGTGAAGGAAGATCTTGAAAAGTGGGTGAGAAGCTTATGTGAAGGGGGTGTTCCGAAAGACGCCGATGAGCCAGAATTACCGGCGGCACCCGTTGACGCCACACCTGGCAAGGTCTACCATCGGAATCCTTTGTTTGTGTTGCCACGTCACAAAGTCATGCGATGAATATTCGGCGCATCAACACTCCCACGGGCACTCGATCGATTCTGACCTATTGGTACCGTGGGATACGCTATCGACCGGTGCTGGGGCAGAACCTGACGGTTGATCGTGAGCGGGAGAGTGCTCTCCAAATCATTACCGCAATTCATGCGAATTCGTTGGAGCCGGAAACCAAGAAAGCGCCGATCCCTCTTGCTGGGCAGCCTTCAACGCTGACGTTTGCAGAGTTTGTTCCCATCTACCTGCAATATCTCAAAGCCAAGCGGCCGAAGAATGACGGGCGGAACCAAACCGTTCTCGCGCACCATCTCATTCCACATTTTGGCGATAAGAAGCTCTCGGATATCCGCCTTGAAGATGGATTGGCCTTTCTGGAAAAGCGCCGCTCTGCCCTGATCGGCCCGGACGACAAGAAGCGACATGTGGCCCCAGGGACGATTGAGCGAGAGTGCGCGGCCCTTATGGCGGTGCTGAATTTAGCCGTCGATATGGACCATCTGGATAAGAATCGGCTCAAGCGATTGCCGGTGCCCGAATATGTGAAGCGCGAGCGGATTGCCGAAGGATGGGAGCTACTCAAAATCCGAGAGGCTGCCTCACCGAACGTCTGGCGTCTTGCGATGGCTGCGCTTCAGATCGGCCTTCGAGAAAACAAGCTGATTGAGATTCATGAAGAGTGGTTGATGCAGCGGGGAGACGGCTGGTGGGTGGTTCCCTCGCCAGGTCAGACAAAAATCAAAGGGGTGCCCAAAATGGTCCCCCTGAATAGTCTGGCCTACGAGGCGTTGTTAGGAAAGACACCGAGAATCGGTGGACGCTTCTTCCATCAATGGAAAGACGGGAATTCCTTCAAGCATACCTGGATGCGAACCTGTGAGCGGGCAGGCGTTCACGATCTTCACTTCCACGATCTTCGGCACACCTTCACGACCTGGCTCACACAATGTGGCGTCGATTACGCTGTGATTCAGACGTTGAAAGGGGAGCCGCTACCAGGGTCGGCAAAGTATTACATTCACAATTGGAATGCGCGATTGCGGGATGCAATCACACGGCTGGAGGCGTTCACGAAAGCTGTTCTGAGTGGAGAAAATGACGTTCAGGTGCCACTTGGTGCCACTTCAGTGCCACCTTTCTACCTAGAACAATCGCTAAGTATGCGGAATGTGGTGCCGAGGGACAGAATCGAACTGTCGACACCAGCCTTTTCAGGGCGGGTGTGTCGCGTGTTTGGCGATCAGGATGCCGGCAAGCGAGTCAGGGCGGAGGGGCGATCGGGAGAGGCGAGACTGAAGTGCATTCGGCCTG
>JBEBHO010000290.1:0-22555 GCA_040081095.1 Nitrospira sp.
ATTCTTTAATAACGTTCCAGGAATGACGACACCCCGAAACCAGTGCCGACCGATCGCACGCGTCATTGAGCCGCGCTTCGACGTCGAACTGCCGGTCGAAGGTTCCATGTGGCAGTCCTGGCAGACCGTACCCTGGAGAATTTCCCCCGGCAAGTCCCGCTTCGTCACATCCTTCACTTTGTCGAAATGACAGCAGTAATTCGCCCCACGGAATAAATCCGACTGCGCCCCGACATGGACGAGATTTTCCTCGGGGTTTGCAAAGGGGCCATAGAGCGTCTTTCCCGGCGTCAGTTTGAAGGTTGGCGGCGGACCAGGCGTGGTCGCAACAGAGCTGATCATATGACAGGTGGCGCAACCGATCCCTTCGACCTGCGGCTTGCCGGCTAACACTTGGCTAACAATCTTTTCCGTATGCTGGGGAAACACCGTTGTGGAGGGCACATGACAGGACAGGCACCGCTGACGCTCATCTGGAGTCGGATTCGTCTGCATCCACACACCGAGCACGGTTCGAAAGACCGGCGACTCCAACGACGTACCGTGCAATAGCGCGGCATCGACACGGCCGAAGGTTTTCAGATCCGGCGTCTGCTCCCGCATGCCTTTCCACTCTTCATAGTGGCGGTCATGGCATTGCTTGCAATCTTCGGAACGGATAAAGACATGCTCGATCTCGGCGACCCAGTCAGGCGTCGCCACCCCGTCAGATTTCTGCGCGATCGCCCGCTCATGCGAGAGCGCGCTCAGCCCGATGGCGAGCACAACACAACATCCAATGGCCAGGCGTCGTATCAACGGCATCGCTTGCCCTTAATCCCGCTTACAACCGACAAAGTGAAAATTCACGCCCCACCCGACCGGATCGCCGGGGTCGGCGGGCTCATACGTCCCGAGAGTAAAGTTACACTCCTTCATGGCCTTCTTGATGGCGACGCCGAAATCGATCATGTTCCGAATTTCCGTCTTATCGATTTCTTTAATGACGGATCGCACTTTGATGCCGGCATAGTCGGCGCGGGAATTCCCGATCACTTCGAACACCGCGACCCCACCTGCCTGCTGCAGCTTCAGCTCTTTCCGAATGTCTTCATCGACCGAACCGACCGCCACACCGAATTCCTCGCCCAATCGAATGGCCTCGTCTTCGGTCATCGCTCCAGCATCGGCTGCCGCCGATATCGCAGGCGTGACGCTTTCCACCGTCACACCCAGCAGACAGGTAGCCAGGAAGAGACTCCGACCGCAGTGGATGGCGATATTCACGAATCGCTGGCTTCGAATAGTCGTCCTTTCACGGAACTGGACTGCCGACGCACAATGATCCATCACACCAAAAAACTCAGAGCTTGGCAACCGGATCGATGGCCAGCTGGAACCAGGGGGCGACCGACTTCTGTCCGTTACGCTCCTTATTCTCACCGTTCCAGACAGCGAATGAGACCGTTTGCAGACGGCCGGGGACGAGCTTGGCCTCGTTCTCCTGCTCTTCGCTCACTAAGGGACGACGCATCACGACCCGCCAGACACCGTCCTTCCACTGGGCCTTGCCCTGGATACGCCCCTGCTTTTCTTTCGTGGTCAATGTGCTGAAGCCTCCGCCGATCAGATCCTCCACTGAAGACACACGCCGGGGAATGACTTCGAAGGTGCGCACGCCGCCTTCCTTCTTCTCCGTTTGGCGTGAGGCGCGGCGATCGATGTCGCTCTGCCAATCGGCTTTCCAGTGCCAGATATTGATGTAGTGATCGAGTTGACCCATGCAGAAGAATGCCGGCGCATCCCCGAGCGGGAGTCCGATGGCGACGCCGTCCCGAAAGGTGCCGGGGGTCAGGCGATCGTTTTTGGTGTTGTCCTGCCATTCCAGCAGGAACGCGATCTCGGTGCCATTATGGAGAGAGCGTACGACGAGTGCCCGCGCCGTTGGCTCAGGCCAGACCGGTCGCGTAATGACTTGTCCGCTCAGCGGCACCGTCAAGGAAGAGACTTTGGCCCAAACCGCATCCTCCGGAGCTGAGGGCAATTCGCCCTCGATGAAGTGGGACCGGATGGTCATGCCCTCTGAGCTGACCAGCGGAATCCCCAATCCACCCAGGATACCCCCGATAGCAAAGAGGCTGGCAAACAACACCAGCAGAAGAGGACGGGACTGACTGAGATTCGTCATTCGCACCATGCAGGTGATTCGAAGTTCGACAGCATCCGTCGGGATCACTGCAGACTATCATACCAGCCGCCGGGAGAATTGTGAGGACCCGGACAGCGCTCTATGACAATTTCACTCGGCGAATTTTATTTTCGCCGCGCTCGCAAATATAGAGATGGCCCTGCGAGTCGAGCGTCAGCCCGACCGGCGAATTGACCACGGCTTCGATGCCCAGCAATCCATCGCCATGCTTGACCGTGCCGGCCGATTCTTTGGCGACGAAACGCGCCGCGCCGCAGCCACCCATATTTTTGTCTTCATACCCGCTGTCGCCGTTGCCCGCCACCGTGGTGATGAGACCGGTCATCGCATCGATCCTGCGCACGCGATGATTCATGGTATCGGCCACGTAGAGATTGTCCTCGGCATCGAAGACGACTCCTTCTGGCGCATGCAACATCGCTTTTACAGCCGGTTTGTCGTCGCCATCGTAACCGTAGCGGCAAATGCCCGCCACCGTCGAAATGATACCGGTCTGCATATCGATCTTTCGTACGCGATTGCTGCCCTTATCCACGACGACGACGTTGCCCTTGCTATCGACGGCAATCCCGACGAGGTCGTAGAGGCGCGCCTCCATCGCCGACTTCCCGTCATCCAAGTACATCGACAGATCCAGCCCATCGGAACAGACCGGCATCAGCCAGCCCTGATCGTCGCTGAAGTCAATGCCAATCGCATCGCCGGACAGCACGACGAGACTGCGCGCCACTAAGGGCTGCTCGCGCGACTCATCCTCCGCCGTCCAGGCTCCGGCCACCGTGGTGACCATGCCGGTGCGCGCGTCGAATCGGCGTACTTTATGCGCCTGCGTATCGGCGATGTACATGACATCGTCCCGATCAAACGCGATCGCGGCGGGCCAGGTGAGATTCACGTCAAGCGCCGGACCATCGCCATTGAAGCCATGCTGACCGGTTCCGACGACGGTTGTGATGATCCCGGTTTCCCGATCGACCCGGCGAATCCGGTTGCTGCCAGAATCGCAAATAAACAGGTTGTTGTGCGAGTCGAACGCCACATCAAGCGGCAGATACAGGCCGGCTTCCCCGCAGAGTCCCTCATCGCCGCTGTAACAAGTTTCTCCGATCCCGGCGAAATTGTGGAGCGTCCCCTCGAGAATGTTGACGCGCCGGATACGGTCGGAACCGGATTCGGCAAAGTAGAGCCACTTCTCTTCTTTATCGAGCGCGACATGGTGCGGAAGCGGAATACCCGCCTTCACCGCCCGCTTGCCGTCACCGGTACTCCGGGCTTTCCCGTTTCCCGCAAAGGTCTCGATGTAACCGCCGGCTAACTGCAGTTCTGTATCCATAGACGTCTCTGCGTCTCCTACTTCACACCGGAAAGAAAGCTCACGCGCGCGAAGCTGGTTGCGCCACGGCAGCCGGCTGATCGACGGTCATCGCCTGAGCCGGGGCGGCGGTAATGGCTTGCACCGGAGCCGCCGTTTGTTGCTGCTGCTGCGCTGCGAGCGCCTGCGCCTCGGCCTCAATGGCGTCGGCTTCATGCACGGACTTCTTGAAGCCCTTGATGGCTTTGCCCAATCCTTCGCCCAGCTGCGGCAATTTGCCGGCACCGAAAATGATCAATACGATCACGAGGATAAGAATCAGCTCTGTGAATCCAAGACTCCCAAACATGATGGACTCCTTCGTAAGGGGTAAATCAGGATGCGGAACTTTCTTTGGCTTTTTTGGCAAACCGCTCTTTTAACCGCTTTCGAGCTTCTTCCGCCTGCTCGAACATCTTGCACTTGTCATACACGCTGATGAGGTTGTAGTACGCCAAGGGCTCGTCGGGATTGTTCTCCACGGCGCTCTCCATCACCTTGATCGCCAGGTCAGATTTCTTGTGATTGAGGGCAATCTCCATCAACTTGAAGCTGGCTTCCAAATGCGTGGGCTCGAGCTCGAGCGTACGCATATAGCACTGAATGCCCATGTCGATCGTGTTGTAGTCGGACACCAGGGGGTTATCCAACTCCACATAGACACTGGCGAGATTGTACCAGGCGATGGGATCTTCCGGCGTCATTTCGACGAGGCGCTCATAGTAGTCCTTGGCCTCCATGAATTTCTTCTTGTCGGCATACACCCGGCCGAGGTTAAAGAGCGCCAGAATGTCATGGGGAAATACTTCGAGCGCGTGCTTAAACTCAGCCTCGGCTTCATCAGCCATATTTTTCGTGGCGTAGATGGTCCCGAGGTTTGAATAATACATGGCCAGCGAGCGATTCATCTCGGCGCGCAATCCCTCAGCCATCTCAATGGATTTCTTGACCTCGGCCAGCGCATCATCCATGCGCCCCTTACTGAAATACAATTCGCCCAACCGGCAGCGGGCCTGAAAATCGTCCGGCTCCTCCGCCAACAGCTTCTCGATCGCAAGAATTTCTTCGTCGGGCGAAAGCGGCTGATCTCCGGGATCGAGCGCGGTCGCCGCCTGTGTGGGTTCATTGCTTGGGTTCGTTGTGTCCATACATGCCCCTGTGTTCAGTTCCAGTGATTATGCCTGTTCGGTTGCCAGGGCATCCGAAGAGCCCATCAACGTATTCGTAGCGGTCGACGGAGATTCTGCCACCGCCGTTCTGACCCGATCCATCGTGAGCAGCATGACTCCCAAAATCACCATCAGCGTGAGATTGGAAAAGAGCAATGCATACCCTGCGATGAACATCAGTCCGATCCCGTATCCCACCAACCGCCCCATATTGAGCAACTTAATGACGGTGTAGGACCAGCACAGCAGCCCTCCCATATAAATGGCAAAGGGCAGATAGAAGGTATAGCCCATGCCGAACTGGAAAATCCAGCCAATCCCTTGGGACGCCTGCCTGACGCCAGAAGCCAGCGCCGGATCATACAAGCCGAGCAGATAGTCGGTAAAGATCAGGGTCGTGAAGATTGTCCCTGTCGTCGCCCAGAACCAGATTGCCCGGTTCCGCTGAACGCGGTTCTTGGTCTTCAGTGACAGGCCCTGTCCGTAGGCCACGAATGTCAGATAGCTTGCCAACACCATCAAGGCCTCGCCGATCCGATGGGCCTCATACACGAATGGCGGAGCGACAACCGTGTTCACCACGCTATAGGCGGTCGAAAGGATCTGGTAATAGAGCCAGCCTGAAATACCGAAGAAAAATGTTATCCCGAGAATCCGATGGGACCACTGCTGCTGCGTCGAGACATACTCAAACATAAACAGGCTCAAGGCCAGAAACGCGATGACGTTGTAGATCAAGGATCCGACCATTCCTGAAGGCACCACCAAAAAAGCCGCCGTCAATACCAGCAACAATGCGACGCACCCCATCGCGACTTTGGTCATCCAACTCAGCTCCTGCCAGGCACTTCGGTGGACCATCGTTACGCCCAACGAAAGGAACAAGAGAATCGCCACGATATTGAGCAGCCACGTTCCAATTTCCGTGAGCGTGGTAAAGGTCGGCGTAATCCAGGGATGCGCGATGGCCATCTTGCTCAGGTGCATCCCCAGCCGCGAGACCAACCGATAGAGCACGAGCTCAAGAAATGAGGTGAGCAACACGAGCTTGATCGTGTATTCGAACATCGGGCCGTAATCGCTGATGCGACCGGAGATTCGTTCACTCATCGTCGCGATCTTCATGCCCCCTCACGTTCCATTCGACAGGGATTCGATTATAGACGTCATGAAAAAACAGGGTCAATGCCGAGCCGAGCCCGCCTTCCGAGGAAACTAGGATGCATTGATCGGCTGCGGCGCCTGAACCGCCTGGGCCTTTTCATGAGCGATATAGAGCAATCCGTCCGCCATCGAGTAATTGAACGGCAATTCGCAGACGACTTCGCTGACTCGCTCATACACATGCTGATAGAGCTTTTCTGACTCGTCAGGCGTCATCCCCTCCTGCACCTCATAGAAGAACCCCAGGCTCAGATCCTCTGCGGAGGGCCGCATGATTCTGCGTATTCCGTATCCTCCAGGATCGCTCATAATCGGAGCTTCTTTTTCAAGGTCGAAGAGACAGGGCTGGCAAGAGAATCCGAACGACCCGTGGAGCTTCTTGTTCTCCACGATGAAATTCATCGTCTCCAGCGCTTCCTCTTCCTTTTCGGTGGGGAACCCCACAATGATGTAGCAATGCACGGCGATCCCCAGATCCACGCAATCATCGGCAATGCGCCGGACCCACTCCTGCTTGATGCCCTTCTTCATGAAATCCATGATGCGCTGATTGAAGGATTCCAATCCGAACACGATCTTGAGACAGCCGGCGTCCCGCATGGAGGTCAGGAGTTCGCGCGAGAGGTTCTTTTCAAACCGCATCTCGCAGGTCCACTTGATATCCAGCTTGCGCTCCGTCATTTGCTGACAGAGCCGCTTGGTGGGAGCAAGCGCGAAACATTCGTCGGTAAAGAAGAAGTATTGTGCCCCGTACCGTTGCTTGAGCCATTCCAATTCTTCGATAGTCCGGCCCGGATCCTTCTGCCTAAAGTTCTGGTGATCGAGGGTCAGGGCGCAGAAAGCGCAATCCTTGTAGTAGCAGCCGCGAGAGAATTGCACCGGCAAGACCGGTTCCGGCGACAAATACTTATCGAGCGGAAACCCATCGTAATTCGGCGCCGGAAGCTGGTTCACATTTTCAGAGTAGAAGGGTTGATTGACCGTAATCTTCCCGTTCTGGCGGTAGATCAGGTTCGGCACCTTGCTGAAATCTTTCTTCCCGGCCATCTGGTTAACCAGTTCCAGCAACGCCGTCTCTCCCTCAAACACCACGATGTCATCGGTCACATCGAAAAGACTCGGACAGCGACGAATATTATCGACCAGGCGGGTGAAGATACTTCCCCCGATGGTGATGTGGAGATCGGGCGCGGCCTCCTTGATCAACCGGCACAATGTTAGACCGGGAATAATCTGCGAGGTCGCCGTAATCGACACGCCGATCAGATCCGGACGATCGTTCACGATGGACGGAATGAATTTCTCCCGGAAGAGACTGATGTAAGGATTCTGCGCCTCATCCCGAATGACCTTCATGAGATCTTTCGAGGAGTAGATCGAATAATTGCTGAACTGATTGTCTACGACCGTGAGTCGAGTCGGGAAATAGACGGACGATACAAGCTCTAGCCACTTATCGATCATGAACAGACTGCCGCGGTAGGCATCAAGGTCATAAAACGCCTCGCTGCGCAACGTCTCTTTTGCCAACTCCACACGATCGATCAAGTACGGGAAGCGATCGAGCGACTCTGCAATTTTTGCAGCGTGTTCACGGCTTCCAGGACCAACCGTCCCGGTCGTCCCTTTCTCCAACTCACGCTGCTTCGAGAGCAGTTGCTCGTGCACTTCAGCCCCGTATGAACGGGTCAGCACCTGGTCAAGCAATTCAATGCCGAGATCCCGTTGGGAGACATTGTTCACCCCGCCCTGATGCAGGAATCCGGTGAGTGAAGGAAGACTGAGATAGGGTTGAGAAGGATGCCAGGTAGGCGGAAACAACAACGAGACTTTCATGGAAACCGCTTTCTAATATCTTCAAAAAATCAGATAGTTTCGAAGGATTTCACTTCTCGTTTATACACTCCCGTCTTCTTCATTTGCAACCCATCCTCAGTCGCCTTTCATCATGCCGCCACCATTACATTTCAGATCAATCAACCACCCAACACAAAAGAAAAAGCCCCGGGTCACCTCGCTATTCACATAGCGCAGACCCGGGGCCATTTCCAAACTTCTACTCAGCGCGTTCAGCGATGAGCGGCCTCTCGCGAGACCAACTCACTCACGGAAGCTTGAGCGTGAACCAGGTGGAGAGCGCCTTCATACCGTTGCGCTCAATGTTGTTCCCATCCCACACCGCAAACGCGATGGGCACAGACATTCCCGCCTTGAACTGCGTGTCGTTCGCATCGCTGGTCTCCAGGCTGCGCTTGATGACTACGCGCCAGGTTGGACCAGTGTAACCGCCACCCTTGACGGAGCCTGACGGCTCCCACACACCGTTCCCGAGCACATCCTGATGGGCCTGGGTGGTGAGGGTGCTGAATCCGTTGGCATTCAGGTCTTCAACCGAGCTCACACGGAGCGTCGGGTCGGACATGATGTTACCGGACCAGATGCCTGAATTGAATGGCCCAAGGCTCCGACCGATCCGATCAGGATAGGTCACGCCGCCGGCCGGCTCTTCGAAATAGTAGTCCCAGAAAATGCCTGGGTACTGATCGTCCACGTCCCACATACCAGCGCTGTCCTTACCAAGGTCCTTCTGCCATTCCGCGTTCCACCGCCAGATGTTGGTGGTTCCGCCGGACTGACCCATACATTGGAATGGTGGCGCACCGGACGTGGTGACCGGGAACATGATCGCAGCCTGGTCGCGGAAGTCCTGCGGACCGATGGCCGTATCATTCTTCGTCTGATCGTTCCACTCCACGCGCAGGCCGAGCTCCTTACCGTTGCTCATAGCCTTCACGAACACCGACTTCACCGAGATGTTCGGGTGCATAGGGGTGGTGATCAGCTGACCGCTCAACGGAACGATTACACCAGGCACGCTCTCCCACAAGGGGTTCGCGCCATCCATGGGAATCGATCCCTTGACTGCCTTCGCCGGAATCGTCACCGGCTGGCTGACGGCCAAGGGCACTTGCCCGATCGTCAGCATGACGCCGACGACGAGGGCAGAGAGCAGAATGCCAAACACCAATTTCTTGTTGGTCGTCTGCACAACTCTCATACAGCTAATCCCTCCTCTCAAATTAATGATTAATGACAGAGCCCAATATAACTACCATCGAGAAAACTAGAGATAATTGCTCGGAACTTACGCGGTTCCGACCGGTCCCCCCTCCTCCTTGTCTTTATCTTTATCCTTCACATCCAGGAAGGACTGCGCACCAACTTCATTCAACAAGACACTGAGCTCATTGCCCTGGTCCTGCGCACCGCACTCGTAGGTCTGACCTTCAGGGGAATTGAAGGTCGCCGGACGATAATCTGTCTCCGTATAAGGCTGCGGGGTAACCCCCAGGAAAGCCGTTTCGAACTCGATCCAATCAGAAGTCATATCCGCGACGATCTTGAACAAGCCGGAGTCCGACTTCTTGGTTAGCATCCTACAGAACAGCGGTACCCATCGCCCGATATGATTCTTGACGAATTTTTTCTGCGCATCCACGACGATCTGAGTCTTGTCGGCACCGTCATGGCAGCGGGAATATGACTCTTTGTAGGCCAGGAAATGCATGAATTCGAACTCGACACTGAGATGGTCGAGACGCTCATGAATATCTTTCGAGAGCTCGACGCCGAAGGCTTTATAAAAGCCCGCGATATCGCCCATGGTGTGAGACTGCGCGAACACGTGATCGTTGCCGAACAGCGTCTCATACGGCGGGCAATCCAGCGTGATCACATTGCTGAATACGCGCCGATGCTCCGACTGCAGATCGCTCAACTGCCAGTTGACACATTCCGAAGCCACCAGCTTCTCGACGTTGTCCAGCTGCTTCTTGAGAGAAGCCAGCTTCAGCTTGGCACGATCCCCACCCTGATTCGCATCCAAGGCTGCCTGCAAGGCATCTAATGCGGCCCGGCCGTCTTCTACGAACTCCCCGCACTGCAAGTAGTCAAGAAACTCCTCGTCTTCCGGGTATAAAAGGCTCCAGGAAACAAGGAGGTACAACTTGCTGCGATTGAGAGCCCGCTCAACTGCAGGAGAATCTTTAATCGTCGGGGTAGTAGGAATAACGGTAGCAGCGGTAGATGTTGCTGTCTGCACCGATTGTTTACTCGTCATGACAATTGTCTCCTGGATGTGGGAATCAACCCAGGCCTCACAACTCACACAACTTCTGAATCAGCACTGCTTTGACCTATCACGGGCCTGCGTATGATAGGTAAAGGTCAAATGGATGTCAAGCGAGAACTCGGACTTGAATCCATAGATTTCAGCCGGTTTATTTTTTTATTTATTTTCTCTAGACATTTCAATTCTCCGCTTCAGAACAGTGATTTCCACTTTCCATCGACCCTCAGAACCCGACGAGTTGCCGCACAGGCGTCACACGGATCGCCACATGATCATTCACGGTATTACAGATATGCTCGCACAGGCCGCAGCCCACACAGCCTTCCACCAATACCTCCAGCCGCATCGCTGAGAAATCCATCGATAAGGCTTCCACAGGGCACTTCGATACGCACGCGTGACACCCCTGCCCGGCCGTGCACAGCCGCTGAGACACTACCGCCACACCGAGACGAATATCATGCGCTCGATCGACCGGCCCTAAGGCTTCCGTCGCACAAGCTGCAATACAAGGAAGATCGTCACATAAGAGACAGGGCGACTGATCGGCAAAAATCACCGGAGTCCCGTCGCCGGCATGACAGACAATCGCGCCAGGATCGCAGGCCTTGATGCAGTCGCTGCATTTCGTGCAGCGATCCAAGAACAACGCTTCCTCCACAGCGCCCGGCGGACGAAGCCAATCCGCTCGCAACCGCGGGGCGGGTGCCTCGGGCGCCGCATCGGCCTGCTTGGAGAACTCCTGCGCCGCCTTGGCGACAGACATCACGGAGTCTTTCAAGAAATCGCGCCGGCCATATGATGGATTTGAAGCCACTGGTTCTCACAACTGAGCAGAGCCCTGAATCATTCCGTCACGAGCGGTGCACACGACAAACTCACCGCACTACATGACGCCGTCAGCCCGCAACTTATACACTTCGATGCACCGGTCACACCCGCCGTACTCGATATCCCAACCAGGGTGATTCTCACGGATGAAATCCAGCACATAGGGCTCCAGCTTGGTGCCCAGATCTTCCACCCACGAATAGGTTGGAAATCTGCAGAGCGGACAGGGGAAGCCCGGCATCAGCATGACCTTATTTTCCGTCTCTGGAACCTCTCCCCCCTCCACATCGACCGCGCGATCCATAACGCGCAGCGTATCCGTCGACATTTCAATCAACTCGGAATGGGTGAAATACGACGTCTGCCAGAGCCCTTCAAACACCGACTTCAACTGCGGTGGCGAAATTTTCCGGTACCACGACCGAAACTCTTTGAACCGATCTTCCTTGCTCAGCATCGGCTCCCGGCCCGCCGTCATCAGCCGGCTATCGACGCTCAGGCTCCAGAGCACACGATACCGCTGGAGAATCAACGTCTCTTCTCCGGGATTCTGTCCAACCTTGGTATCAGGATCAAATCCGAACCCCGGATCGAGTATGTCCGCAATGTGCATGAGTTCATGGCGGCAATAGCGCGTTAAGGCAGGATCATAAAATCGGCGTGGAATCAGCTTAATACCCACACCTTTCAGACCTTTGGCCTCAAACTCTTTGGCCAAATCCTGCTCCACCGAGCCCCACTTGCGGAGAATATCGACGCCTTCCTGATCTTCCTTCAAGACACCCTTGACCAGGACAATCCCGATCCGCTCCTTCATGATGGGATATTCGTTGAACGAGTCTCGAATAATGTCCGAAAACCCCCAGGTGCCGAACAGATACTGATACAGCTTCTTAAATTCCCCTTCCCGATCCTCGAGAATGAACTTCTCGTAGATCGGATCGGCGTGCTCATGGAACTCCTTATAATAGGTCGGATCGCCTTCGCGCTCGGTCTTCTCGACGAAGGAGTCGATCACCTCTTGCAGCAATGCGGGCTGAAATCTGATTTCCATTGGAAGCCTCGAAAGAATGGATGTGACGAGTACTCAGTACGTTGATACCACCGGAATTGCCACCACGGGGAAAGCGGCGTCTCACGCCACCTTGACTTGAACGCCGAGCATCTCTTACGATCTCCCAGCGTTGACGAGGAAGTATACTGGCCCCAAAAGCTGATTTGCAATCAAGGGAGGAGACCGATACCTCCCGGTGAGTGGAGTACCCAATGCCTGAACACACTTTGACGCCCCCTCTCCCCGGTACCGCCCTGGCAGCAACGACTCCGCCGCCGCCCATTGACTTCTTGGAGTATTGGAAGACCGATTGCCGGGAGATCAAAACGTTTCGGGGACATTCCCATGGCGTCTGGGCGGTTGCCTTCTCGCCGGATGGGCTCACGCTCGCCAGCGGTGGCGCGGAACGCCTGGTGCGCATGTGGGATATTGAAACCGGCCGGCTCCTGCGCTCACTCCGCGGCCACACCAACGACATTCGCGCCATTGTGTTTACGCCGGATGGACAAACCCTCGCGACGGCAAGCGAAGACCGCACGATCCGCCTCTGGAACCCAAAGACCGGCGAACCGACCAAGCTCCTGTTCACTCGATACGACCATAACGTATGCAGCCTTTCCCTCTCGCCGGACGGCCTCATGCTCGCGCGCGGGAGCCACAATAAAGACATCAAGATCTGGGAAGTCACCACCGGCACCGAACTGATGACGCTCTTGGGCAAAGACCAATACGATCACCACTGGTCCGTCTGCGTGGCCTTCTCGCCCGATGGCATTCACCTGGCGAGCGGGACCGACATCGGAAAAATCAAGTTATGGGAAGTGCTCCCGAGCGGAGAAGAGAAAGTGCTCCACGACGGACATTGGCAGCGCGATGCCGATGACTCCACAGAAACCCGCGGCTACTTTATCGAAGACGACGGTGGCTTCCAAAAGCCGATGGACTACTGGATCGGCGCCATGACCTTCACTCCGGACGGCAAGACTCTCATCACCGGCAGCCGCGACAAAACCATCAAGTTTTTCGAGATGCCGAAGCTGATCGAGAAGAAAACGTTGACGGGTCACACGGCCTGGGTCAGGACACTGGCCGTCTCTCCAGACGGGAAAGTCCTCGCCAGCGCTGGGGACGACAACACCATCAAGTTCTGGGACATTGCCGCCGGGCGACATTTCAAAACCGTGAAGGGCCATACGGCCGGCGTCCGCAATATTACCTTCTCACCAGACGGCCGACGGCTTGCCAGCGCCTCCTGGGACCGGACGATCAAGTTGTGGGAAGGCGGAGCCGAACCAACTGAGTAATTCTGTAGTCACTCGGCAGCCGGCCATACAGGGTTGGCTGCCGCGCACTCTCACCTCGGCGACTCAGACTTTCCGACAAGCCACCTTCCATTCCGCTTCGCCATCGCTGCCCGGCGCGGCCTTGGCCACGGTTTCACCCCTTTCCCCTGATAGACCACGCACCCTTCCCCATCGGCAACACCCGCTCGGCAGCCATTTCACGATTCTTCCTCTTCGACATCTTCGACCGCCTGTTTCAGCGCGGCGACAAAAGCCTCCGGCTGAGCCAGCGCCGCATCAGTCAGCTGGAATTCGGACACCAGCACTCCGGCTTTATCGACAATGACGAGGCGATAACCTGGTTTCATATTGGGCCTTTCGGAATGACATGGACGCAGAAGAGCAGGGAAGCGAGGCGGCGAACATGCTCGCTACTCCTCTTCTCCCTCGTCCCTGGCCGAAGGAATACCGTAGCGCTTGCACTTTTCCCATAGCGCTTTGCGGGACATGCCGAGAATTTTAGCGGCGGTAGTGCGGCTTCCCTCCACACGCTCCAGGACCGAGAGAATATACTCTTTCTCAAACCCTTCCCGTGCTGTAGAGAGCGCGGTGAGAGACAGCTCTTTCTTCTTGGGTTTTCCAGTCAAGCCTTCATTACAAAATCCGCAGGACTCTTGCGGCTCCCCACCCAGATAGGGGCAAGACTGAAAGCCGCAGAGATCGGAAGGCTGAATCGGCTCTCGGTCGCGGCCCAGCGCAACCGCACGCTCGACCATATTCTCCAACTCTCGCACATTACCCGGATAGGAATAGCGGAGCAGCAGCTCTCTGGCCGGTTGAGCAAAGCCCCGCAGCTTTTTATTCATTTTGGTCGAACAGGTCTGCAACACATGATCGGCGATGATGGTAATATCCTCCTGCCGCGCACGCAGCGGTGGGATCACCACCTGAACGACGTTCAGACGGTAAAAGAGATCCTCCCGGAACCGGCCCGCCGCCACCTCTTTCCGCAAGTCCTTTTGCGTCGCACAGACCAGCCGCACATCCACATCGATCGTCTGGTTACTCCCGACCCGCTCGAACTTCCGCTCTTGCAGAACACGCAGCAGCTTGACCTGAACGACCGGAGAGATTTCTCCGATTTCATCAAGGAACAAAGTCCCGCGATTGGCCATTTCGAACCGGCCCCGTCGCTGACGCAACGCGCCGGTGAAGGCTCCCTTTTCATGACCGAACAGCTCTGCCTCCAGCAGCGATTCGGGAAGGGCGGCACAGCTCACTTTGATCAAGGGATAGTCCCGCCGCGGACTGTTCTGATGCACGGCATTGGCCGCGAGTTCTTTACCTGTTCCGCTTTCACCAAGAATCAGGACCGTTGAGTCCGTTGCCGCGACCGTCTTGATCTTGTCCAGCACGGCGCGCATTTTCGTATTGGATCCGAGAATGCCGCCGAAGCTGAACTTATCCTCCAAGATCTCTTTCAGATCCTGATTTTCCTTGCGAAGCGCGACCACGGTTCCCGCTCGTTCGACGATCAGCAACAGCTCATCCATCTTGAACGGCTTGGTAATGTAGTCGAAGGCGCCGAGCTTCATCGCGCCCACGGCGGTTTCAACGGAACCGTGCGCCGTGATGACGACCACTTCGGTTTGCGCTCGCGCTTCTTTCGCCGCCGTCAACACCGCCAGGCCATCAGCGCCCGGCAATCGCAGATCGGTGATCACGAGATCGTATTCCCGCCGGCGCGCCTCTTCGATCCCTTCGGTTCCGGTGGCCGCGGCGCAGACATCATGGCCGACCGCTTCAAGCGCGTCGACGATGGACAAGCGCATCAACGGTTCGTCATCAACGATCAAAATCGTCAGCGGCGTCATGACACCCGCTCCACCGGCTGCCGCTCGCGGGAGACGGGCAGCCACAGGGTAAAGACCGTACCTTTGCCAACTTCACTATCCACAAGAATCTTGCCTCCGTGCCGTTCCACAATCCCGAGACTCACCGACAACCCCAACCCCGTCCCTTCGCCTTCGCGTTTCGTCGTGAAGAACGGATCGAAAATCTTCGGCAACACCGCCGCCGGAATACCGGACCCAGTATCCCGAATTTCCACCAGACAGATCCCTTCTTCCACCCAAGTCCGGATCGAGAGCACCCCGCCTTCTTTCATGGCCTGCACGGCGTTCAACACCAGATTCATCAAGACCTGCTCGATCATGTGCCGGTCGATCATGACGCTCGGCAAAGAACTACCCAGCGCGGCTTCAAGGACGATCCGGTTCGGCACGAACAAATGATTCGTCAACACCAGCACCCGTTCAATGACCGTATTGATGTCGGCCGGCGCAAATTCAGGCTGATGCTGCTGGGAGAAATCCAGCAACTGCCGGACGATCTTCTGCACGCGATGCAGCCCGTCCTCCATCGAGGCCAGATACTCCTCGCGCCGGGCCGGGGCGATGGTGCCCTTCCCGAGATTATAGAGACAGTTCAGGATGCCACCCAGCGGGTTATTGATTTCGTGGGCCACACCGGCCGCGAGCTTGCCGACCGAGGCCAGCTTCTCCGAGTTCCTAATCTGCTGCTCCAATTTTTTCGTGTCGGTCATGTCCCGGGCGATCCCGAGCACGCCAAGGATCTCTCCATCCACTCCGTGCAACGGCGACACACTCACCATAACAGACCGCGCCTCGCCCGTGCGCGTGACCACCTCGACCTCGTAGACCTGTTTCGCACCGATATCGAGCGTGCTCTTGAGCCGGCGGCCGCGATGCCGTTTCGACAACAGGGCCAGATAGGGTCGGCCGATAAGATCGTCCTTCCGGTAGCCCCAGGCTTCAATCTTACTGTTGACGTAGGTGAAGCGCTGCTCGGTGTCCAGCGTGTAGATCACGTCGTTGGCGTTTTCGAGGAGGTTCTCCAAATACTGCTTGGTCTCTTCGATCTCCTTCGTGCGCTCCCGCACTTTGACTTCCAGCTCATCCCGGTAGGACCGCAGCTGCCGCTCCATCCGTTTCCGGTCAGTGATGTCGCGGAGCTGCACCATAATTAACGGAGCCTCGGCGGCGCCGGTGCGAATCAGATCCATTTCCACCGGCGTCTCGATACCGGCAGCTGTAAACACGGCGATTTCGTGGGTAGGGACCTGCCGCTGCCCTCCGGCCAATTCCATCAACAACGCACGGACTCCCTCGCGAAACGCGGGCAGGGCAATGTCGAAGATGCTGCGCCCGACAACCGACGATTCCGAATAGCCCAAGGCCTGTTCTTCCCGCTGGTTGACCGCCACAATCTTCCCCTCGCGATCCACCATGAAGACGGAGTCGGCCACAAGGTCGAACAGCGCCTTGTAGCGCGCTTGCGACGCCACCAACTGCTGCGTCCGCTCGGAAACGGCCGATTCGAGCTTGCTCGTGTATTGCTGAAGTTGCCGCTCCAGCTGATGCCGCTCGGTCACGTCCCGGACAAACGCCCTCGTATGGACAATGCCGCCGCCTTCCTGATCAAACAACGCCGTCGCGTGGATTTCCACATCGATCTGGCGGCCATCTTTCGCAAGGAATACGGTCTCAATGGTATTGCGGCCCTTCACCATAAGCCGCTCGAGATAGCTCAACACATGTCCACCCTGATCCGGCGGGACCAATTCCCAGAGCCGCATCGCCAACATTTCGTCGAGACTGTACCCCAACTTCACCAGCCCAGTCTGATTCACGTGGACAAATCGCCCTGCCCGATCCAGCTGATAAATCATTTCCGGAGAGTGCTCGATCAGGTCCCGGTACTTTTCCTCCAACTGCCGCACCTCAAGCATCCGTTGCTCAAGTTGCGTAAACGACAATTTGAGATTGGCGGCCATCTGATTGAACGCCACGGCCAGGTGCTCGATCTCATCGCCGGTTCGAATCTGCAGGGTCTGATCAAGCCGGCCGCTGGCGATCTCCAACACGCCATCGTGCAGTATTTTGATCGGCAGCGCGATCCGCCGGGCCACAATCAATCCCGTGCCGACAAGGACAGCAAACACCAATAACCCATAGAGCAACACCCGGCCAACCAGCCGCCCCAGGGGAGCATAGGTCTCTTCCGGATCCTGGCGGATGACCGTCACCCATTGCTTCCCTCCCATACTGCCGGGCGCCAAGGGTTCACTGAACCGCACGGGGGCGAAGCCGATCAGAGCATTGCGGCTTCCATGGGAGTCGTCCGGCGCAATCGCCCATCCGGCCTTCTCCTGCATAATCGTCCGGACCAGTTCCGGTGTCACCGTGTGCTCTTCAGGGGACAACACCGGACAGATCAATGACACACCATCGGAATTGAAGAGCATGGCGTGGCCCGACGATCCAATGGAGACTTCTCCGATTGAATGGAACAAGGTATCGCGCCGGAGCAGAATGGTGACGGCGCCGATGACTTCCCGCCCGCCATCCTCACTGATAGGCACCGCGACCACCACCACGTGCGTCCCGAAGGCCGGATCGAACGCGATGTCGCCCACGTAAGGATGAGCGACCTGGGATTTCACGACCGCCGTCCACCACGGTGTCTTGCCGTAGAAATACTCGACTTGTGGGATCGAACTGACGACGAGGGCGCCGCGCGCGTCCGTAACCAGAATGCCCACATAATCGGACTTCCGGATATCGTGCCAGCGGATGAGATAGTTCGTGACGATCCGGTTGATGAACAGGGGGAACTCGCTGCGGGTGTCGCGCTGACGCCACCGCTGCTGCCAATCTTTGATCATGGCATCGATGGCCCGCTCGTCCTTGCCCTCGTACGTGCGATTGGACTCCGTGACGGCCGTGCGAAGGAATGGCGTGGTCGCGAGCTGCTGGGCCTCGTTGATCCCGCGCGTCACGTGCATCTCAGTGCGACGCGACGCCTCGACCGCCACTTCCTTAAAGTTGGCGCCGATGGCCTCGCGGAGCGCCCGCCGTTCTTCCACGTAACTCAGCAGGAGGGAGAGACTGAGTGGCAGGAGGCCCACCATCACGATCGCCGTGATGATTTTGTGCTGGAGACTGTGCGACCGACTCCAGAATTTCATACTGGTGCCCCAGGCAGACCGCACGAACCCGTGAAGCGCAGCTCGTGAAGCGTTCGGAATAGACGTCGAAGGCGGGCGACGCTTCACGAGCGACGAACTATTGCCTCAGCCCGCTAGTTCCGCTTCAATATACGTCCGCTGGCACCTGGCCAGAGGAGAAGCAATGGACTGGCCACGAACACCGAGGAGTAGGTTCCGAAGATGACACCGCTCAGAAGGGCCAGCGAGAAATCATGCAGCACTTCGCCGCCGGCCAGCGTCAAGGGAATCAGCACCAGCACGACCGTCAAGCTGGTGACAATCGTCCGGCTAAGGACCTGATTGACCGCGGTGTTGATCGTGGCCTCTTCCGATTCCCGCCGCCGGCTCCGCAAATTCTCTCTGATCCGGTCGAATACCACGACGGTATCGGTCAGCGAATAGCCTGCCAGTGTTAACAGGGCCGTCACGACGAGGAGGGTAATTTCTTTATCCAGCAGGTAAAACGCACCGAGCACGGCGAGCACATCGTGGAACGTCGCCAACGCCGCCGCGACGCCGAAACGCAACTCGAACCGGGCTGCGATATAGAGAATGATGCCGACAAAGGAGATGACGATCGCAATCAACGCATCTTCCTGCAACTTCTTCCCGATGGTCGGGCCGATTTCCGTCGACGCATCCACCACAAATTTATTGTTCGGGAATTCTTTCGAGAACACCGCCATGACCCGCTCGGCCGTCTTTTCCTCGATCGTGGTCGAGGCTTTGATGCGGACGAGCAGTTTATTCTCCTGCCCGAATTCTTGCAGCTCTGCATTGCTCAATCCGTTGGACTCCAGAGCTTTCCGCGCTTCGTCGATGCGAATGGCCTGGTCGAACTTCAGCTGCACAGCCGTCCCGCCGGCAAAATCGATCCCGAGATTGGCGGTCCCGCGCCCGATCTGCACCAGCGCAATCAGGCCAAACAGCACCATGATGCCGGAGAAGATGAAGGCGATCTTGCGCTTGCCCATAAAATCGAAACTCGTTTTTCCAAGAATCTCTAACATGCTCGCTCCCTTTTCCTCTCGTTCAGCTCTCCGTCTTCCGCGATCAGCGTCACTGCTAAATGCTGAGCGTATCCACTTTTTTCCCTTGATTCAGCAGATCGAATACCACCTTGGTGCCGACAAAGGCCGTGAACAGATTGATCGCAATGCCCAAGCACAACGTCACGGCAAATCCCTTAATCGGGCCGGTACCGAACAAGAACAGGGCCACACCCGTAATCAATGTCGTCACGTGCGCGTCAATGATCGTGAGCAACGCCTTGTCATAGCCGCCATCCACCGCCAGGCGCACGGCTTTTCCTGCACGCAGCTCCTCACGGATACGTTCGAAGATCAGTACATTTGAATCCACACCCATTCCGATGGTCAGCACAATGCCCGCGATGCCCGGCAACGTCAGCGTGGCATTCAGAGCCGATAACGCCCCGAGCAAACAGATCAGATTGAGCAGGAGCGCGAAATCGGCGATCACCCCGGACAACCGGTAATACACCATCATAAACACCACCACCAAAATCCCAGCGATCATCGTGGATTTCATGCCCTGATCGATAGAGTCTTGGCCAAGCGACGGACCGACAGTGAGGTCTTGAATGATCTTCAATGGGGCCGGCAAGGCGCCGGCGCGAAGGACGATGGCCAAATCGTTGGCCTCCTGCGTGCTGAACGTCCCGGTGATCTGAGCCCGTCCGCCGGAGATCCGATCCTGGATCACCGGAGCGGAATAGATCGTATTGTCGAGCACGACCGCCATGCGCTTCTTGATGTTCTCACCGGTGATCCGCTCAAACTCCCGGCCGCCTTTGCCGTCGAACGTAATAGAGACATAGGGGTCGTTGAACTCTCCGATGGAGACCCGCGCATCGCTCAACACATCGCCCGTGAGCATCACCCGTTTCTTCACCAAATAGGGTGTACGGAATTCACGTCCGCTGTCTTTGTCGATTTGGTGTTCGAACAGAATCTGATCGCCCTCCGGCACCTTGGCCTGGAACTGGGCCAGCACCTCGGCCTCTTTTTCCTTCGGGATACGGGCCGGAAAATCCATCTTCATCTGGTTGTCTTCATCCAGCATCTTGAACTCAAGCAGGGCGGTTTCCTTGATGAGGTCTTTCGCCCGCTTCGGTTCTTTGACACCCGGCAGCTGCACGACGATCTGCTTCAGGCCCTGGCGCTGGACCAGCGGCTCGGACACGCCGAACTGGTCGATCCGGTTCCGGATGGTTTCGAGCGCCTGATTGATCGCTGAATCCTTGATCCGCTTGATCTCTGTCTCGCGCAACTCCCACACGATGCTGTTGGCCGATCCGACGGCATCCACTTCAAAAAACGTGGGATACTCGTCCGACAATTTTTGGATCTGCGCCTTCAGTTCGGCATTGGCAAACTGAATGGTGATTTGATTTGCGGCCGTCCGCTTCACCGATTCAGCCGGCAACTTCTTATCGACCAACATATCCTGTAACGAGTTGACCGACCGCTCCACGGCGATCTCGACCGCCCGGTCTTCATCGACCTCCATCACCATATGAATGCCGCCCTGGAGATCCAGCCCCAGCGTAATGCCTTTATCCGGGAGAATCTTCCGGGCCCAGTCAGGCAACCCTTGATACAGCGGCTTGTACGACGGCAGAAAGAACACCACCGACAACACCACCACTAATGCGAGCAATGCAAACCGTCCACCAACTTTTTTCATGTCTCCGCCACCCTCTCTTGCAGAATGCTGAAACAGCCCGCCCGCGTCGTTATCGCCGCGCTCAGAGGCTCACCGTACCGCCGCGTACGCCTTGCCTTTTCGCTTGCTGCGGCCTTGCCGGGCAGCCTGTTTGAGCATTCTCGTGTGATTAACGTCGTCCGGCTACTCTTTGTCGTCGTCTTCCGCCCGTATTTTTGCAATATGCTCTTTCTGAATCTTGACCTTGGTATTGTCGGCAATCTGCAGCGTCACCGTCTCTTTCCCGAGATTCGTGATGGTCCCCCAGAAGCCCGACGCCGTAATGACCTTGTCGCCCTTTTTGAGATCATCGAGCATCGCCTTTTGCTGCTTTTGTCGCTTCTGCTGCGGCAGAATCAGCAGGAAATAGAAAATCACAAAAATCAGCACAAACGGCACCAACGAGAGCAACGAGCTCGACGTGCTCCCGCCGCCCCCAGGACCCTCAGCCCACGCCACCGACGCCATCACGACCATCATCATAAATCTGGCTCCTCTTACGCTAGTCGAGGCCGGCCCGCGGTTCCTGCGTAGCGACTGCCGTCGCGCCACCGACCCGCTCGGCTTCCGCCCGCGCGCGATAAAACTCCTCGCGCATTGTGAGAAATGTCCCCCGCTCGATCGACGAGCGTACTCGCTGCATCAGATCTGAAAAATACCAAAGGTTGTGGATCGTATTCAGTCGCGACCCGAGCATCTCTTTGACGTTGAAGAGATGATGCAGATAGGCCCGTGAGTACCGCTTGCACACCGGACATCCGCAATCCGGATCGATCGGCCGTTCGTCCCGCTTAAATTGCGCCTGCTTGATGGACACACGCCCGAAGCCCGTGAACAGCCATCCCGTTCGCCCGTGGCGGGACGGCACGACACAATCGAACAAATCGATCCCGCGCGCTACGCCCTCGATGAGATCCTCAGGAAGACCTACCCCCATCAAATAGCGAGGCTTGGATTCCGGCAATTCTGGAGCGGTCACGTCCAGCATCGCATACATGTCGGCCTTGCTCTCCCCGACAGAGAGTCCACCGATGGCATAGCCTTCGAAATCCAGTGCGACAAGTTCCTGGGCCGACAGTCTTCTGAGATCTGCTTCCAGCCCGCCCTGGACGATGCCGAAGAGGGCCTGGTCATTCCGCTGCCGGCTCGCCTGGCAACGCTTCGCCCACGCTGTCGTCCGCCGGACACCTTCAAGAATCGCATCGCGCGACGCCGGCAGCGCGACACATTGATCGAACGCCATGATGATATCGGCGCCGAGCGCTTCCTCGATCTCCATCGCTGTTTCCGGCGTAATGAAATGCGTCGAGCCATCGATGTGCGACTGAAAGGTGACGCCCTCATCGGTGATCTTGCAGAGCTTCGCCAGACTAAAAATCTGAAACCCACCGCTATCGGTCAGAATTGCGCCCGGCCATCCGGTAAAGGCGTGCAACCCACCCATCTCCGCCACGATCTTATGCCCAGGCCGTAGATACAGGTGGTACGCGTTATTCAGCATAAGCCGGAACCCCAGGTTGTGGAGATCCTCAGGCTCGAGGCCCTTCACAGGCCCCAGCGACCCTACCGGCATAAACGCCGGTGT
>JBEBHO010000294.1:0-6231 GCA_040081095.1 Nitrospira sp.
CCCGATTGCCGGAAAAGAAAAGACCGGCGTCGCGGCAGGGACCGATCAGCTCTTTCAGGGCGCGCGCTGTATTGTGACGCCCACGTCGAAGACCGATGCGCAGGCGCTGGAGCGGGTGCGGGCGTTGTGGCAGGAGACGGGTTCGGTCGTGCTGACGATGGATCCTCATTTGCACGATCAGATTCTTGGCGCTGTGAGCCATTTGCCGCACATTGCGGCCTTCGCTTTGATCACCGCCTTGGCGAGTCTCCGCGATCGGGAAATCCCGTCGCTCGACTTGGCCGCACATTCAGGAGGCGGGCTGCGGGATACCACCAGAATCGCCGCCAGTTCCCCTGAGATGTGGCGGGATATCTTTCTTTGGAACCGCGACAACGTGGTGCACCTCATCGATGCGTATCAGGAGTCGCTCCAGGAGTTTCGGCGCTTGGTTCATGCGGGCGACGGAGCCGGTATTGAGAAGGCGCTTGAACGGGCCAAATCCGAGCGCGAGAAATTAAATATTCGTCCCTCTGTCACGGTGTAACTGAACAATGGCATCACTGACGATCACCCCAGGCCGTCCCCTCGCAGGAACTATTACAGTGCCGGGCGACAAGTCGGTGACGCACCGTGCGATCATCCTCACGTCTCTGGCCGAGGGAGAGAGCCAAGTGTCCAGCTATTGTCGCGGGGAAGATTGTTTGAACACGATGCGCGCATTTCAGTCGCTCGGGATTCAGATCGACGAACAGCCTGAGATGCTTCGTGTCCATGGCAAAGGCATGTGGGGTTTGCGAGAGGCTGAGGCGCCAATCGATTGCGGCAATTCCGGGACGGGAACCCGTTTATTGACAGGGCTGCTGGCGGGGCAGGATTTCTTCACGATCTTAACCGGTGACGAATCTATCCGACGCCGTCCGATGGGCCGCGTTGTGAAACCGTTGCGCGAGATGGGGGCGGTGATTGCCGGCCGCAAAGGCGGCGAACTGGCTCCCCTTGCGATCACCGGGACGCGGTTGCACGGCATCGAGTATGCCTCGCCCGTTGCCAGTGCGCAGATCAAGTCCTCACTCCTGTTTGCCGGCCTCTTTGCCGAAGGCACCATGCGGTTTCGTGAGCCACGCTTGTCACGCGATCATACGGAGCGGATGTTTCAGTCGTTCGGGATTCCCTTGCGGCAAGAGTCGGGCATATTGGTATTGGAAGGGCGTCCATCGTCCGGTTGGACCGGCCGCGCAATTGTGATTCCTGGGGATTTTTCGGCCGCGGCATTTTTTCTTGTGGGCGCGAGCATCATTCCTGGATCTGATGTCACCATTCAGAACGTCGGGATCAATCCGACGAGAACCGGCCTCATCGATGTCTTGACAGCCATGGGAGCCAAGATCGACGTGCTTAATCGGCGCGATCAGGCCGGTGAACCGGTGGCGGACCTCCGCGTCAGGTCGGCTGCGCTGAAGGGTGTTGCGGTGGGCCCTGAATTGATTCCTCAAACGATCGACGAATTTCCGATCCTCTGCGTGGCAGCGGCGGTGGCGGAGGGTGACACGACGATCTCCGGCGCCGAAGAGCTTCGTGTGAAGGAAAGCGACCGCATTGCCACAATGAGTGCCGAGCTGAAATCCATGGGCGCTCAGATCACGGAGACGCCTGATGGCATGGTGATCAGGGGGCTTGGCCGAGCGGGCAAGAATGGTTGTTTGAGCGGGACGCTTCACGGCAAGAGCCATGGCGACCATCGCGTGGCCATGTCGCTCGCGATCGGTGGGTTAACGGCGAACACGCCGACGACTGTGGCGGATACCGGCTGCGTCGATACCTCGTTCCCGAATTTTGAGCGTGCCCTGGCGGCCTTGTTGACGGCCTAGGCCTGAGGGCTATAATGCGGCTTCATTGGGATCTAAGGTGGAAAGGTTCCCGCAGTGATTATCGCGATTGACGGGCCAGCCGGAGTAGGGAAGAGTACGGTGGCCAGACTTCTGGCCTCGCGGCTGGGCTACTTGTACCTTGATACGGGTGCGCTCTATCGGGCGGTCGCTTGGAAGACGCTTCGTAATGGGATTGATCCGGCCAATCGGGAACAGGTGACGGCGCTGCTCCCATCGCTGTCGATCCAGATGCTGTTTCAAAACGGTGCGATGCTGGTGCTGGTTGACGAGGGGGATGTCACGAATGAGCTTCGCACGCCGGATGTGACGGCGGCGGCTTCTGTTGTGTCGGCGATCCCGGCCGTCCGGGAATGGCTCTTGCCGGTGCAGCGCCAAATCGGGCAACGCGGGTCGGTGGTCGCTGAAGGGCGTGATATCGGGACGAAGGTGTTTCCCTCGGCGCCGGTGAAATTTTTCCTTGAGGCAGACGCGACCGTGCGTGCCGAGCGTCGCCATCGTGAGCTGGTGGCGGCCGGACATAGTGGATCGATGGAGAAAACCCATCAAGACCTTTCCGGCCGGGACGAACGGGATCGCACACGCGCCGTCGCTCCGCTTGTACCCGCAGCCGATGCGCGATTGATCGATACATCGTCCCTGCAAATTGACGATGTGGTGGAGCAGATGTTGGCGGCGGTTGCGGCCGTCTCGTGAGCGGATTGGTCTACGGGATCCTGTGGGGCCTGGTGCGGGTCTCCGCAGCGATCTTGTTTCGATACCGGGTCGAAGGGACGTTGCCGCAAACCGGAGGCGTGCTGGTTGCGGCCAATCATGCCAGCTACGTCGACATTCCGCTCCTAGGTTGCGGGATGAAGCGGCGGGCTTGGTATCTTGGGCGCAATGATTTGTTCCCAGTGCCCGTGCTGAATGGCATTCTACAGCGGCTGGGATGGATACCGCTGAGACCGGGTCGCTTAGACCGGGAGGCCTTCGGGAAGGCGATTAGCCTGATCCAGGCCGGCAAAGTGGTCGTCATCTTTCCGGAAGGCGGGCGTAGTCACGATGGCCATTTGCGGCAGCCGAAATCCGGCATCGGGGTCATCGTCTCGCAGACCGGTTGTCCGGTGGTCCCGGCGTATTTGAAGGGGACATTCGATGTATTGCCGACCGGCGCCAGGTGGCCCAGGTTTCGGCAGGTGACAGTGAAGCTGGGAGATCCGCTGACGTTTGAGAGCGGGCATCCCAAAGAGCACGATAAGGCAGACGCCAAACGGTTTTACCAACTGGTCAGCCGCACGGTGATTACGCATATCGCCGCCCTCGGAAACGTGTCGCCGCCAATGGTGGGACATGAGGGCGAGCGTGCGTTACCGGAGCAGCCGACTACCGGAGCTCGCAACGCTGAGTGAGCCCGGTTTTTTCACCATCAGCACCCGGCCCATGCCGGAGGATGAGGATCCGTACATGAGTACTGCATCAACAGGCAATGAACCGAAGTTGGATCGCGCTGCGTTGGCCGCCCTCTACGAGGAGACCTTCCGCAATCTTGAGGAGGGGACGATCACCGAAGGCCGCGTGGTGGCGTTGACGAAGGATAAAGTCGTCGTCGATATCGGCTACAAGTCTGAGGGCATGATCCCGAGCGATCAATTCTCCCCGGACGATCTCCAGGCTCTCAAGGTTGGAGACAGCCTCCAGGTCTATATCGAAGAATGTGAAGATGCTGACGGCAATCTCGTCTTGTCCAAAGAAAAAGCGGACAAGATGAAGATTTGGGAAGAGCTTGAGAAGCTCTTCAATGAAGAAAAAAGCATTGACGGAAAGATCATTTCGCGCATCAAGGGCGGCATGATGGTCGATATCGGCGTCAAGGCGTTCTTGCCCGGTTCGCAGATCGATCTGCATCCCGTGCGCGATTTGGACGGCCTTGTCGGCAAGACCTTCCCCTTGAAGATCATCAAGATCAACCATCGCCGTGGCAATGTGGTCGTGTCCCGTCGTGTGCTCCTTGAGGAGACTCGCGATACGAAGCGGAAGACTACGCTCGCCAACCTCAAAGAAGGCCAGCTGATTCAGGGCATGGTCAAGAACATCACCGACTACGGGGCGTTTATCGACCTGGGCGGGATCGACGGCTTGCTCCATATCACGGATATGTCCTGGGGTCGGGTCGGCCATCCGTCAGAAATGTTTACGGTCGGCGATCGGGTCGAAGTCAATGTATTGAAGTACGATCGGGAAACCGGCCGTATCTCGCTCGGACTGAAGCAGAAGTCAGCTGATCCCTGGACCAACGTCGCTGGCAAGTATCCGATCGGTACGCGGGTGCGTGGCCGGGTGGTGAGCCTCACGGACTACGGAGCGTTTATCGAGCTCGAGCCGGGCGTGGAAGGGTTGGTCCATGTATCGGAAATGTCCTGGACCCATGAAGTGCGCCATCCCTCGCGTGTGGTGACCGTGGGTGATCAGGTGGAAGCCGCCGTGTTGAACGTGGATCCCGCCAGCCGGAAGATCTCGTTGGGCATGAAACAAACGGCTCCCAATCCCTGGGACATGATCGAGAGCAAGTATCCGATCGGTACCAAGATTGAGGGGAAAGTGAAGAGCTTGACCGATTTCGGCGCCTTCATCGGCCTGGAAGAAGGCATCGATGGCTTGATCCACATTTCGGATATGTCCTGGACCAAGCACATCAAGCATCCGTCAGAGTTGTTCAAGAAGGCGCAGAAGGTCGAAGCCGTGGTCTTGCGCATCGACAAAGAAAAGGAACGGTTGTCGCTCGGATTCAAACAGTTGTCGCGCGATCCTTGGGACGATGAGATTCCAGCTCGTTACCATGTCAGTGATTCGGTGACCGGAAAGGTCAGCAAGGTCGCCGACTTTGGGATCTTCATCGAATTGGAGGGCGGTGTCGAAGGATTGATTCACATCAGCGAAGCCGGTCTCGACGGTGCGGCGAAACTCGAAGAGAAGTTCAAGCTGCAGGATGACGTGACGGCGAAAATCATCAAGGTGGATCGCGAAGAGCGGAAAATCGCGCTCAGCCTGCGCGAGCATCAGTCGGATTCAGATCGTCGGCAGGTGGACGAATATCATTCATCGCAAGGCGCGCTCGATCAAAGTCTGGGCCGTGCGGCGAAGCAGAGCCGCAAGAAGTCGCAGGCGGAGGACTAATGGCGGGGCCTTGTTGGACTGTCATAGGCGTGAGGCCTCATGGCTGAAGACCAACCGATAGAACGCCGTCCCAAGCGCTCCCTGCTGCGCAAAATATTTTGGGTGGTAGGGGGTGGTTTGGGATTGCTGTTCTTGGTCAATGTCTTTTTCCCCGACCTCGACCTTTCCGGGGAGGATCGTATTGCCCTGATCCGGATCGAGGGCGTGATCCTTGACGCCCAAGAAACGATCGGGGAGCTGAAAAAGTTCAGTGAGAACCCCTCTATTAAGGCGATCGTGCTTCGGATCGATAGCCCTGGTGGAGGAGTGGTCCCTTCGCAAGAGATCTACGACGCAGTGCGCCGGGTGCGGTCTAAAAGCAATAAGGCCGTGATTGCCTCTATGGGGAGCGTGGCAGCATCGGGCGGCTATTATATTGCGGCGGCGACCGATCGCATTGTCGCCAATCCTGGAACCTTGACCGGCAGTATCGGTGTGATCATGGAGACGGCTAATTTCGAAGGTCTGCTGCAGAAGATCGGGGTCGAGGGTGTGGTCGTGAAGAGCGGCAAGTATAAGGACGTGGGCTCTCCGCTACGGAAGATGAGCGATGAAGAGCGCGCACTGCTGCAAACTGTGATGGACGACGTCCATAAACAGTTCATTGAAGCAGTAGCCGAAGGTCGTGCGCTGGAGCTGGCTGATGTTCAGGCGCTGGCTGACGGGAGAATATTCACCGGCCGCCAAGCGAAAGATGCAAAGCTGGTTGACGAACTCGGCAACCTGGAAGATGCGATTCAATTGGCCGCTGATGTGGTGGGAATCGAAGGTGAGCCGAAAGTGGTCGAACAGCGTCGCCACTTCTCGATACGTGAACTCTTGGAGTCCAAGCTCTCGTCGGTTCTGCCAAAATTCGATTTTCATACAGGGGTGAATCTGAAATATCTCATGGCCTTTTAAGCGCGCGGCAATGGCGAGCAACGGCACTTGTCCATCAACGGTGCGAAAGGGGAGCGGACATGACGAAAGCGCAGATCATCGAGCAGATGTCGGAGAAGGTGACCACGCTGACGAAGCGGCAGGCCGAGGTCGTCGTGAATACTATTTTCGATTGCATTCGAGATTCTCTGAAAAACGGGGATAAGACGGAGATCCGAGGGTTCGGGAGTTTCCGTTTGCGCGCGCGGCGCATGAAGGAAGGGCGCAATCCAAAGACGGGTGCGACCGT
>JBEBHO010000231.1:0-6216 GCA_040081095.1 Nitrospira sp.
GCCAGGGCGTTCTTTTTCTGGCCCCCCGTGGATCAATTCCTGTTCAAACAGCGGATAGCCGTATTTAAGGACGACGAGCGCGATGGCCGCGCTCATGGTCTTGTCCGGAATGTACCGGACGATGTTCTGGAACCAGTTCACCACATACCAGCTGATGCTCTCACCCCATTGCACGCCCAGCATTGTCTCAACGGAGCCTCGTACGACGGTTTCCCACTGGATCACGCGCGCGTTGACGGCTTCCGCCACCTCGGGATTCAATGCGAAGACGGTGTGTTCATTGAGCGCCGCCTGTACGAGGGTGCCTGGGATGCTCATGACCACTGCGCCGACGAGGCCGAAGCTCAACAAAAACCAGCTGTGAGCTAGGGCCGAGCTCTTGGGCGTCCGTACGTACTTTTGGAACCCCGGTTGTCTGGCCATGACGCCCCAGAAGAGCGCGCCGGTCATGTTCACCAGCGACCAGGGGAAGATGACGACGTCGGCGCCGGCTTCCGGATAGAGCAGCCAGTTCACGACGGAATTCGACAGCAGGGCCACGATGGCGCCCCACCAAGGGCCAAGCAGAAAGGCCACCAGCGCGGTGCCGGTCATATCCAGGAAGAGAATACTTTCCATATGGCGGCTGAGGGTCAGCCCGACATAGTTCAGTATGACGCCGGCGGCGATGATCACGCTGGTCTCGTACAAGAGCAGATAGGACGATCCGCGCAGAGGTTTGGAAGAGAAGAAGTCGATAGTGGAGGTCGACTCAGGCACGGCCCGCTCAGGCCGGGATGATCCCTTTGCCTCTTTCTTGCCGTGCATACGGGTCTGAAAGTCGAGGAGCTTTTCGAGGACCGTGAGCAGCGCTGCCACAAAGCCCGCGATGGTCCCGCCCAGCATTAACAGTTCTTTGCCGAAGTCGTCTGACATGCCGCTCCCTTTTATGACCGGAAGCCATTCTATCGGGGAAGGCAGCAATCGCCTAGAAAAAGACCGTTATTGGGTTTGTCTGGTTTGTTTGGTCTATCTGGTTCATTTAGTTTGTTTGGTTTGTCTTGTTGATTTGGTTCGAAGAACGAAAGAAACCAAACAAACCAGATGAATCGACGCAACAAGATACACCACGAACGAAGAGGACGGCCATTTTGAGCATCCGGCTGGAATCGTAGGAGCTAGGCAGCGCCGGGGGGAGCAGCTTGAGGAGGAGTGGCCTGAGCCTGCTGCTGAAGTTTGTGGGCCACCACCGCACCGAAGAGCAGCAGGACGGCAGAGTAGTAGACCCAGAGGAGCATGAGGACGATTTCCAGGAGCGAGCCGTACAGCTTCACATAGACCGTGGCATAGCCGCTGTAGGTGACAAACAGCAGTTTGGCGGCGACCCAGAGCAGGCCGAAGGTCATGCCGCCGATCATGGCCTCCCGCCATTGCGGGCGCCGGCGGGGGACGAACCGATACAAACCGGTGACGGTCAAAAAGGCCAGGCCGAACGGGACGGTATAGGTCAGCAGAAAGTCATGGGCTGCCAGGGCGACCAGATCGAGTCCCCAGAGTTGCGGAACGTAGCCGGTGAGAAAATTGATGATCTGTGTCGCCACGTACGAAATGATCAGGAGCAATCCGGTGGCGCCCAGCGAGGCGACGGAAATAGCCGTCGAGATCAGGGGGTGACGTTTCCAGGTGCTTTCGAATACGACGTTCAGCGCGTAGTCCAATTCATAAAACACCAGCGCGCCGAACCAGGCGAACGACAAAAAGACGGCCCACCGCACGCTCTCCAGCACACTGATGCGATGGAGCTCTTCCGCCAAGCGCTCCCCCAGCGACGGGAGAAAGCCTTTCAGAAAGCTCAGGAGGAACTGCTCGCCGATCACGTCCTGGCTGACCAGGAAGCTGATTCCGTACAACAAGAGAAAGACGAGCGGAAACAGGGAGAGGAGCGAGAAGAACGCGAGCGAGGCTGCCAGACTGGTGCACCCTTGGCGCTGGAAGGTCTTAAGTAGCCCGAAAATGAACCGGATGGCGTGCATCATGTTTCAGTCCAGGATGCTTGCGATGAATGTGTCTGGTGCAGCGCCGCAACTCGACGTCTGTGAGCCTAGCACGGGTTTCCCCTGGGCGCATCTTATTTGACGAACCGGAGGTATTACTTCAGCGTGAGAGCGGCCTGGGTTGCCAGGTTCACGATCGGGTCGGGATAGAGCCCGAAGAACACCACGCCTGCGATGGCACAGGCCAGGACAATGGAGAGGGCCGGGGACGACACGAACCTGGGCGATAAGGCGGTGACGGCTCCCGGTTCCCGCATGTACATCACCATCACCAGCCGCAGGTAGAAATAGGCGGAAATTGCGGCAAACACCAGGGCCAGCACGGCCAGCCAGGTGAGTCCCGCTTGCACGGCGGACATGAAGACGTAAAACTTTCCGATGAATCCGGCGGTTGGCGGAATGCCGGCCAGCGAAATCATGAAGACCATCATGAGGAGCGCAGCAAACGGATGGCGTTTCGCTAAGCCGCTGAAGTCTTCGATCTCGTCTCCTTCCAGGCCGCCCTTCCGCAACATCGCAATGATGGTAAAGGCGCCGAAGGTCATGAAGGCGTAGAGCGCAATGTAGAGCATGACGCTGGAGATGGCGGACGAGGCTTCAGCCGAAGCCAGGCGACCGGCGGCCACCACACCGATCAAGGCATAGCCCGCATGGGCAATGCTCGAATAGGCGAGCATGCGTTTCACGTTCGTCTGGACGAGCGCGACGATGTTGCCCAGGATCAGTGTGACCACGCAGAGCAGCAGGAACATCAACGACCAGTTGGCGCGCACGCCGCCGAGCCCTTCGACGAAGACCCGCATGAACGCACCGAAGCTGGCGGCTTTCGAGGCCACGGCCATAAAGGCGGTGACGGAGGTCGGAGCCCCCTGGTACACGTCCGGCGTCCACATGTGGAAGGGCACGACTGCGAGTTTGAAGCTGAATCCCACGGCGATGAGGATCGTGGCGAAGAGGAGCAAGGGATCGTCCAAACTGCGCCCTGCAATCGCGGCGGCGATGGCCGGGAGCTGGGTGCTGCCGGCCGACCCGTACAGCAGCGAAATCCCGTACAGCAGAATGCCGGATGAAAAGGCGCCGAGCACAAAGTATTTCGCCGAGGCTTCGAGCGACCTGGCTTCAGACCGTTTCAGACCGGCCATGACGTAGAGGGAGAGAGACATGAGCTCGGTGCCGAGGTAAATCGTGAGCAGATCGGCGCCGGAGACCATGACCATCATGCCGGACAGGGCGAGAAGGATGAATCCATAGTACTCGCCGAAATAAATGCGCTCTTCTTTCAGATAGGAAAACGACAGCAGAATCGTCAGCCCGGTCACGAAATACAGCAAGAGTTTCCAGAAGCAGGAATAGTTGTCGATGACCACGAGGCCGCCGAAGGCGGTCGTCGGCGAGCCGAAGCGCGCGGCGGTCAACCCCATGCAGATCGCCATCGTGCCGAGGCTGAGCCAGGCCAACCGGTCTTTCTTGGACGTCGGCGTAATCGGGTCTAACGCCAGGACCGCGCAGGCCGCAAAGATGACCAGCAGTTCCGGCAGGATCGCGAAGAGATCGTGGGCGGAGAGCATCATGGGTGTGTGGCCTCCATGGACTGCACGGTCTGTGCAGCCGGGGGCGGCTCAACCGGTGCAGGGAGCTGACCGGTTGAAGTCGGAGACTCTTGCGGTGCATGGGTTGCGCGAGCAACCACATTCAGCACCGAAGCATGCATGCGGCTCAGGATTGGGTTTGGAAATAAGCCGATCCAGAAGACCAGCACCACCAGCGGAACTAACGTCGCCATCTCGCGACGATTCAGATCGGTCAGTTTGGGCAATTGCTGAGGCGATGGGATCCCAAAGGCTACGCGCTGGACCATCCAGAGCATGTAGGCCGCAGCCAGGATGATTCCCAGCGAGGCGAGGGCGGCGGCGATTTTACTCCAGAGGAACGTGCCGGCCAGGACCAGGAACTCACCCACGAAACTGTTGGTGCCAGGGAGGCCCAGCGACGAGAGCGAAAAAATCACCAGCAGCGTCGCATACTGCGGCATCGGTTTCGTCAGGCCGACATTGTCGGCAATCTGCCGGCTATGGGTCCGTTCATAGATCACCCCGACGCAAAGGAAGAGGCCGCCGGTCGTAATGCCGTGGTTGACCATCTGCATCACGGCCCCTTCAATCCCTTGCTGATTGAACATAAAGAGACCGAGCGTGACAAAGCCCATGTGGCTGACGCTCGAGTAGGCGATGAGTTTCTTCAGGTCGGTTTGGGCCAGCGCCATGTACGCCCCGTACACGATGGCGATGACCGACAGCGCCACGATCATGGGCGCGAAACTGATCGATGCATCCGGGAGCATGGGCAGGCTGAACCGCAGAAAGCCGTAGGTGCCCATTTTCAGCAGGACGCTTGCGAGGATCACGCTGCCGGCGGTCGGCGCTTCGACGTGGGCGTCCGGCAACCAGGTGTGGAACGGGAACATCGGGACCTTGACCGCGAAGGCGGCAAAGAACGCAATGAAGAGCCAGAACTGGAGTCGCGGCGAATACGCTTGCTGGCTGAGTTGTACGATATCGAAGGTGTGGCCGCCTTGGAAGTACAGGGCCAGAATCGCGACCAGCAGCAGGATACTGCCCGCCAGCGTATACAGGAAGAACTTGATCGCGGCATACAGCCGATTCGGTCCGCCCCACACCCCGATGAGGAGATACATCGGGATCAGCATCGCTTCCCAGAACACATAGAAGAGCACGAAATCCAACGCCGCGAAGACGCCAATCATCGCGCCTTCCATGATGAGCAGCATGGCCATGAAGCTGCTGATGCGGGTTTCAATCGAGCGCCAGGAAATCGCAACGCAGAGCGGCATGAGCACGGTCGTCATCAAGACGAGTGGCAGGCTGATTCCGTCCAGGCCCAGGTGATAATGAATGGGCGGTGAGGTGATCCACGTCATATCCTCGCCGAATTGCATCTGGCTCGATGAGGCGTCGAAGAGCCACCACAGAGGAAGAGAGAACAACAGATTGGCAATCGTGACTCCCAGCGCCACCATTCGGACGCTGGTCTCTTTGACGAAGAACAGCGCTGCCGCGCCTGCCAGCGGCAGGAAGATCAGCAATGTCAGCCAGGGAAATCCGCCCGATTGCATAGGACCTCAGAACACCAAAAAGACTGTCACCAGAATGACCATGCCGAGCGCCATCGCGAGCGCATAGTGCTGCGTCTGTCCGCTTTGAACCAGGCGCAACAACCACCCGCCCCAGGCGATCCCGCGCGCGATGCCGTTCACCGCGCCGTCGATCACGGCCACATCGATCCGTTTCCACATGTCGGTCGCGACCGCCAACGTCGGCTGCACGAAGGCGCGATCATAGGCCTCGTCCACATACCACTTATTCAACGAGCCTTCGTACAGTGCCTTCCACCGGCTGGCGAATCGATCCGGCAGCTGCGGATTCAGCACATACACATAGTAGGCTCCGGCGATTCCAGTCAGCCCCATGAGGGTGGCCACGATCATAATCACCAGTCCTGCATCCCCATGATGGGCCGCTGCGGCTCCGCCGTGGGCAAAGACCGGTTCAAGAAACTCTGGGATGCCGACGTAGCCGGCGGCGATACTCAATACCGCCAGCACCATGAGCGGGAACGTCATCGTGCTCGATGGTTCATGCACATGCTTGGCGTGCTTCTTATCGACGTGGGAGGGGCCCCAGAAGGTGACGAAGACGAGCCGGAAGCTATAGAACGCCGTCATCAGGGCTGTCAGCAATCCCAACACGGTGAGCACCTGCCCGAGCGGGCCGGACGACCATGCGGAGATCAGCAGATCGTCTTTGCTGAAGAAGCCGGCAGTCAACGGAAACCCCGCCAGTGCCAGTGAGCCGATGACAAAGGTCCAATAGGTTACCGGGAGCTTGTCTTTCAGGCCGCCCATATGGCGCATATCCTGTTCATGGTGGAGCGCGATGATCACCGAGCCGCAGCCCAGGAAGAGCAAGGCCTTGAAGGCGCCATGCGTCAGCAAATGGTACATGCCGGCGCTGTAGGCACCGAGGCCGCAGGCCATGACCATGTAGCCGAGTTGGCTGACGGTGGAGTAGGCGACGACGCGCTTGATGTCGGTCTGGGTCAGAGCGATCGTCGCCCCGAGCACCATCGTCGCGGCGCCGACCAGCGCGACCACCGTCATGGCGGT
>JBEBHO010000315.1:0-1597 GCA_040081095.1 Nitrospira sp.
CGCAATTACTCGACTGGGCGCAGAACGGCTGGCTCAATATTGTGGGCGGCTGTTGCGGGACCACTCCGGACCATATCAAGAAGATTGCCGAAGCGGTGCACGGCTTGAAGCCCAGGCCGGTTCCGACGATCGAGCCTTATACGCGTTTGAGCGGGCTTGAAGCGGTCACCCTTCGTCCCGATTCGAATTTCGTCAATATCGGTGAACGGACCAACGTGACCGGCTCGCCGGCTTTTTCGAAACTGATCCTCGCCGGTGACTACGAAGCTGCCCTTTCGGTAGCGCGACAACAGGTCGAAGGTGGTGCGCAGATCATCGATATTAATATGGACGAAGGGATGCTGGATTCCAAAGCAGCGATGGAGAAATTTCTCCGCCTCATCGCCTCTGAGCCGGATATTTGCAAAGTGCCGATCATGGTCGACAGCTCTAAGTGGGAGGTGCTGGAGACCGGTCTCAAGAATATTCAGGGCAAAGCCATTGTGAACAGCATCAGCCTCAAGGAGGGCGAAGAGAAGTTTATCCAGCAGGCCACTCTGGTCCATCGTTATGGGGCTGCCGTCGTCGTGATGGCGTTCGATGAGCAGGGGCAGGCCGATACCCTGGAGCGAAAAAAAGAGATCTGTGCGCGCTCCTACAAGATTCTGACGGAACGGGTGGGTTTGCCTGCGACCGATATTATTTTCGATCCCAATATTTTGACCGTCGCCACCGGCATCGAAGAGCATAACAACTATGCGGTCAATTTCATCGAGGCCACCCGTTGGATTAAGAAGAATCTGTCTGGTGCGAAAGTCAGCGGCGGCATCAGCAATATCTCGTTCTCGTTCCGCGGGAACAACGTGGTTCGTGAAGCCATGCACGCGGCGTTTCTCTATCATGCGATCAAAGCCGGTCTCGATATGGGGATCGTCAATGCCGGTCAGTTGGCGGTGTATGAAGAAATTCCCAAAGATCTGCTCGAATTGGTAGAAGACGTGTTGCTGAACCGGCGATCTGATGCTACCGAGCGGCTGGTGAATTTCGCCGAGACGGTGAAGCAGAAGGGGAAAGCTGTTGTCAAAGATGACGAGTGGCGCAAGGGGACGGTCGAGGAGCGTCTCTCGCACGCCCTGGTCAAAGGGATCACAGACTTCATTGATCAGGATACGGAAGAGGCGCGCCAGAAATATCCGAAGCCGTTGTCTGTCATCGAAGGCCCGTTGATGGCTGGCATGAACATCGTCGGAGACCTCTTCGGATCGGGCAAGATGTTTCTGCCGCAAGTTGTGAAGAGCGCGCGGGTCATGAAAAAGTCCGTTGCCTATTTGATGCCGTACATGGAAGAGGAGAAGAAACGGGTAGGCGGATATCAGGCGCAAGGGAAAGTTCTGCTTGCCACGGTCAAAGGCGATGTGCACGACATCGGAAAAAACATCGTTGGCGTGGTGCTGGGTTGCAATAACTATGAGGTGATCGATCTCGGCGTGATGGTACCCTGCGAAAAAATCCTGGCGGCGGCAAAAGAACTCAAGGTCGATGTGGTCGGATTGAGCGGTCTCATTACGCCGTCGCTGGATGAAATGGTGCATGTCGCCAAGGAAATGACCCGCGAAGG
>JBEBHO010000201.1:0-1593 GCA_040081095.1 Nitrospira sp.
CGGTTTACCCGCGACGAAATGTATCTGGCCGACGAAGTCTTTGTGACCGGCACAGCAGCTGAGCTGACACCGGTGCGAGAAATAGACAACCGACGGATCGGAACGGGAAAGCCCGGTCCTATCACCCTCGCTTTGCAGAAAGCTTTCTTTGCCATTGTACGCGGGGAGGATCCTGCGCACGAGGCCTGGATTACCCGCATCTGACAATTCTGTCGGGCTTATCTGAGCGGTGATTTGCCGCAGAGTCTCTGTATGATGACAACGTAGTGAGGCCCGCCTGCGAGTCTTCGCAGGCGGCCTCACTATATCGACTGAACGTAATAATTATCTAAAGACGTTGGATTAGTGTGCAGCTGCCGGAGCATCTCCTGCCGGGTGCGAGTCGGTTGCGGGGGTCGGCGGAGCGGCAGGGGCTGACGATGTTTCTTTTGGTTTGAGATCGATCACGGTTGACGCAAAGTTCCGCTGCTTGGCGAGAATGGCCAGGCTGAACGATGTCAGCATAAACACGGCGGCCACGCCGACGGTCAGTTTGCTCAAGAAGTTTGCAGGGCCGCGGCTCCCGAAGACGGTCTGACTCGATCCGCCGAAGGACGCGCCGATTTCTGCTCCCTTCCCCGATTGCAGCAAAATTGCGCCGATCATCAGGAAACAGACAAACACATGAAGAATGACTACCAGCGTATACAACATGCTTAATGCCCCGTTCGTTTTTGTGCGAGAGTGGCGATACTAGCAAAGGACTCGACCTTGAGGCAAGCCCCACCGACCAATGCGCCGTCGATCTCTTCAGAAGCGAGGAAATCTGCCACGTTTTGTGGCGTGACGCTGCCGCCATATAAAATTCTGGTTCCCTGTGCAACAGCGGGAGACCATTCCTGCTGCAAAAACCGTCTGATGGTCTGATGCACTGGAATTGCCTGTTCCGGCGATGCGGCTTTTCCCGTTCCGATTGCCCAGACCGGCTCGTAGGCAATTGTGAGTTCGGCCAGTTGTGTGGCTTCGAATCCTGCCAGGCTTCCCTTGAGCTGTCCGGTGATGATCTCCGTCGTGCGTCCCGCTTCACGTTGGTCCAACGATTCCCCAACGCAGAGGATTGGCTTGAGCCTGTGCCGGAAGGCTGCGGCGAGTTTTTTCTGTATGACGTTGTCCTGTTCACCGAAGAGGGCGCGACGTTCAGAATGTCCGAGAATGACGTACTGACAGCCAAGATCCTTCAGCATTGGCGCAGAGACTTCGCCGGTATAGGCGCCGTGGTCCTCCCAGTGGAGGTTCTGACCAGCCAGCCGAATACGTGACTCGCTTCCCAGTGCGTGGCGAACCGAGTCTAACGCGGTAAACGGTGGAGCGATAACGATCTCGATGGCTGGCGAGGTTATGTTCTGCTGGACTAACTCGCGAGCAAACGCCGCCGCCTCTGAGGCGGTCTTGTTCATTTTCCAATTGCCGGCGATCAGGGGTATGCGCACGGTATCCTTTGGTTTGGCTTGTTCGGGGAGCAGATCCAGAGGGCTAGATCGCTCGATCCGGAAGCGCGACCAACCCTGGGAGCTGTTTGCCTTCCAGAAGTTCGAGGGCTGCGCCACCACCGGT
>JBEBHO010000142.1:0-22166 GCA_040081095.1 Nitrospira sp.
ATTCTCCAGCGCATCCCGGTCGAGGATTTGGCGATTGCGACGAAAACGGTCAATGAACCGTAGCCGGAGGCTGAAAAAGTCCGCCAGCGGCGTTCTCGCATCGTTCAGATCCTCAACGTACCCCAGAGGGTACGCCTCGGTCCTTCACTCGCTGCGGCCTTGCTGGTCAGACTGTTTGAGCCTCCGCCGGTAGGTCACGAATTAAACTATGGCTGGTTACAGAGGGTTTGAAAAACAGAAGAGCAAGCTGGGAACGACACTGTTGATCGTCGGAATCGTGCACCTGGGGATTGCGGCCGGCCTCTATTGGGTGGCGCAAACGGAGTGGGGGCAGAACCTCATTAAGGTCTACAAGCTCAACGCCTTTAAGAAGGAAGAGCCGCCGCCTCCGCCCGAAAAAGAACCGGAGCCAGAACCGGAGCCGGAAGCGCCCAAGCCGGAGCCGAAGCCGCAAGACGCGCCGCCCCCGCCGCCCCAGCAGGCGGACGCGCCGCCTCCGCTGAAAGCGTCGGACGCGCCAGGGCCGCCGCCCGTGAGCACAGATCCGTTCGCCATCGGCAAGGGCCGGGGGCGATTTGCCGGTTACACCGATATTCTGACGGCCTCGATTCAGGCGAAGTACCAGCAGCCCCCCTCGCTACAGGATGATCTGGAATATGCCGTGCTGTGCGAACTCATCATCGATGACCAGGGCCGGGTGCTGCAATATCGCCTGGTCAATTCATCCGGCAGTCTCCTGTTCGATCAATCCGCGCTGGACGCACTCGCAAAAGTCACCGAAGTCCGTCCTCCGCCACCCGGCATGGATCATACGATTGTCGTCAAGTTTTTCCCGCCGACGTAGAGGGTGACAAGTGATGCGTGATGCAAAGGAAGGCGTGAGGGTTGCCACGGTCATCTGTGAATGGTGCCCCCGATTCCTGTCGCTCATGATTCTGTTGAGTCTGTTCCCCGTCGCCACTGTCCTGGGCGAAGATGCCCTCCGACCGCGGACCCATGGCGATTGGGATTATGACAATGCGCCTCTGCCCGCGTATCGAAACTGCCATCCCGCACTGACAGAATGCCAGTTGCCGGTGAGGCCGATTACGAAGGACGAGTCGAGTCTGAACGAACGCGCGGTCCCCGGTGAGCGGCTTGGCACGCCGGCTCCGTCGATCGTACCGAACAATGATGAAACCGTTGGTCCTGAGATCGGGAAAGACGATTCATTCAATAAAAAACTCCATTCGAAGCAGCCAACCATAATCTGCTGAGTGCGTACAAGCTGCTCTCGTTCGCAACTGCCCTTCAATCAGCTTCGCACTCTGTCTTCCAGTCTTCATCAAGAATTTACCTTCTTCACAGGCCGCTCTGATCGTCCGGTAACCAGCCATCGGTACAACACTCCCATGCATGCGGCGGAGTCCGGCAAGACCGGGGCAGGTTGCAACAGAGACGCAATGCAATGTTAACGACCCTCAAATAGGGGGGTGACGTGGCTGTAACACGGATACGAGAGAACGGCAGTGCGAATGTATCAAAAGATTCGCGCGCCCTTCTCGATTAGAAAGGGGGGATGGCGGCGAGGAACGGTCAGAAACAGACGATGAGTGCAGCGGCAGGGTCATTCTTACAATCAAGGAGGGGTAGCATGAACGTTCGAGGGATGAAGCGAATCATGATGGCGGCGGTCTTAGCCGTAGCCACGGCGGTTTCGGGCATGGCCAATCAGGCCTACGCGTTCACGTTCGGCGAGGGCGACCTCGTCCTCGCGATCTACGGCAACAGCACGGAAGCGATGTATAACCTCGGGACGCACAGCACCCTGCTGGCCCCGGGCGCGAACACCGTCATTGAGTTGGGTACGGCGGGATTGAGCGCGGCGTCGGTGGGCACCAATCAGGTCAGATATACCATCTTCGGCTGGGATCTGTCTGCGCCGAGCGGATTGGGGATTCACGCGGCCACGTCCTTTGCTCCGGCGCAGATTACGGGCACGCGCGATTTCGAAAGCCAGTTCAATCCTTCCGTGGCCATGCCTTCTTCGTTCTCCGGTAATACCATTTCCTCCTCGAATCCGGCGTCCTTTTCCTCGAATTTGAACACTGCCGGAGCGGGAAGAATGGAAGGTGCCTGGCCCGTGGCCATGCAGGGGACGATCGATCAGATTCTGAATATCATGCGTGGCGACGTCGGGGATAATACCTTCACCCAGGTCGGTCGCGTGCAATTTACCAGCACGGGCCAGTTGATCATCGGCAACCCAGGGCCAGCGGCTGTGCCGTTGCCTGCCGGTGTGGTGCTCTTCGGGACGGGCCTGATCGGACTGGTCGGGATCGCCCGGCGGTCATTCAATCGGATGGCGGCGTAATTTACAACAACAGTATTTGAACTGGCGACACGATCATGTCGCCCACGAAGGAGAATAAGATGAAGGCAACCTTGAAATACATGCCGGTTCTCGCCGGAGCCCTGGCCTTGGCCGGGTGGGCGGGAGTGGCGCAGGCTCAAACGACGGAACTCAACGCCGGCGGATCGTCGGCCGGGCGTAACTTCGCGACGGACGTGCCTTTGAACCTCTGCGATGCCGCGCCGCTTCCTGCTCGCTACGCCAGCGCGAACAACAATCTGGTTACCTGGGTTTGTAATCGTGGCAGTGCTCCGGTCATCATGCGGTACTCGGCGACCGGTTCCAGCGACGGCGTAAACAAGCTGTTGCAACCGGCCAGCAATCCCGCCTCCAACATGAACTTTCTCGATCATACCTTGACGACCGGCTGCACCGGTCCGACATTGACGACGAGACCCGCCGACGGCAAGCAGTACAACAACACGACCGGCTGCGCCAATACGAACACCATCAGCCTCCCGGTTCATCTGGGGGCGTCGGACGTGCAGGGTTCCTCGTTCCACCAGACCGGTCCGATCGGCACCACTGTGGCTGCGCTGGACGACAGCGGCCTCAACGGCGTGTCGGCGGCGATCGTGCCCTTTAGCGTGTTCGTGGGGAAAGGCGTCGTGAAGTTGGATGCGGCGGGTACGGCTCCGGCCGGTTCGATCGACGGGCTGTCCCGGCTGCAAATCGAGCGGCTTTTCTCCGGCAGCATCACCGACTGGAGGCAATTGGGCTACGGGACAGTAACCGATGCGGCTCCCGGTGCGCTGGAAGCGACCTCGCCTGTCAAGCTCTGCATGAGAAATGCGGGCTCGGGGACCAAGGCGGCCTTCGATGAAACTCTGATGATCAACGCGACTGAAACGGCGGTCGCGAGCGCGACCCGTGTGTTCAGCAGCAGCAGTTCCGGCGTGGAGACCTGCCTGACGGATGCCAACGGGCGTCGGTCGATCGGGTATATGGACGCGGACGCGGTGGTGAAATTCAATGTGGGCGGAACCCTCGCGGGCCTCGCCTATGCCGTTCGGGTCGACGGGGCGCTTGCCTACGATCCGTCGCTCACGGATCCGAAGCGTGACCTCAAGTGCGGCAAGTACGCCTATTGGGCGGGCTGGCGCTTGAACCGCCGGGCTTCCGGCGAAGGTGCGGCTATCGATGCGTTGGCGCAGGCCTATGTGGACAATGCCTCGGCCCAGGCCACCATCGCCATTATTCCCACCGGGGCCTATTGGGCGTCGGATGAGGAAATGTTTGTCAGCAAGAACGTGGACAAGGGCCCGTTGATCTTCAAGACGGGCGCTCACCCCGAGTGCCGCTAATCGATCATTCCTGATCGTTGATCGTGCCGCCCGGGCCTTCAGGCTCGGGCGGCACAGGAGATAGAACGATGACAAAGAAGCTTGCGACAACAGTCAGGGGGAGCGTGATGGCTCTCCTGATGGGAGTGGCGTTGTGGGTTCTGCCCGCTCCCAGCCAGGCTGCAACGGTGACGCAGCTGGACATCACCGGCGGGGCACTCTCGCTGAATTTCGGATCGCTGGGCACCATTTCCGGCAATTTCAATTCGACCGGCCAGCTCGTCATGAACCAGTATCAGCCCCTGCCGAATATCTTCAATCCCATCACCATTTCCCACCTCACGTTTTCCCTGTTCACGAGCAACGGGGGAGCGCTCAATCTTCCGGCTCCGACTGCGCAGACCGCCGGCGCGACCATGACGGCGAATCTGCAATCGCTTTTTGCCGGAGTCACCAGCACCGGCTGGTCCTGGGTAAACACGAATTCCGGCATGGCGGCGCTGAATATCGGCGGCATCGCGACTGGGTCGTTCAACGAACTGACGAACGCGTTCGATATTTCATGGACCCGTACGTTCACGGGTGTGCCGTTCCTGACCTCGGGGACGCTCAGTCTCCACGGCACGGCGCAAGTGGCGGCGGTGCCGCTGCCGGGCGCGGTGCTCTTGTTCGGAACCGGTCTTGGAGGTCTCATGCTGGCTCGGGCCAGAAAGCTGCTCGCCTAGGGTTCTATACCCGGTCTGTATGACCGGAGGCCTGCGACCGTTTCCATGAGAGGGGTGGTGCAGGCCATCGTGCCGATCTGAAGCCCGCTGGGGGGATTCCCTCAGCGGGCTTCGTGTTTTCTGATTGCCCTATCAATCTTGATCACCTGTTAACCGAATCCAAACACAGCTGTTACGCCGATGTTCTCCACGGCTTGTATCAAGGGTCTGCGGGAATAGGTTTGTGTTACATGCGCCATTCTCACTCACTACTTTTTACAAAGGACGTGCCTTATGACGCGATATGCGGCGCTCATGATGATCGGAATCGTATTGGCCCACTCGTCCCTCGTGTTGCCGGCGGGGGCCATGACAGCCACGCAGTCGGAGATGAAAGACGGCGGAGCGCACTTTGACGGCCGCCAGCCGCGCATGTTGGATCGGTTGCTTGGCCAAGAGGCCACGCTGGTGATCGGGCAGTATCAGCCGATGGGCGACATCGTCCCGTCGTTCACCAAAGGCCATCGGACGTACTCGTTGTTTACGTCGGGGCTGAACGGCGCCGCCGCGCCTTCGGTCTCGATTGTCGGGTCGTCGATCACGGTCGACCTGTCCTCCCTATTCGTCGGAATCGGCCGCGGTGACGCGTATCAGATCCGCAACATCGGCGGTCCGGCCACCGGTTTCTACGATCCGGAGACCCGGGCATTCAGTCTCTCCTGGCAACATCTCCTTGATGGCCGTACACGTGAACGCCTCGCGACGTTCTCACTGCGAGGCGTGATCGATGCGGGTACGCAACCCGTCGCGATTCCTGCCAGCCTGGTGCTCTATGCCACGGGCCTTGCCGGGCTTGGCTCATGGACCTGGTGGCGGCGCCGGGTCGCTCTGTCGCCAAGGTGACGGGTGAACGGCGACCTGTTTCGATGATGCGTAGGAGCTGGCGCGGCATTCATAGCGTGGGCTCCGCGCGAGTTAACGGAGACTGGACCCGACCGTAACCCGGTTGTAATCCGCTCTTCATATGGTGGGGCTCGATGTGCGGATTGGTTTGTCTGTCGGTTTCGGAAGGAGAGGCATGATCAGCATGGGTGGGATGCGGGCATGTTGTTGGGGATTGGTGTTGGCGGCGTGTGTTGGCGGCGTCGCTCCGGCGTTCGGCGGCAAGTTGGAAGACGCCCTGCTCGAGAATAAACAGATCACGATCGATCAGTGGGTGCAGATCAAGGCCGAAGAGGAGAAACGCCAGGTCAAGTCGTCCGAAGAAAGCCGCGGTGTCGGAGACGTGCCGGTACGCGAACGCTGGTATGAGAAGATCAGCCTTCGCGGGTATTCGCAGCTCAGGTATTCCCATTCGCTCAACAACGATCTACTGCGCAGCAATCAAGGGGATCGCTCGATTGCCGGGAATAACGAATTCTTCCTGCGCCGCGCGCGTATCATTCTCAGCGGCCAGCCGCATGAGCGGGTCTTCGTCTATGTGCAGCCGGAATTCGCCGGGTTGGTGGGAGGGACGGAGCAGGTTGCCGCGCTTCGAGACTTCTATGCCGATCTGTTTTTAACCGAAAACAAAGAATGGCGGATCCGGGCCGGGCTTTCCAAGGTGCCCTACGGTTTCGAAAACATGCAGTCCAGCCAAAACCGGCTGGGGCTTGATCGAAATGACGCGATCAACAGCGCAGCGCCCAATGAGCGGGACCTGGGACTGTTCCTCTACTATGCGCCAACCTCGGTCCGCGAACGATTCCGCCGGCTGGTGGACAGCGGGTTAAAAGGGTCCGGCGACTACGGCATGCTGGGCATCGGTGTCTACAACGGGCAAGGGCCGAACGCGCGCGAGCGCAATAAAGACAAGCACGTCGTGTTCCACTCCATGTATCCCATAGAGTTTCCGAATGGACAGATCGTCGAAGTGGGAATGGATGCGTATCGCGGCCAGTACAATGTTCAGACTGCATCGGTGGTCCCCGCCAATGTAGCCCTCGTCAATGGCCAGGCCTTCACTCCAGGCGTGACGAACGGAGGGAACTATCTCGATGAGCGGATCGCCTGGCATGTCATCATGTTCCCGCAGCCTTTCGGATTTCAAGCCGAGTACACCATCGGCCGGGGACCGGAGCTCAACGCCGCCAGAACGGATATCATCCTGGGGAAGCTCAGCGGCGGGTATATGCAGGTCTTCTATCGCTACCAGTGCGACACCTATTGCCAGAGCATCTATCCCTTCCTGCGGGTGCAGGAATATTTCGGCGGACGAAAAGCGGAGCTGAATGCGCCGCGCAATTCCGTCAGGGAATGGGAACTGGGTTTGGAGTATCAGTTCAATCGCGCTCTTGAGTTTACCGTCATGTACACCTGGACACAGCGCAATTCGCCCGATGCCAATTTTACACCCAATGGATCTCCACCGGGCCAGTGCGCGATTTCCGGGTCGAATTTAGCCCCCTGTCTCCAGACGCCGTATCAGCTCCAGAGCGGGAATTTGCTCCGGTTCCAGTTGCAGTGGAGTTTCTAGTCCGATTCGGTGGCGGATGCTTCACTCGCACGACCCAGCTCGATCCGAGAGCGGTGTTTACGGGCGGGGAGCGGTCGGTGTCGATGGCTGGCTGAGCGCCCGCGGTTGTAGGGCTTTGTACCGCACGATCACTTCGCGTTTGTCCTCCTGAAACCACTTCGCCAATCCGGACTCAGTGATCTCCCGGGCTGCCTCGCGTGGCTCGAACGCCAACCGGCCCCGCTGTGGCGCCAGGGCACGGAGTGGCGTGAGTCGATCGTCCAGGGTGTCAGCGACGCCGATGTCGGCGCTGTAATGGGTGGGCGACCGGTAATTGGCGAGCACGAGATGGAGATCCTCGCCCTGCACATACAGGCCTCCCGACGTGACGTCGCGCTGAGATCCTGAACGGCTAGTGGAGCGGTAGAAGGTGACGAGTTCCTCCGGCGTGGCTTTCGCCAGGGCCGTCGCCAGCAGAGGCGCGAACAAGCTGATCTCGGATTCGGTGAAGGCCGGATGCCGTCGGGGCTGGCTCAGGTCATCGTAAAGCGGCAGCTTGGCCCAGGGTTCTTCAAAGACGATTCCCCCCAACAAGAGGGCCAGGTGTTCCGGAGACAGGTGGACAGGGTGTGTGTGGCTGTTGAGCAGATCGATGGTGCGATCGGTTTCCAACCGCACGAAGGCGTCAGGCTGGTCATAGATCGTGACCGTGACGATCTGGCTCGGCGCGCAACCGGACAGCAGCAGGCTCGTCAGCGTGAATAGGAGGACGGCAGTACCGGTGGTCATCGTGAGCGTCTCACGCCAGGAGGCTAGCATGCCCCGCTCGCCTTGCACAGCCGTCAGTCTCTGAGCTTGAGCGGTTGCTCCAGCGCAGCCGAACGGGCCGGCACTGTCCAGGAAGCGATTAGACGCTGAATTTCTTGCGTCGATAGGGGGTAGTAGCCTTGGGCGATGACGGTCTGCTGGCCTTGCGCACTCAGGGCGAACTTTACGTACTCGGCCATGATCGGCGGAGTCGCTACCTTGGGCGCTTTATTGATGTACAGATAGAGCGGCCGCCGTAACGGGTACGACCCGTTCATAGCCGATTCGACGGATGGTTCCACAAAGCGGCTGCCCGGCACCGCGGCGATGGGCACAGGCCGCACGCCTGACGTGCGATAGCCGATGCTGCTGAAGCCGATGCCGAAACGGTCTTTCATCAGCTCGACGACGACCGAAGCCGCCCCTGCGCAATTGATCATGGTGGGTTTAAAGGTGGCTCCATCCAGCACATGCTCGCGGAAAAATGTGGCGGTACCCGAGGTGTTGCTCCGTCCGTAGAGATGGATGGGCGCCTCGGCCCATTCACTGTCCAGCATCAGATCGCCCCAGGTCTGGAGCATGTATTTCAGTCCACGCCGCCGATCCTTCGAGAATACGGCGTCCAGTTCGGGGATCGTCAGGCCTTCGATCGGATTATCCTTATGCACAAATACCGCCAACGCGTCGATCGCGACGGAGACTTCGGTCGGCTCGTATCCGAATTCTCGTTTGAACTCGACGATCTCCGGCGCGGTCATGCGCCGCGACATGGCGGCGATCTGCGCCTTTCCTTCCAGCAGCCGCGACAGGCCATTTTCCGAGCCGGTACTTTCGTCCTTGATCGTCAGGCCCGGGTAGAGCTGTCGTAAGTCGGCTGCCCACGATTGTGTCAGCGGTTTCATGGTATCGGATCCGGCGACCGTCATCGCGCCGTTCAGTGCTCCGATATGCTGGTACGGTGGGATTTTCGGATCCAGGACCGGCATCACCTGCCCGGAAGCGATCGATGTCCACAAGAGACTTCCGCCGATGAGGGCGCCGAGACCTATATGAAGGCAGGGCATCGCAGACCCGGAAATTGACGGTGTACGCATGAGCACGGTTCTCCTAGGCTTAAAAGGATCGAGATGGTATCCCGATGAGCGTACGGGGATGGCATTAAGGAACGATCAATGGCGTGTTAACTCCACGTTAACTTACCGGAGTGTGTTCGGGACGAGATCTTGCAGAGAGCTGTGGGAGTTTACCGACAATTTACACCACCCTAACGATTTGTTTGAGGTCAAGAGACTAGCATGCCATCGTATGATGACTACGCACACCACGACCGTCGGCGTCGCCGATTCCATTCTGATCTTCATGAAGTCAGAGCCCTTCGCGCAGTCGCTCAAGAAGGCGTTTGAGGCAAATGGGTATCGGAGTGCCATCGCCAGCACAGACTCAGCCGCTCTTGCTGAACTCAAATCGATCGTCCCCTCGCTGATCATCATCGATCGTGAAAGCGCCACCATCACAAATTTGCGCCAGCTTCGCGCCCTTGCCAGCGTGACGATCGTCGCCGTGGAGACCACGGTCGAGACCTGCGGTGACGAGGAGTGCATTCAGGATTACGATCGTGAAATTGATCTCGTGGTGTGTAACCAAAGTCCCCGTCAGTTGGTCGCGCGGGTGCGTGCCATCTTGCGGCGCCGCGCGCCGAGAGCGCAGGCTCATACGCACTATGGCGTGGGGAACATCCGGATGGATCTGGATCGGCACGAAGTCACCGTGAGTGGGCGGGCGATCGAGCTGACGCCCAAAGAGTTCAAGATCCTGCAGCAGTTTCTCGAGGCGCCCGGCCGGGTCTTTTCCCGTCAGGAGATGCTCAATCGAGTGTGGGGCGAAGGCTACGCCCTCGAAGAGCATGCCCTGGATGTGCACATCCACTCGCTCCGGCAGAAGGTTGAGCTCGATCCCACCGAACCCAGCCTCATCGTGACGGTGCGCGGGATCGGCTATAAGCTCCGGTCGTAGCGTCCTTCCCCGATATCCGGCGGTTGATTCCTGCGATACAAAAAACGAAGCTCCTCTCGCGGCACCCTGCCGGCGAGACGAGCGTTGTTGTCATGGAGAGGATACTGGCGAGGAGAGACGCAGGACTCTTAGAAGTCGTCGGCCGAGACGGGTTGGAGGAAATCGCGAACGGAGACTACGCCGACCAGAGCGCCGCTTTTGGTGACTCCCAGATGACGCGTGTGGTGCTTGTTCATCAATTCGGCGGCTTCCGTGATAGGCCGCCGTTCTTCAATGCCAAGGACAGGGCTGCTCATGATGTCTTCCACGGGCACGAAGTAGGGCGTCCGATCGGCGCCGACGAATTTCTTCACGACATCCGACTCCGTCACGATGCCGATGATCTGGCCTTTCTGTGAGACCAGCACGCTGCCGACATTGCACGCCTTCATCAGCTTTGCGGCCTCTACGACTGAGGTGCCGATGTCCACCGTGACGAGTTCTTTCTTCATCAATGTTCCGACTGTCACCATCTGAGCCTCCTGGTTGTAGTGTTTTGTATTGGCTTCACTGTATCGGTCGCGCATTGCACCGGTGTTAGGCGGATATTACTGCTGGGTAAATTCCTTCACGGACGGTAGTGAATGGCGCAGGCCGGTCTGGCGGGGCAGTAATCAATCGACGTCGAAGGTAAACTCCTGCGCGGGCGGACTCTCGCCGGCGGCATTGTAGGCGACGACGGTGAAAGAATACCGTTGCCCCACGAAGAGACTCATCGAGAGTTGCGTTGCGGAGCCTGCCTCTAAATAGTACGGTGAAACAGTGGACTCGCTACGCACATACACTCTGTAGCCATCGGCATCGCCGGATGCCGACGGATCCCAGGCCAGGGTGACCCTTCTCAAGATGAGGCTTTCGCGTGTCTGCCAGGGTGGCAGGGTGCCGGGTGGCTCGGTGATGCCTGGCGAATTCTGAGGCAGAGAGGGATTTGATGCGGGCAGGCCCGGGTCGCCTGCTGTCGGTGTCGGCATCGATGCGGGGTCATCGTTCGATGGCTGAGAGGACGGATCGAGCGAAGGGTGTGTGAGGGAGGGCGCCTGTGCCTCGGGTTCGGCCGCGATGTGCGCGGATGTGCCGGAGGCGGGATCTTGCAGGTTGCCGCAGGATGCCGTGAGGAGCAACAGCCCTATCAGGGTTGATGAAAGGCTCAGTGATTGCGGTGAGAGCCGCAGCATATTCGTTTCCAATAAGTTGGGAAGCGCAGCAGAAGGTGTTGTGCATTCTGTGCGAAATGGTACATACGGAAGAGACGGTTACAACACCGTCTGAGCTTCTGTAACAAACCTGTTAATTATTTCTCGGGCGTGGGGCGACAGGGGACGAGCCTTCCTCACGACGGGAGGATTTACACAACTTTGAGGCGGCGGCAATAGAGCGGCGATGCGGTGACGGTATACAATGGGCATCATGTTCGGAACTCTGATCGGCATCTTTCTCACCTCCACCGGCATCATGATCGGGGCCGATACTGTACTCTGGGGCTCCAGCGCGCCTCACCCCACCCGGATAGAAAAAACCTGCCTGCCCAGCCAGCGAAGCGTGGCCGCTTTTGAGGGCTGGTATGGGGAACGGCTCGCCCTGCATCACCAGTTCCAATCCGTTTGTAAAACTCTCGCCCGCTCGCGCAAGCCGGTGTCGGTCGAAGATCAGGCCGACCTCCTCATCAAGAAGCTATTCGACAAGTACCGGGAGCAGGCAGGATCTCCCTCGGCGACATCTGCGAGGTCGTCTGTTCCGGAGGATACCCATATTGCTTTCGTTGCCGTGGCTGGGTTTGACGGAGCAACCCCGACGGTTGCCGTTCGTGAACTGCGATGGGAGAAAACCCGCAAAGGACAATGGCGCGTGACGTCAGGTCGCGTCGGGAAACTGAGCTTTGACGGCTGCGGGGCACGCTTCCTGGGAGCAGATAGTGTGGCGGCGCTCTTGTTGGATACCAGCGCCCACTTCGACCGGGACAAGCAACGCCCCGAGGTCAGTCGTGCGATCGAGGCCAATCGGTTGCGCGCAGAAGACACGTGCTTCTTATCGACGTTCAGCATTGAAGACGCGAAGACACTGTACAAGCTGGCGGTTCGGGCGACGGTCGATCATGGAGAGACACTTCAGATCGAGAACGGGGCGGTCGGCGGCCAGTTGCATCTCTTGACCATTCCGGCCGATGGACCGATCGTGAAGGAAGTGATCGATCCCGAACAGTATTTGGAATAGATCGAAGGAAGAAATTTCGTCGGTGACAGGAGCCGTGTGAGAACCGTTCAAACGGCAAGGAGGTGAGCCGGTATGCTTCCCAATCTGCGCGGGGCGTTCTTTCTCATGGCATCGCTGGTATTCTTCGCCGCCATCGTCGTTGTCGTGGCGATGGGCACGGTGATGAAGCCAGGCCGGTGGTGTGAGCGGTCCTAGTCTCCCATCTAGGTCATCCATGGTTGTTCAGGCAGGCGCATTCCTGGACAAGTGGTTGATGCCACTGCGGACTCGGCATGAAATCTATTTGTAACAACGGCCTGCCATACTCTGTGAGAGAGAGGATCTGGCAAGTCTGCGAGATCATGACTGAGGAGGAGCGATGAACAACAACACTGTGTCGATGGCGGACGAGAAAACAATTGCGATCGTCGCGCATGACAACAAGAAGCAGGATCTCCTGGCCTGGGCGAAGTTCAATCGCGAGGCCCTGGCGGGCCATCATCTGATTGCCACCGGCACGACCGGAAAGTTGCTCACAACGGAACTCGGTCTGCCGGTGACGCGACTCCAAAGCGGCCCGCTGGGTGGCGATCAACAAATCGGCGCGAAGATCAGCGAAGGGGAGATCGATGTTCTGATTTTCTTTTGGGACCCGCTTGAGCCGCATCCGCACGATCCGGATGTGAAAGCACTGCTGCGCATCGCCGTTGTCTGGAACATTCCGATTGCCTGCAACCGGGCTTCGGCGGATTTCCTGATCTCCTCCTCACTGATGCCGAAAGTATATGAGCGTCTCGTGCCGGACTATGAGGGCCACCGGAACCGGTTGCTGCGCCTGGACGTGGCCTAGGGGCTGGTAATAGGTAGATTCCAGTGTTGTTCGCGTTCTCGCTCAAGCGAGCAGATGGTTCCAGACGCCGGCCTGTTCGAGCATCTGCTGCTGGGAATCGAACGGCGGTTCGCCGGCGGCAGGAGCCACCCGTTCGTAGATTCCCTTCTCGTCCATCCGGCGCAGATGTGCGGTGTCCCGTAAGTGAGGGAACAGAATCCTGTCGCGGATAGCCTGGCGCAGGTGCACGGCTTCGACGGGAAACACCGCTTCGATCCGTCCATCCAGATTGCGCGGCATCAGATCGGCGCTTCCCATCCACATCTCCTCCTCATCGCCGGATCGAAAGTAGAGGATCCGGCTATGTTCCAGAAAGCGGCCGACCAGCGACGTTACCGTAATTCGTTCGCTCACACCGGCGACGCCGGGGCGGAGGCTGCAGATGCCCCGGATCTGAAGATCGACGGTCACTCCTGCCTGGGAAGCCCGGTAGAGTGCCTGAATGCAAGCGGGGTCGGTGAGCGCATTGAGCTTCATCGCGATGTAGCCCTGTCCCGTCTCGCGATACTGCGCCGTGACCCGTTCGATTCGCGCGAGCACGCCGCTGCGCACCCCGTCCGGGGCGACCATCAGGCAGCGATAAGGAGTTTTCCCCGCATAGCCGGTGAGCGCGTTGAAGAGTCTGGCCACGTCGGAGGCGATGGCCGGATTGCTGGTCAAGAGCGCAAGGTCGGTATACACGCGCGCCGTCGCGGGATTGTAGTTGCCGGTGCTGAGATGCACGTACCGGGCGAGTCCGTGGTTCTCACGTCGAACGATCAGGCACATCTTCGCGTGCGTCTTGAAGCCGACCAGTCCGTAGGCGACATGCACGCCCGCCCGCTCCAATTCTTTGGACCATTGAATGTTGTTCTCTTCGTCGAAGCGCGCCCTGAGCTCCACCAGCGCAGTGACTTCTTTGCCGTTTTCCCTGGCCTTCATCAGGGCCTGCACAACGGGCGAGTCGGGCCCGACGCGATACAATGTCAGCTTGATCGCCAGTACCTGAGGATCGGCGGCAGCGGCGCGGAGCAGCTCGACCACCGGCATGAAGCTGTCGTAGGGGTGATACAGGAGCAGATCCCGCTGCTGCATGACGGTAAAGAGGTTGCTCTGCGCCACCAGCGGCGAGATCTTGTGCGGCAGGGGCGGATCTTTCAGGTCGGGTCGATCCAGTTTCGTGAGCTGGATGAGATCGGCCATGCCAAGAGGACCGTCCACGGCATAGATCTGGCTGGGACCAAGAGAGAGGTTTTGCGCAAGAATGCTGCGGATCTGTTCCGGCATCTGTGCGTTGACTTCTAACCGCACCGCAGAGCCGAAATGCCGCTGGCGGAGGCTTTCCTGAATCGCCTGGAGGAGATCGGCGGCTTCGTCTTCTTCGATGTCCGGGTCGGCGTCGCGCGTCACGCGGAACGGATAGGCGGTTGTAATCGTGCATCCGGGAAACAACAAATCCAGGTTGGCGGCAATCACGTCTTCGATCCACACAAAGTTGCATGAGTGTCCGTCGGAGCCGGCGTCGGGTTGGACTTCGCCCGGTATAGGGAGGAGGCGCGGGAAGAGCCGCGGCACTTTGAGCCTGGCAAATCGCTCGTGGTGATCGCCTTGTTGGAGGACAATGGCGAGGTTCATACAGAGGTTGGAAATGTGCGGAAACGGATGGGCGGCGTCGAAGGCGAGCGGCGTCAAGGCCGGAAGAATGGCGGCTTTGAAATAGTCCCGGAGGCGAGCGGCCGCTTCGTCAGGGATATCCGAGTAGGGCTGCACCTGGATACCCGCGTCGCGCAGCTTCGGCAGGAGATCGTCTTGCCAGCAAGCCAGGTGTCGCGCGAGCAGCGCCGCGAGGGCTTGGTGGATGGCCTGAAGTTGTTCCTCAGGGGTCAGCCCATCCGGCGGAGCCTCGACCGAGCCGGTCTGCAGCTGCCAGTACAACCCGGACATGCGGATCATGAAAAATTCGTCCAGGTTGCTGCTGAAGATCGAGAGGAATTTTAACCGTTCGAGCAACGGATGGCGCGGGTCGAGCGCTTCTTCCAGCACCCGCTCGTCGAAGCGCACCCAGCTCAGTTCACGGTTGATGTAGAGGGACGGATCGGTCAGGTCCACGGCGTATTTTCTTGCCTATTGGTCACAAGTATGTGCATCGCGGGTAGATCACCTTCGGTTGGAGTGCATGGTGTCTGGAGGATAGTGATCCTGTGGCCGATGACTCAAGAGTCGGTCGGTTAAATCTCTGTTAACTCTTTTGCCTCAGGAAACTGCGGAAGGTGGCGTCCGTTGAACGGGAATTGAGATGTGTACATGGTTTTGTCAGGATTCCAGGAAGCCTGAGTAGGCCCCCCCCCGCAAGCGGGATGGCGCTTCGCGGATAAATTCGTCTTAATTGCTTCTGGGGAACACGGTAATGTCTGCCACCTATCATCTCTGACGCCGGTCGGGAGAACGGAACAATCATGCTTGTGAAGCTCAATGCATTGCGATGGGATGTCGTGCTCCTTTTCTCTGTGTGTGTCGAGTTGTCACGACGCGCGGTGCGCCTACTGAAGTCCGGTCTCTTCAGGCTCATCCCGTTATAGTTCCACCCGTCAACTGTCTTCCTTCTTCGAATCCGCTTCCGCCCTCCTGATTCATCTCTTAACGGCGGTGTTACGAGTTTTTGACCGGACGCAGATCGATTCGTAACGATTCCCTGTGAGAGTCGCGACGGATGTTGTGCCGAGCGCCGGATGGTGAATCGAAGACTGCAGCTTCGTTCACTCGCAGGCGGCAGGCAGTGGTAGCAGCTCCGCAACCGCTCGGCGTCGAGCCGGAGGAGGGGTGCTATGGGACAGCCGGTAGGAAGAGGTGTAGTCGTTCAGCCATACGTAGCAACAATCACAAGGGAGCGCTCGCTGCTGCTGGCCTCGTCCGGTGTGGTGAGAAAATGCGACAAGGAGACCATGATGATGAAATTGAAGAAGCGCATGACCAAATGGGGACTGACGGCGGCGAAAGCGGGACTGGCGGTCTCTATCTTTACGGCACCGGTGGTGCCGGCTGTAGCGAGTGAGTTCGAAGGGTTCGACGGATTGGATTTCGGGGCGATTGTGCAGCGCGGATTGGAGCGGTCTTCGCAGGTATGGTTTGGAGTGGGCCGGTCTTTGAAAGAGTCGGCGGCTTCGACCAGCGGAGACTATCGCATTCCGACTCAACGGGCCTCTGATCAGGTGCTGTTGGCCGAGGGGCTCAAAGTGGAATACGTGACGCGCAATGCGGCCAATGCGGCCGACATGTTTGCCTTCTGGCCGAGCGATGAGAACCCGACCCATCTCATCTTCTGCATCGAAGGGGGACGTCAAGATCTCGGAACGTTCTTGCCGGGCGGCCTCATCAGGAAATTCAACCCCGCCGTGCAGCGTATTAAGCTGTCGGATGGGTCGGTGGAGACGATTCTTCGCGGGACGACGTCCTGCGACGGCATTCGCCGGACTCCGTGGCAGACGATCCTTGCAACGGAAGAAACCAGCGACGGCGGTGCCTATGAAATCCTGAATCCGTTGACCGTCACGAACCAGACGATTATGGACCGTGCGTCTGGTGCCATTGTCGATCAGAACGGCCTCCCTTCGATCTCCATCGTGAAGCGTACGGCGTTGCCGAAGATCGCATTTGAAGGAATCGGCATTACGCCCGAAGGTGTCGTGTATTCCGGTGATGAACTCCGTCCGGGAAGCCCGGCTAACGCCGATGGCGGAGCCATGTTCAAGTTCGTGCCCGCCGCTCCACGGACCACGAAGGATCCGGTCACGTCGCTCTCAGAGTCGCCGCTGGTCGCTGGCAATGTCTATGCCCTTCAAGTGTCTTGTCAGAGCACCACTCAGCAATTCGGGCAGGGTTGTGAGATCGGCAATGGCGCCTGGATCAATGTGAGCGCGGCGAACGCGCGAACGGATGCCAATGCCCTGGGAGCTACCGGCTATTACCGCCCGGAGGATCTCGAAATCGATGAGATGTTCGAGGGCCCCGGCGTTCGCTTCTGCTGGACCAACACGGGTCTGGCCGAAGGCGGCAACTATGGAGAAGTGCTGTGCGGCGTGGACTCCGCTCCCCTTACGGCGAGCGCGGCGCAGCGCACCGTTGTGGTGAATCGGTTCGTGGAAGGCGATCAGGACATGAACCAGCCGGACAATTTTGCGTTTCAGCCGAAGACCAACAATCACTACGTGATCGAAGACAATCCGAACGGCGATATATTCGCCTGTCTGCCGGATGGCGCGGATCGGGACCTCAAGACTGACGGTTGTGTGAAGATTCTCTCCGTGAAGGATTCGTCTGCGGAGCCGACGGGCTTCAAATTCACGGCTGATGGCAAGACGGCGTATCTGTCCATCCAACACAGCAGCGACGGATTGATGACGAAGGTTGACGACTATGCGACCGACGACATCATCAAGATCACCGGCTTCAGAATCCCGTTTCGGTTTCAGCGGTAGGTAGTACATCAGGCGTGCGCGCCCGCCGGGTCTCATGCCCGGCCTGCCTGTCCAGATTCCTTGTAGGTAATAGGCTTCCCGATTCGGCGCTCAATCTCCCGCTCCGAATTTCATCGCCGGATTGAGGAGGCTGCATCGCCGTCCGACCCATCAACGATAATTGATTAATCGATGGATGTTGATGTAGAGTGTCCACGATGTCTACGAAGCAACGAGTCAAAGCTGCCACCCTCTTTCACGCCTTGTCCGATCAGACACGGCTTGAGCTGATCGAGAAGCTGAAAGATGGAGAACGCTGTGTCTGCGAATTGACGGACGCTCTGCAGACTGGGCAATCGCGACTGTCCTTCCATCTCAGAGTATTGAAAGAGGCGGGATTGATCCGCGACCGTCCCGAAGGGCGGTGGATGTATTACTCGCTGAATCGAGAGGGGTTGGAAGACCTCGAAGACTTCGTTGGGGAACTCAAGCAAGCGATCGCGGCTCCCGGCTCTTCACGCGCATGTAAGTAACTATTTTTTAGGTGCGTAGTATCAAGAAAAGTTGATGTTTTGAAAAGCACTGAGGCCGGACAAGGACGGAAGACTCTCGTCAGCAGTAGGAATGGCACAACTCCATGGATACTACCCGCACATCATCGGCTCCCTCGGAAAAACGGCTGAACGTCTTTGAGCGTTTCCTGACCGTCTGGGTTGGGCTCTGTATTCTCGCCGGTGTGCTGATCGGGCAGGTATTCCCGGCATCGGTGAGCACGTTGCGAGGCTGGGAGTTCGGGGAGGGGAGCCATATCAACCTGCCGATCGCCGTCCTTATCTGGCTCATGATAATTCCTATGATGATGAAGGTGGATTTGACGGCCTTGCGAAACGTCGGCCGGCGGCCGCAGGGGCTGTTCGTGACGCTTTTTGTGAATTGGCTGGTGAAACCGTTTTCCATGGCGCTCTTTGCGTGGGTGTTCTTTCGATTCGGCTTTGCCTCATGGATGACCCCTGCAGAGGCTGATCAATACATTGCCGGGTGCATCATCTTGGCTGCGGCGCCCTGTACGGCGATGGTCTTCGTCTGGAGTTATCTGACGGATGGAGATGCGGCCTATACGCTGGTGCAAGTGACGGTGAACGACCTTCTGATGCTGCTGTTGTTCGCTCCCATCATCGGAGTTCTCGTGAGCGGAGCGTCCTCGTTGACGGTGCCGTTTGGAATTCTGGCCAGTTCCGTGGTGGCCTTTATTGTGATTCCATTGGCGGCCGGCATGCTGGTCCGGTGGTGGCTGATCAGGCAACAGGGCAAGCCCTGGTTTGAGGGGGAGTTCCTGCCGCGTTTTGGTCCGGTGACGATCGTCGCGCTCCTCCTCACGCTGGTGTTCATCTTCGCTTTTCAAGCGGAGAATATCGTGGCCAAGCCCTGGCATGTGGCCTTGATCGCTGTCCCGATTCTTTTCCAGGTGTATATGAATGCGTCTCTGGCGTACGGGTTGATGCGGTGGCTGCGGGTGCCCTATGCCGTGGCTGCGCCCGGTGCGCTCATCGGGGCGAGCAATTTCTTTGAACTCGCCGTGGCCACCGCGATTGCCTTGTTCGGACCGGAATCGGGAGCGGCGCTGGCGACGGTGGTCGGTGTGTTGGTTGAAGTGCCGGTGATGTTGTCTGTTTGCCATGTCTGTACTCGTACGCGGCATTGGTTTCCTGCAGAGACTGCCACCTGAAGAGAAAGGAGGAGAGCGATGAAACGCATTCATATCCATGTCGGGGTCGACAAGCTCGACGAGTCGATCCGGTTTTACAGTGCGCTGTTCGGTGCGGAGCCGGTCAAGGCCAAGCCGGATTATGCGAAGTGGATGCTCGACGATCCCTGCGTCAATTTTGCGATATCGACCCGTGCGAAAACAAAAGGCGTCGATCACCTGGGCATTCAGGTTGAGGAGGAGAGCGAGCTGAGCGAAATGCGTAGCCGTCTGGAGCAGGCGGAGATGCCCGTGCTGGAAGAAGGGGCCACCACCTGCTGTTATGCGCGATCGGACAAATCCTGGGTGCAAGATCCGACCGGCATCCCCTGGGAAACCTATCGGACCATGGAGGACGCCCAGTTTTTCTCAGATAGTACGGAGAGCGGGGACGGGGCCTGCTGTGTTCCGGACGCTCCTGCCCAGCTCATCAGCTTGAAATCTTCGGCCAACAAGGGAGGGTGCTGAGTCTCATGCTGACTGATCCGACAAAGGTGCTTGTTCTCTGCACCGGCAACTCCTGCCGCTCAGTCATGGCTGAGGCCCTGATCAATGATTTGGGCCAAGGCCGGTTCCGGGCCTGGAGCGCCGGGAGCTTTCCGACTGGGTATGTACACCCCCGTTCCATCGAGACACTCAAACGGCATGGCATCGACCCCGGCGAGCCTTCTAGTAAGTCCTGGAATGAGTTTTCCCATCAGCCATTTGATCTTGTAATTACGGTCTGTGATCAGGCGGCCGGGGAAAGTTGTCCGCTCTTTCCAGGCCAGCCGAAGAAGCTGCACTGGAGCACGCCGGATCCTGCGAAAGTTCTGGGGGACGAGGCCGCCACACAAGCGGCATTCGACCAGGTGTTCCTCTTTCTCAAGGAGCGCATCGAGAGCCTGATCTCAACGGCCGAGCTCCCGCAAGATCATAAGGGCGTCTAGCGTTCAGCGGATGAGCCCATCGATCCCTGCACGGCGCGAGGACTTACGATACTAAATTGTTCTTCTTTTTCCAGCGGTCGCTTCCATAAATCGGTGTGCGTGGACGCCTCGGGAGCGGGTCTCGCCGACGTAATCGGTTGTTGACGATGAGCCGGTCAGTGATGTCTCCACAGTGAATGCAACGGAGGGCCAATACTCTCGTTCCTCCTTCACTCATGATCTCCGGTACTCTCAATCCGGCACAGCGGACACATTGTGTATCGCTTCCTTGGCGGGTATGGATTTTAGAAATTCTTGGCATGTTCCTCCAATAACCAGGTGTTGTTTAGGGGGGAGTGACCGGGGCTCGTCCCTTCTCCTGGCAGGAAGGGACGAGCGCGGGGGCCAGGTGCGTGAGAGGCGCAGCTGGGCTCCAATAATTTGTCGTTGTTATGAACTGTGTCATGGCGTTAGTTATGGGCTATCTTCTGTTCGACGGTTGTGAGGCAGGGGACGCAGAATTGCGCGTCTGGCTGAACCTTGAGCCGCTCATACGGGATGTCTTGATGGCAGTGGCGGCATTGTCCGTAGTCTTGTGTCCGCATGAGTAGAAGCGCATGTTCGATGTGTCGAAGCCGTTCGAAGGTTCGCACTTTTACCTGCATCGCGACGTCGTGCTCCAGATCGGTCGAGGCCTGATCGGCCGGGTCTGCATAGAGTTCTGCGGCAGACTCTGCGGCAAGAGAGAGATTGGTGCTGGCGAGCAAGACGGCGCGCTGCCTGACAAGTTCCTGCCAAAGATCGGCGCGTTGGATGTTCGGTGGTGACGCCGCGCGGCGAGCCTTCACGGCGGATTCAATTGGAGAGTGCTTTCGAGGAGAGATGGTTTGTGCCATTGGATGGTTCTCCTTTCCGAGGAGAGTTGTACTGGATCAAAAGCACGGTTGGATCACGTCGGCCTCAATTCTTGGTTACAGCTGACGATTGGACCGTGCGACGTTTCGCGTGAGGGGAAGGGAGTCGAACACGATCATTGCAGTCAGGGAAGCCTGCACCCTCAAAAGAAGAGGCCCCAAGTAAAAGGGGCAGGCAAGCGTAGAGGTCTAAGCTGGCGTGTAGTGGATTGTGTGGGAGTTCTTCAGTCTCATGCCGCGCTGCTTATCGACAGGGGAGAGGTTCCCATCGCTGCGAGCGTAAGTCGCTATCGAAGTAGACACGATAACCGACGCAACGAGATTGTCCGGCTAAGAACTCGTACTCCCAAGATTCGCCTCCGTTCGAGCCTCGCTTGAGCCGCTGAGGGTAGCCGAATCGGCGGGTGAGTTCCTCCTGAGTCAGCCGTCCGATGCTGGTTTCAAACTCTTCCATGCGAGGTTGATGCACGCACGAGGTGAACAAGATCATGAGCAGGCTGCTCGAGAGGATCGATCGCAGTGCCACATGTGGATGGGAGCACAGCACAGGGATTACTTGCTCATGACCTGATCCGACAACTTGTACCCCAACGATTTCACCGACACGATCGCGTCATTGAGGATCGGCACCTTGAGCTTCAACCGGCGGACGTGGACATCGACGGTTCTCGTCGTGCCGTAGTAGTCGTATCCCCATACTGCGTTGAGCAGCACGTCTCGGGTCAGCACTCGTCCGGGGTGACGGAGCAGATGTTCGAGCAAGCCGAATTCTTTGGCGGTGAGCGTGACTTCTTTGCCTTGCACGAGGACTTCGTGTCTGGTTAGGTCCATCTGCAGCGGACCATAACTCAACGCCGTCGCTTTCTGGTCGCTCGAGCGTTCGAGCCTGCGGAAGAGCGCTTTCACCCTGGCCACCAGAGATTTCGGGCTGAACGGCTTGGTCACGTAATCATCCGCGCCGAGTTCGAGCCCGACGATCGTGTCGGACTCTTCGGCTTTCGCCGTCAGCATGATGATGGGAATGAGCGCCGTGTCCGGTTTGTTGCGGAGCGCTTTGCACACCTCCAGACCGTCCATCTCGGGCAACATCAAGTCGAGAATGAGCAGATCCGGATGATCCGAGGAGACGAGCTTGTTGGCTTCGATGCCGGTCTTTGCGCGCAGCGTGTGAAAACCTTCCTTCTCAAGATAGAGTTTCACCAATTGAGCGATGTCGTGTTCGTCTTCGACGATGAGAATGGTCTTAGGACCTTGCGAAGCCATCAGGACCTCCCTGCGCTACTCCAGCCTCTTCCACTCGTGCGTTGCATTGATGCCGCTACCATACGCGTCCCATGTTACGGGGAGATTAACTGA
>JBEBHO010000136.1:0-1581 GCA_040081095.1 Nitrospira sp.
TAGGCGGCTTCGACCATCTTGGTCATCTCTTCGGCCTTCTTGTAGGCCTGCATGTAGGCTTTGGGGTTGTTGGTGAGATTCGAGTAGCGGGCGGGGTTCCAGGTATAGAGCTGCACCCGCTTGGCTCGTTCGAGGTCTTCGGAGGTGACGGGGAGCGTGAGCCCCAGGATCTCCAGGGCGTGGGTGATCTCTTTGGGGATGGTTTCGTCAGACATGCTGTTACTTTAGCTGGAGCAAGGTCGTCAATCAATGCCAATGCCTCTTCCGATGCTTCAGGCCGCTCCGATCTTCACCAAGAAAGATTATCGCGATGTGTTGAAGCGCGAGATGGACGCGGGGAAGATCCCGCTGAGCCTCGGGCGCGACTGCCCGGTGAAGTGCGAGTTCTGCTACGAGTTGGACCATTCCTATCGCGAAACGCTCGATCCGCCCAAGACCACCGACGAGGATTGGAAATTCATCCTCGACTACATCAGCAAAAAGCCGACGGACCCGAAGCAGTTCTGGTGTCTGGGCGGCAACGAGTTCATGGAATGGACCGACCTGTTTCTCCATCCGAAGGCGATGGAGTGGGTCGAGGACTTTCTGAAGTTCACGGACAAGAGCATCCAGTTCTTCACCGTCGGCTTTGTGCATGTGCCGAAGATTCACCAGCTGGTCGCGCAGTATCCGGGCCGGATCAACTTTGAGCTGTCGGTCATCACGCTCAGTGACTATCGGAAGCGGCTCATGCCGCATGCGCCTTCGATCACCCATCTGATGAAGGTGCTGGACGGCCCGGCGGTCTCCTCGGCGAATTTCTATGCGTTCGATGCCGACACGATGTCGAAAGACGCGATCGCCATTTCCAAGATCAATCAGAAGTGCGTGCTTTGGATGGGGACGCTTACGCCGGTGCGCGGCCTCAAGGAAGAGACGGCGAGTCTCATGCGGCAGGGCCGAAAGCATCTGGCCGGTGAAGCGCTGCGGATCTACGATGCGGGCTTGCCGAATCTCCAGACGATCCATACCGAGGCCTACATCACGGCGTTTCTGAGCCGAAAGCGCATCGTGAGTCTCTTCGATTCGCTGGAGTTGGAAAAGAAGGATACGCTGGTCACGGGCTGGAGCGTCTCGAAGATTTTGGGAATGTACCGGAAGAATAAGGCGAAGGTGCTCTACGTGCCGAACGCGATGCTGAGCGGGGATTCGGACTGCACGGTGCTGCTGACCTTCGACGATATCGCGCGGCGGCTCACGACGGAAAAGATGATTCATGTGCCCAAGTGCATCATGCAATCAGGGCGTGGGCCTTACAGCGATATCACCGGCGTGACGCTGGAGCAGTTCACGGAAAAGACCGGCGTGAAAGTGAAGGTGTTGCACAAGGTGGATACGCGTTTTGCGAACGAGCAGCTCTATCGCAACGGGTCGCTGCAAAACTATGTCGAGAACTATATCCGCAATCCGATGGTGCAGTCGTATGAAGCACTTCCACGCCCAGCCTAACGAGTGAGAGGGGGCAGTATGCCTGATCGCCGCTCGCTGAAATTCTACCAAGCCGACGTCTTTACGTCCGAGCCTTTCGGCGGCAACCCTGTT
>JBEBHO010000355.1:0-6121 GCA_040081095.1 Nitrospira sp.
AGCCATCAGGACCTCCCTGCGCTACTCCAGCCTCTTCCACTCGTGCGTTGCATTGATGCCGCTACCATACGCGTCCCATGTTACGGGGAGATTAACTGATACCGGGTTTTGGAAGGGGCGCCCCAGTTGATTCCTGTGGGGATCTGGTGTGGCATCTTTCTGATGGCCTGATAAATGTGAATGCCCATGATCCTCAACGACTTCTGAGCTGCGTCGACGATCCCTGCCAGTTGGAGTCTTGCCAACATTGTTCGTCGTGAGGGGCTGGGTCAGCTCCTTTTTTAACGAACCGTTAACACAAATTTAAGTCCTGCGTGGCCGGCTGCAATTGAGGACGCGCTAGGATGCGAACGGCTATTGGTGTTGAAAACGGTGCGGTAGACCTGCCTGCTGTGAAGAGGAGCCGGTTATGAAAAAAGCCTTGATCACCGGGATTACCGGACAGGACGGATCGTACCTCGCCGAGTTGCTGCTGGCTAAAGGCTACGAAGTCTTCGGCGTGATTCGCCGCTCCAGCTCATTCAATACCGGGCGTATCGACCAGATCTATGAGGATCCGCATGTGCCGGAGGCTCGGTTGCGCCTCGTGTTCGGAGATCTCAATGACGCGAGTTCGCTCAATCGCATTTTGCGGACTATTCAGCCGGACGAAATCTATAACTTGGGCGCGCAAAGCCATGTGCGAGTCAGTTTCGATATTCCGGAGTATACGGGGGATGTCACGGGACTCGGCACCGTGCGCTTGCTGGAAGCGATTCGCGAAGTGGGGTTACGACCGAAATTCTATCAAGCTTCGTCGAGCGAGATGTTCGGGAAAGTTCAGGAAATCCCGCAACGCGAGACGACTCCTTTCTATCCTCGTAGTCCCTATGGCGCGGCCAAGTTGTATGCGCACTGGATCACCGTCAACTACCGGGAAGCCTACGGGCTGTTTGCGTGTAGCGGCATTCTGTTTAATCACGAGTCGCCGCGGCGTGGTGAAACGTTTGTGACCAGGAAAATCACCAAGGCGGTGGCCCGTATCAAGCTTGGCCTCCAGCAGGAATTGTTTCTCGGAAATCTGGATGCCAAACGCGACTGGGGATTTGCGGGCGACTATGTGCAGGCCATGTGGTTGATGCTGCAGGCCGATCAGCCGGACGATTATGTCATTGCGACAGGGGAAACCCACACCGTGCGGGAAATGCTGGAGCTGGCCTTCGAGACGGTGGGGCTCGACTGGCGTCCCTATGTGAAAATCGATCCCCGGTACTACCGTCCCACGGAAGTCGATCTCCTCATCGGCGATGCAAGCAAAGCCAAGACGGTGCTCGGGTGGCAACCGAAGATGTCGTTTCATGAATTGATCACCATGATGGTCCGCGCGGATGTCGAGGCGGAACGCCTAAAGCTTGATGGCATGAGGGGGAGACCGGAGCTATGTACGTCTGGCGAGATCAGAGGGTTGTCGTAACGGGCGGAGCCGGCTTTCTCGGCTCCGTGCTCGTCAAGAAGCTGCAGGAACGAGGCTGCCGGGATCTTATTGTGCCCAGAAGCCGGGACTACGATCTCGTGCAGATGGGAGCGGTGCAGCGCCTCTACCAAGACGCCAAACCGGATGTGGTGGTTCACCTCGCCGCGCGCGTCGGGGGCATCGGCGCCAATCAGGCTCAGCCGGGCCGATTCTTCTATGACAACCTCATGATGGGCACTCAGCTGATGGAGGCAGGACGCCAGCAGGGAGTGAAGAAGTTTGTGGCTGTCGGCACCATCTGCGCCTATCCCAAGTACACGCCGATTCCATTCCGGGAAGACACGATCTGGAATGGTTACCCGGAAGAAACCAACGCTCCCTACGGGTTGGCGAAGAAAATGTTGTTGGTCCAGTCTCAAGCCTATCGCGCCCAGTACGGATTCAATTCGATCGTCTTGTTTCCAGCCAATCTGTACGGTCCCGGCGACAACTTTCACCCGGCGACCTCGCACGTCATTCCGGCGATCATTCGCAAGTGCGTCGAAGCGAAAGAAGCCGGTGCTCCGTCGGTGACCTTGTGGGGAGACGGGACGCCGACCAGAGAGTTCCTCCACGTGGAGGATGCGGCAGAGGGGCTTCTGCTGGCCGCCGAACGGTACGACCGCAGCGAACCGGTGAATCTTGGAACCGGGCAGGAGATTTCGATTCGCGACCTCACGGCGATGATCGTCCAGGAAACAGGTTATTCAGGGACGGTGGTATTCGATCCGGATAAGCCGAACGGGCAGCCCCGGCGCTGCCTCGATGTGTCGCGCGCCGCTGAGTTCGGCTTTCAGGCCGCCCGCTCGTTGCGGGAGGGAATCCGTGAGACTGTCTTCTGGTTTCATGCCAATAGGGCTACGGTCTGCGAGCTTGCCTTGTAACCCTTTCGTCGGGGACTCCTCCCGACAAACCTCAACTCTCCTGCCGCTTTACGATTTGTTAACACAAATTTGACCCCTGCGTGGCCCGCTCATCGGACTTCCGGCAGTAGACTGCATTTCCATCGAAGAGAGGACGCTCGGATGAGCCTGACGATCTGCTGCTTGGAGCCGGTTCTCGCTCCCTATAGCATCCCGCGGTTTCGGGCGTTGCAAGCGCTGCGGCCGGATTACTCTGTCCGGGTGATGGCGCTGGGCGCAACGGAACGGATGCGTGAGTGGAAGGTCAGGAAGCAGGATTTGGGGTTCGAGTATCTGGAGGCGGTTCCCGGCGAGACAGTTGAGAACATCGAGCCTCAAACCTTGGCGGCGCGTGTCAGTCAGTGGTTGGACGAGTCCGACCCGCAGGTCGTGGTGATCACCGGGTATTACTATTCTGCCATGAGGGCGGCCGCTCAATGGGCACGTCGGCATGGGCGCGTCAGTGTCTACTTGGGCGATTCTCAATGGGTGGATCGCAGGCGGATCGCACTCAAAGAGTGGTTAAAAGGCTGGTGGGTCCGGCGGCATTACGATTCGGCCTTTGTAGCCGGCGAACGGGCTGCAACCTATCTTACGGGGATGGGGTTTCCTCGCGAGCGGATCTGGACTGGCTATGACGTGGTCGACAACAACACCATTGCGGCCGGTGCAGCTGATGCGCGGACCGATGCATCGGCGCTGCGGACGAGCCTCGGTCTTCCTGAACAGTTCTTCTTGTTTGTTGGAAGGTTTTCGAGTGAAAAAAATCTTCCGCGCCTGCTCGAAGCCTACGCCGGCTACCGACAGGCTACCGGCCGGCAAGCCTGGGGGCTTGTGATGGTCGGGCGCGGCCCGCAGGACGATCAGTTACAGCGCCAGGCTCAGGAAATCGAGGGAGTGGTGTTTGCCGGATTTCAGCAATCGGATCAGCTGCCTGCGTACTATGGACTGGCCTCCTGCTTGGTGTTACCGAGCGTCAGTGAAACCTGGGGGCTCGTCGTGAACGAAGCGATGGCGGCGGGACTGCCGGTGCTCGTGTCGCACCGGTGCGGCTGTGTGCCGGAACTGGTGAGGCCGGGATGGAACGGCTACCTGTGCGATCCGCTGGACATTGGCGGTATGGTCCGATCGATGACGGTTGTGTCGTCGATCGCGGTCGATATCGATGCGATGGGCGCCGTATCTCGACAGATTGTGGCTTTATATACACCGGAATCCTGGGCACACGGTCTTGCTGACTGCATCGATCGGACAGTAGCCCGCAGGCAGGCGGTGGTGGCCCCCCGATGGTCAGACTTCACCAGGACGGAAAAACAGTCGAGTTGATGCGGAGATTTATGGCGTTGTTTGCTCGATCATTGGTCTGGCCGGGACGAGTGGCTCATGCCTGCCTGGATGGGACTGCGGTCGCTGTCGTACGACAGCGGGCCGCCGAAGCGATCGAGTCGTTCCGCGCGTTTTCAGGATATTCTCTCCTCACCGGGCTCGGGCTCCTTCTTGGTTTTGCCCGTGAACTGACGGTGGCGTCGACATTCGGATTGAGTCCGCAACTCGATGTCTTTGTCGCGGTGATGAGCGTGCAGTTGTTCTTTGGCGCTCAAATCGGGAATGCGTTGGAAACGGCGTTCATCGCTCGAGTCGGGGCGCAGAGCGGATCAGGTGCGGTTCTCCGATACTTGAGGCCCGCAGTCTGCGGGGTGGTGTTTGTCAATGCCGGCGTCGTCCTGTGCCTGTGGGGAGGTGGGTCGCTGTTGCTGGAGCACACCTTCCCTCGTTTCGACGCCGGACAGCAGACGCTTGCTACGCATACGCTACACGCGCTTTTGCTACCGCTTGTATTTGCCAGTACGGCCGGTCTTTGCCGTGGAGCCCTCGTCGTGCTAGGGGCATTCGTACCGGGGTTTCTGGCCGGTTCAATCCTGTCGGTTTGTACGATCGTCTCGATCGTGTTGTTTTCCTCCAGCCTCGGGATTGATGCGTTGACGTTGGGTGTCGCGGTTGGCAACCTCGGAGTGTTTGGTTTCTTCGTCGGGCGGCTGTTCTTTCTTACGGACGGGGCGAGGCCGGTATCCTCCGATGCGCTACCTGTTCCGATCAGGGGTGGCTGGTTTGGGTTGTGGGGGACTGTTGCAACAGTGCTGTGTGCGGAATTGGTGTATACGGGTGTCACACTCACCGAGCGTAGTCTCGCATCCTGGCTTCCTTCCGGGTCTATCGCCGCGTTCTTTTACGCCAGCACCATTGTGTCCGTGCCGCTTGCGCTATTCATTGTTCCTCTGACCACGCTGGTGTTTCCCGGCATGGTCGACGCATTCAAATGTGACGTTCGGGCGGGACTCGCGCAGATCACCACGCATGGGATATTCCTGCTGACGGCCAGTGTCGCCGTGGTGCTGATCGTTGTCCCGTTCGCTCATGCGATTGTTGAAACGGTTTTCCTGCGCGGGCAGTTCTCGTCCGAGCATGCAGCCTTCACCGCCTCGATTCTTTCGGTGACGATTCTCGCGTTGCCCTTCATGAGTCTCAGCCGGCTGCTCCGCAATGCCTGCTATGCCCTCTCGGATTATCGAGCTCCCGTGGCGGGCCTGTTAGTTCAATTGGCGGCGCTGGCCGGACTGGGACTGGTGCTCGTCCCGCGTTATGGAGCGACGGGATTAGCAGTTGCGATGGTGGTAGGCGAGGTTGTCATGTTGTCGACCATGATGCTGGTGTTGCTCAGAAGGGTGCGCGCGCAATGAGCGTGTGGGACGACAGATTGACGGATGAGGCGCGTCCCCGTACCTGGGTCGGTGTCATATTGGGAGTATGGCTGAGCGGCGTCTTCGCGGCTTCGCTGGCCGGGAAGCTGGAGAGTGGACGCGAGGGAACCCTGTCTATGGTACTCCTTGGCGCGGCGGTGGTGTGGCCGCTCGCATATTTTGCTCTGGGACGCTGCCGCTTTGTTCCACGGGCGATGCCGGTCGCCGCGACCGCTGCCGTGCTGCTGTTCGGAGTCGTGTCGGCTCTGTCGAGTTTCATGAGTCCGGTCGCATTGCTGTCGACGGGCTATGTGGTCTTGACGCTGACCGGCATCTGGTTGGCGCTGCAATTCAATTCCAGTCTTGATCCGGAGCAATACGAGAAGGGGCTCACTGTCTTTGCCGTCCTCACGGCGGAATTGCTGGTCGGATTTGCCTGGTATGACTACGTCCCCGGCACCCGATTGGGGACGGGCAAAGACATTCTGAATCCCAATACTATCGGGTTGGTGTCCGCTTCGGTGTTGTTGGCGGCGATGGCGATCAGGACGCTGGTGCTTCGGCTGGCGGTGATGGCGCCCATTGCCGGGATTATCGTCCTCACGAGTTCGCGGGCGGCGGCGATGGCCGTCGTGTCCGGCCTGGTGGTCGTTGCCTATCTGCGTCTGCGAGCCCGCGGTCGTTCAGTGCTGCTGCCGGCCGCGGTTTTGCTGCTGGTGGTCGTGGGAGTGACGGCGGTGTACGGCGACAGGATCTATCAGTCCGTGGATCAGTTCTATGCTCTGAGCACGGCTGATCGCGGAATCAGCTCCGGCGCGTCAGGGCGGCTGACTGCGTGGAAGGGGACCTGGGACCTCTTTGTGCGCAACCCGGCCATCGGCATCGGATTCCGCGCGCACGAACATCTTCTGAAAGCCGATACGTCGGCCCATAACGGGTATCTTGCTACGCTGGCGGAAATCGGCCTCCTGGGATTTCTGTGCGTGGGC
>JBEBHO010000346.1:0-1567 GCA_040081095.1 Nitrospira sp.
GTCAGTCGGGAATTGGCTCTTTGGCGGGAGCCTGCTCGAATCCACGTTGCGCGAATTTATCCACGATCCAGCCCTCCTGACCCCGGCCGTCCTGGACCGATCCAACCACAACCGCCAACGGCCAGGCTTGTTCCGCGCCCTGCTCACCGTCGGCACTAATCTGCCACTGTGGGAACGGGACTTCGCCCCGCGCATCGGAACCATCGCCCGCCGCACGCTCATTATCTGGGGGGAGGAGGATCGAGTGTTTCCGATCAAAACAGGCGAAGAATTGCACCGGCTGATTCCTCACTCACAGTTCATGCCTGTGCCACATGCCGGTCATATTCCTCAATGGGAACAACCGGACGCCGTCAACGCAAGGATCCTGTCGTTTCTTCAACCTTGAGCACCCCGAGTCGGCACGCTATACTTTCCACAACATCCCATCCTCACCCTGGAGTACATGATGACAAGACGCCGCCTTCAGATGCTCGTGATCAGCGTGCTCCTCACCAGTGGATTGACCGGCTGCAGCAGCTCCGGTCGACTGCTGGACTCCGGGTTTTCTTACAGTAATCTGCCCGTGGCCGATGGCAGTGTCGTCGCAGGAGAGGGCCACGCCGTCCTATTCAAGGGCAGCCCCTTGATGTTGTCCGGCACCGGTATCAAAGTCGGAGATCAGCTGCGGGAGGTGAAACTGACGGATCGGGACCTCGCCCTGGTCAATATCGCGCACACCGCCGGATCCGGGAAAGTCCGCATCATCAGCATCGTTCCCTCGCTCGACACCAAAGTCTGTGAACAACAGACCCATCAACTGAGCGAAAAGAATCACGGCCTGGACAAGATGGTCGAGCTCATCACCGTCAGCATCGACACGCCGTTCGCCCAGAAACGCTTCGCCACCGAAGCCAAGATCGCCAACGTGACGTTCCTGTCAGATTATCGGGGCGCCGATTTCGGTAAGACCCATGGCCTCTTTCTGCGCGATCCGCACATCCTCGCCCGCGCCATCATGGTCGTCGATGCACATAACGTGATCCGCTATCTGCAGATCACACCGGAACTGGCCCAGCTCCCCGATCTCGACGAAGCCTTCAAGTTCGCCCGCTCGCTCGTCACCGCGAGCTGACATGGCCAACTACGATCTCCTGGTCATCGGCACCGGTCCGGCCGGGCAAAAGGCCGCGGTGCAAGCCGCCAAGCTGGGCAAAAAAGTCGGCATCATCGAGCGCAAAGCCGTCGTCGGCGGGGTCTGCATCAACACCGGCACCATCCCGAGCAAGTCGCTTCGCGAAGCCGTCCTCTACCTGTCCGGTTTTCGACAGCGCCATCTCTACGGCGCCGAGTACCGCGTCAAAGACCGCATTACGATCGAAGACCTCACCTTTCGGGCCACGCACGTCGTGACAAACGAAATCAGAATCGTGCAGGACCAGATGCGGCGCAATTCCGTCGATATGATCTACGGTGCCGCCAGCTTCCTGGACCCGCACCGCCTGCGCGTGCAACAGGCATCCGGAACCGTCGAACATACCGCCCACTTCATCGTCATCGCCGTGGGCACCGAGCCGGCCAGGCCGTC
>JBEBHO010000262.1:0-6057 GCA_040081095.1 Nitrospira sp.
CACATCGACCTGGAGTTCTTTGGCCGTTGCCAGAATTTTCTCGCAGGGCACCATCACGCCGAGATCGATCACCTCATAGTTATTGCAACCCAGCACCACCCCGACGATATTCTTCCCGATGTCGTGCACATCGCCCTTCACCGTGGCGAGCAAGACTTTCCCTTGCGCCTGATAGCCGCCCGCTCGCTTCTTTTCTTCTTCCATATAAGGCATGAGGTAGGCGACGGATTTTTTCATGACCCGGGCGCTCTTCACGACCTGTGGCAGGAACATCTTTCCGGACCCAAACAGATCCCCGACGACGTTCATCCCGGCCATCAACGGCCCCTCGATAACCGACAAGGGCTTCGGATACTTCTGCCGTGCCTCTTCCGTATCCTGATCGATGTAGTCCGTAATGCCTTTGACGAGGGCGTGCGAAAGGCGCTCCTCAACCGTGCCTTTGCGCCACTCGTCATCTTTGACGACCGCCTTCCCCTTCTGCTTCACCGTCTCGGCAAAATTCACGAGCCGTTCGGTGGCATCCGGACGCCGGTTCAGCAGCACATCTTCTACAAGTCCCAACAGATCTTTGGGAATCTCTTCATACACAGCCAATTGACCGGCATTGACAATCCCCATATCGAGGCCGGCCTTGATGGCATGATAGAGAAAGGCCGCATGCATCGCTTCACGGACCACGTTGTTCCCGCGAAATGAGAACGAGATATTGCTGATGCCGCCACTCACTTTCGCCCCAGGCAAATGCTCCTTGATCCACCTGGTGGCCTCGATAAAATTCACCGCATAGTTGTTGTGTTCTTCGATACCGGTCGCAACGGTCAAAATATTGGGATCAAAAATAATATCGGTCGCAGGTAAGCCTATCCGTTCCGTTAAAATCTTATAGGAACGCGCGCAGATTTCTTTCTTTCGCTCCAATGTATCGGCTTGCCCCTGTTCGTCGAATGCCATGACGACGACGGCCGCACCGTACCGATGGACCAGCGTCGCCTGCTGGACAAACTTCTCCTCGCCCTCTTTCAGGCTGATGCTGTTGACAATGGCCTTCCCCTGAATATTCTTCAGACCAGTCTCCAGCACCTCCCACTTGGAGCTGTCGACCATGATCGGCACTTTGCAAATATCCGGCTCCGAGGCGATGAGACGGAGAAACTTCTCCATCGCCGCCTTGGAATCCAACATGCCTTCATCCATATTGATGTCGATGATCTGCGCGCCACCTTCGACCTGTTGTCGCGCCACAGAAAGGGCCGCTTCATAGTCACCGGCCAGGATCAGCTTTGAAAAGGCCGGCGAGCCGGTCACGTTGGTCCGCTCACCCACGTTCACAAAGTTTGAATCTGGACGCAGAGTGACCGCTTCAAGGCCGCTCAAACGCGTATAGGGGGCGATGGTAGGAATCGGCCGTGGCTTCAAGCCTCGCACGGCTTCAGCAATCTTCTTGATATGGTCCGGTGTCGTCCCGCAACAGCCGCCCACGATATTAAGCCAGCCGTTCCGTGCCCACTCGTATAATTGCGGGGCCAGCGTGTCCGGTGTCTCAGGAAATCCCGTGGGCAGCAGCGGATTGGGCAATCCGGCATTGGGATGCGAGCTGATATAGATCGGGGCGATCTGCGACAGCTCTTCGATCAACGGCCGCATTTCCTTCGGCCCCAAAGCGCAGTTCATTCCGACGCTCAGTAACGGCACATGGGAAATTGAGTTCCAGAAGGCTTCAACCGTTTGACCTGTCACACCCCGATTGCTGCCGGCTTGGATGAATGTCACGGAAGCCATGACAGGCACTCGACGGCCACCCTGGTCGAAGACCTGTTGGATGGCAAAAAATGCCGCCTTGGCGTTGAGTGTGTCGAAGATCGTCTCGACGAGCAGCAGATCAGCCCCGCCATCGAGCAGGCCACGCACCTGGTCACTGTAGGCCGTCACTAGTTCCTCATATGTCGTTCCCCGTGCGGCCGAGTTGTTGACGTCCGTCGAGATAGACGACGTTTTCGTCGTCGGCCCGATGGCGCCGGCCACAAAGCATTGCCGACCAGACTGAGCCGCCTGCACCTTGAGGACCGCCCGCTTGGCGCATTCGGCCCCGGCCTTAGACAGTTCGTACCCCAACGTCTCCATGTGATAGTCCGCCAGGGAGATCGCTTGAGAATTGAACGTGTTCGTTTCAACAATATCGGCTCCGGCTTCGAGATACTGCCGATGGATATCTTCAATGATCGTAGGCTGTGTAATATTCAATAAATCGTTGTGGCCCTTGAGGTCCTGCTTCCAGTCCTTGAAGCGCTCGCCACGAAAGGCCGCCTCGTCCAGCTTCCGCTGCTGGATCATGGTTCCCATCGCCCCATCGAGGATCAGGATTCGGCTCTTGAGTAGTTGCTCTATCGATGTCGGTGAGGAATTACCCACTGGTGCATGTCTCCCGTGACAAATATTGCAAGAATGCCATGATACTGAAAGGGTACCGGCCCAGCAAGCCAGGCCATTTTCTTGACAGACCTTCAACCCTGTCGATACGATGCCCGCACCAGACGGAGGATGCCATTGCCGACTCGACCATCTAGGTGCCGCCTCACGTGGTTGCTCTTACTCGGCTTCCTGCTGTGCATCCCCCACAACCTTACTGCCGCACCCTATTTTGAAGACGGCTTCCTGGGCCTGACCCAACATGAACTCCATGAACGTCTTGGAATGCCCGAAGCTGTACGCGACAGGAAGTCAGCCCTTCGGGTCTTCACCTACTACCCCATCACAGACTGGCAGAAATACTTCAGCAAACTGGTCTCGCCGGAAAACGGCGAAGATGTATATACCTTCACCCGAAACGGCATCGACGTGCGGTACTCCTTCGCCTACACCGTCGACCCCAACGATACGAGCGACACTCGTCCTCTGTTTGTCCGGCTTGTAGATATTGAATTCACGCCGCCGGTCCCCATTGCCCAAGTCCCCTCGCTTGTTCCTGAATTCAGCCCCTCCAGAGATTTCCAATCGCCGGCATTTCGTTCAAATATCTGGATACTGCTCTTTAAGGGGTCCCCGTCAGACGCCGCCCGCTTTTTGATTAAGGAGAAAGGAAAGGAGCAACTGGACTGGACACTGACCTATCAGCTATTTTCACTTCAAGGGCTGCCCGATCGCCTAACGACAAAGGCGACGATCGACCGGATGGAAATCAGCACACAAAGCCTCCAGTTGGTCAAGCAGCGCCAGCGTCACACCCACGAGGCCATCGTGAATCCCTACTCACCTGAATTTGCGGAACGAGTGATTCCCTCACCCGCTGCGCATCCCAAGAAGATTCCGGTGCCCCAATACGCTGAATAGGACGCGTCATAAGGGAGGCTGACCGAGGGCTCTCGCCTAGGGCCCGACCTGCTTGAGACGATCTTGTTGCGCTTGTCCCACTGCCGTCGCGCGGCCCTTCATACTCGTCATTGGACCATTATCGCTCACATAGAGTAGAACCGGTGTCGCCACGCCAAGTGTTACCAGCAAGCAGAGAGCCAGCAGACGCATCAATTGACTCTTGCTGAAATACATCAGCAGCAAAAGCACAACCGCTGCCGCGCCGGCATAGTTCACAATCTGCGATTGCGAAGAGTTCATGTCCGATGATGAGGCCGTTGATGGCACCGACGCTGTTTTCATGGAAGCAGAGGGAAGTGCAATGCCGAAGCCCTGAAGGAGTTCCGTCACTTTCTGCTTCATTGCTGCAATCGGCGGCAACGCGATGGCCTTCACGGAATCAAATGCTGACGGAGGGCGCTCCTGGGGCGTCGCCTGTTCATGGGTCTTCACTTTGGCCCGGTACTTCTCCGGAATGTTTTCCATCGAATCGCTAAACCGGGGATTGCCTTGCTCGTCGATATAGGAATAAATCGTCGTCGCATGGGCCTGGAAGGGATACGGATCCATGCCAAGCAGCAATAATCCGGTCAGCATGATCCATCCCAACCTCGGCCGAATTGATCCGATCCAATACGCAAATTGCTTCATCGTTGACCTCATCCATGCTCAAGGGGTCTCACCACGACCGTCGTGTCCTTGCCCAGGGCTACCCGCTAAATTATCCTGAGTTCATGCCCTCTTAGCTTGACTCGCCCTACCCCCCTTAGTTAGCATGCGCCAGCTCATTCAGGAAGCAATTACGACTATGGAACAGACGCCCTCTACCTCCGAACAGGTCCCCGCCCACGAGGACGAGCCATCGTTTATTCGACGCCCCCTCGTCCGTAAAATTATCTATGCTGGGCTGGCTCTCTCGTTCCTGATGATGGTCGTGGTCCCTCTTGCGGTTCAGCTGAGAGATCCTGATTTTCAGAAACATATTGAGCAGCGCCGGGTGATGGCCGGTATGTCGAAAGACCAGGTCCTCAAAGCCTGGGGAGGGCCGCAGACGATTAATACGTCCTTCACGAAGGAAGGACTGCGTCGCGAAGAATGGATTTTCGAAGATTGGATCAGTGCGGCCGAGGTAAAGCACCGGTATCTCTATTTCGAAGAAGGCCTGCTGATCGGCGGGTGGTATGAAGGATCTGGGGAACGTAAACCCGTCGACCTCCCGACCGACTCTCCCCATCCAAAACTTCCGCGATGAACGGGGCGTGAGAGCGAGTGGTCACATGCGATCCGCTACGGCGATGGTGCGACTTCTCGAATCGGCAGACGCAAGCGGCTGATCAGTGTGGTTGCCCGCTCCCAGTCAGATTCGTCCACCATCACCTGGCAACACAACTCGAAGACACCAGGATACAGACTGCTCACGTGTTCATCCTGAAATAAGCAAGCAATGCCGTTGGCCTCGCACAGGCTTTTGATGATCCCAAGCTCCCCGATATCCTGAGCCGTAGTCAAATACCGCATTTGCATCGAGAAATTACCGCTCCTGCCCTAATGATCGAGTAGAATACCTTGCGGGCGTTTGCACTTTTTGCAGAGTCGCTTTACACTCAGACATCAGTTAGGGCGTTTCTCTGATTTGCACGCGACGCTCCCGGCCACCACCGGAAACCGTCAGCACTCGTTTCCACTCACGAATCTGATAGACCGCCCAGGCATTCGGCTGGCCTTTGTAAAATGCTGTGGCGTCTTCACCAGTCGCGTTGAGGAAGATCGGTTCAGTAAACCCTTCTTCGAGTACATAGTCCAGCAGGCAATCCGTGGAAAAGCCGGGTCCCTGCAAGGCGATATCGGCCAATAGGGTCAGGATCTCGTCGGGATTTTGAATGGTAATTGGATTCATCGCTGTCCTCTCAGAGTCTGAGGATTCTAACGAGACGGCCTTCAAGAAGGCAAGGTACGATGGCATCACGACTGACACAAGCCCGCTTTCTCGACGCATTGCTCAAAGTCATGGACGGCAAACACCATTGGGCATGGGATCACTTCGCCACCGGACGATTGACCAAAGACCAGCTCAAGGTTCACTTTCAACAGGAATACTTCGTATACGTCCGCGATTTCCCCGTCTTCCTCTCCCGAATTCATGGCCACAACCCACCGCCATCCGTTCGTCGCATGCTGGCGGAGAATATCTATGAAGAAGATACCGGGGGACTGTCACTCGGCAAATCTCATCCTGAGCTCTTCCTCACGATGATGGAGGGATTGGGGTTCGTTGCGAAAGATTTCGAACAGATCCGTCCGTTACCCGCAAGCCGGGCCTATCGCGCATGGCTGGATCGGGTCTCCACACAACAGACCTGGGTCCTGGGCGCAGCCGCCCTTACCATTTTTGTGGAAGGCAGCGTCAAAGACCGGAAAGAACTGCGGGAGCCCTCCAAGCCGAAGACGGCGGAGGAGATCGAGACGACCATAAAAAACCATCCACTTGTCCGCTATCATGGCAATTCTCCGGATTGCATGGATCTCATTCGGGCTCATCAGCTCGTTGAATCCGGTCATCGGCACGATGCCTACGACATGGTTACTCAAAACGCTCCGTCCGCGACGACGCAACAGGCCATTCTCAGCACAGTGAAGCGCAGTCTGCGGCTATGGCTCACCTATCGTGATGCAGTCTCCAAAGCCTGCGGCCTCAAAAAGCCGTAA
>JBEBHO010000172.1:0-6050 GCA_040081095.1 Nitrospira sp.
AGCCGTTCGAATGAGCGAATCTGGCGGCAGGCTTCCAGCCCGTCAATATCCGGCATCATCAAATCCATCAGGATCACATCCGGATCGCAGGGGGCGATCCGTCGGCCCATGACGCCGAGCAATTCCAGCGCCTGGCGTCCGGACTCGGCTGTTACCACCGGGCCATAGCCGGCCTTGTGCAGGACTCTCTGAAGAAGCTGGCGGATTTCCTCAGAGTCATCAACAAGTAGAATGCTCATACAACTACGAATGCCTCATTATCCAGCCGGTTTCGTGGGCCATCAGGATATTTCAGAAGGGTCAACTATTATCTAATTGGACTATCGTCGCCTGGCCGAGAAAATCTCTCCCGAGATTGAATCATAGCGGGCGTCTGGAATAGTCCCCAGATATTTCGCAGTTTTGGAGATGCGCGGTTGGAGAGCCCTGTGTGCAAGAGCTCGATCTCTGAGACGAGCCGGTCTTGAACCGTGGCGCCCGCCAGATTGATCCGGCAGACGCCACGGCATGCATTCTACGTTAAGGCTTATGTTCTTCCGCCGTGGCCAAAATCGGTTGGAACATCGGATCGGCATCGAGCACGGCCTTCAATAGTTCAGAGTGCAGGAAATAGCGCCAGACTTCGTCGGTTTTACCGGACACTTCATCGAACCAGCGCTTGGCTTCGGTGACGTGGTGCAGCAGCTTGGCTTTGTCCCCGTAATTCGGCATGAAGATCATGCTGTAGGCCATCGTATACTCGGCGAGGAATTTGTCGAGCGGGAGGTCGGCCACGGCCAGGGAGGCGTCGGCGTCGGCATAGGCGCGATTGATTTCCGGATCGTGCAGGATGCGGTTCCAGGCGGCTTTATGCATGCGTGACCAGGCCAGTTGCAGCAAGGCCTCGGCCTTGGCAGACCGGCGGGAGTCAGGAATTTCTTTGACCAGTGCCTCGTGGGTTTCAATCGCGGCCTGCTGGTCGTTGTTCCAGCGATAGGCGACGCCCAACCGGAACCGATTGTCGAGTTGTTCAGGCCGGACTTTGGCCAGTGCTTCCAGCGCCGGCAACATGCGGAAGAGGTAATCGGCCGGCGTAGGTTGCGAGAGTCCGCCCATCTCCATCCCGTTTGACAGGTCGGTTCGGGTGGATTGGGCATAGATGTTCCAGTAGAACTCGTTGACGACCAGGGACAGGGCCGGATCTCTGATGGTGAGATTGTGCCCGTTGCTGCCTTCCCGCAGGAGAACCGCGTAGAGATTCCTGGTGAGGACGATCAGCGCGTCCGGTTGATTCGGGTCGATGATTAAGATGCGGTTGAGCATGGCGACCCGGTCGCGCAACTCGGGAAACGTGGCGGCTCGTGCCGCGGCGGCGGTAAGGGTCCCCGGCTGATCGCCCGGTCCCCACCAGATCATGGATTCCGGAAGCGGCCGGCTGATCTCCGTCGTGAACGGAATCTTCTCCGCCACCATGCCTGCGACGGAGGGCTCGGTGACGACGGGAAGATTGAATACGGCGGCATCGCCCGGGAAGCCGTGTTTCTTTAGCCCTGTAAGGACGACCCACTGGGTCGAGACCGACTTCAGCGACTTGCGTGCCCGCTTGATCGTATTGGCCCACTTCACTGTGCCTTCCGCATAGGTGACCGGTGAGGCCAGGGGGTCCTGGTACTGTATGGTCAGCAAGACGAGGGTCGCCGGCACGGCCAGAATCTTTCCGTTGGCGTTCAGCCGGAAGGAGCTGGCGGGCAGAGATTGGCTCTTCGTGACGGTGACACGGAGGCCGCTGCCCGGAGGAGCGATCCCGAGCTCTTCCATGGCGAAGGCCGATGCCGGCATGCGCGCGAGGTCGTCTCTAAAAAAGACGAGTGGGCCGGTGCTGGGCCAGAGAGCCGTCATGCCGACATCGTCTCGTTTCAACGCGGGGGCATGGGCGGCTTTCAGGCCTTGCCAGCAGGAGTCATAGGAAGGATCGCCGGCCGGTGGATAGGTTTTCACTCCCGCTGGAGCCGCCGCCACCAGGCGGTATTGGCAGGCAAAGTCCAACTGTCCGACGGTCACGTGATCCCCCTTGGCGAGGGCTTCGGCATAGCGCGTTGCGGCATCGGCAGCCGGATGATTGGCATGCCCGGCTGATGTAGATTTGTGCGATGGCGCCGCAAGGGCGGAATCGATTCCTGACCAGCCTGCGAGAAGGGTGGTTAGCAGGGCGAGCCAAAGAGGCGTGCAAAGATCGGTATGGATACGACGAATCATCATGATCACCTGTTTCCTCGTCACACATGATAAAGGCCAACGATGGATACTGTAGCATGGCCTCGAACGAATCTGAAAGGGGCCAGGAGAGCGGATTTTCCGATGTTCAGCGGCAGGGGCCGCCAGTCGGAATTGGAGAATATGCGACCTCTGGAGGCAAGAGTCGGGGACGAAGTGCTGTCGTTAGCGCGGGCGCGCGGCTTTGAGAATGTCGTTGCGCATGCGGGCCCGTTCGGATGCCGAGAGAGCCGGCGCCGGTTGATGCTGACAGAGCGCGACCGTTTGTCTGAGCGAGGCGACGAATTCTTCGCAGTTGGGGCAGGCGCCGAGGTGTGTGCGCAACTCCTCGCACAGCGTGCCCGGGAGTTCATCGTCGATGTAGGCCGACAGTTTCTTTAAGATGGCCACGCAGCGCCCTTTCCCATGGCGGTGAGGCCGAGCTGGTGTCCGTTGAACGGATGATCGAGCCGTCGTCCGCTTGGCCATGGCTACCGTCCTCCTTGTATGAGCGGGTGGCCGTTGTGGGTTTGTTCAGGACCGGCGATGCCGCGCGCGCTGAGTTCCCGCCGGACAAACAAGCGGGCGCGATGCAGGCGGGACTTGACGGCTCGCTCGTTGAGTCCGACGATGCTGCCGACTTCCTTGGCGCTCAACCCTTCCATGTCGCGCAGGACCAGTACGATCCGGTATTTCTTCGGAAGTTTTGCGATGGCGTGATCGAGACCCTGGCGCAGCTCTTTATTTTGTAACGCCTCCTCGGGACTGAGTCCGTCTACAGGAATCTGCAGGCGGAACTCTCCGTCCGAGGTCGGGATAAATTCCTCCAGCGACAACTCACGGTCCGGTTCCCCTTTTCGCTTCCGGCGCATGCGTGAACAGGCGCGCGCGGCGATGGCATAGAGCCAGGTCGAGACCTGCGCGTCTCCACGGAATTTGTCATAGCCCCGATAGGCATTGAGAAACGTTTCCTGCACCAGATCTTTCGCCGATTCAGCTTCTCCGCAGAGCCGGGTTGCGAAGCGGTACATCAGATCGACATGGTCTCGATACAGGGCATCGAAACTCGCGGCGGACCGAGTCTCAATCGGGGAGGGTGCCGTGGTCTTCTTCTTTGTCGGAGTCGAGGTGCTCATAATGTGAGTGGAGAGTCTACGGAGGGAGGGAAAACACTGTCAAGGAAGATGCGGCGGAAGACTAGTTCAAACGGTGAAAATCGATGACGGTCCCTTGCCCATTCAGTTCCACGGTGATCGGGCTGCCTTCTTTGGCCCCGGCCAGAGCGCTTTTCCCGCGATCGGTCGGGAAGGTCTGTTCCCCTTCCGGAGTCCAGAGTTTCACCCCGGTGTGTTCCGGAGTCGAAAATTCCAGCGGGCCGGTGATGAATCGATGGGTCGGACTGGTCCCATTCGCCGGTGTCAGGTCAGCCACAAGGGCATGATGATGGACGTGGAGCGACATGGTTTGGCCGACTTTGGCCGTCTTGATGCCGATCTTGGCATTGACGTTGATGACCCCGACGGGCGTTCTGAAAAAAATGAAGTTCGATTTGAGTTTGGACACGGTCCCGCTCAACAGCACATGCGCCTCCGATCCGCTGGGGGGCACTTGCCCGATCTGCAGATCGAACTGGAGGTCGTGCACACCGATGATGGTGCCGGTCTCATCCACTTCCACGGTGACGGGATCGCCGGCATGGAGTGCGGAGAGCTGCGCCTCATGGGTTCCATAGCGGAACGGCTTCTCGCCTTCCGGAGTCCAGCGGGCCAGTTCTTTCGTTTCTCCAGAGCTTGTTCCAGCGGGACCGGTCAGGTAGCGGTGGACGAGCGAGTCATCCGCGCGTTTGCGAACCTCGACGGCCATACTGGATCCATGGATCCAGAACGAGACCGTCTGCGAGGCGCGCAGATCCTTGAGCGTCGTTTTCGAGCTGAGGGTCAGCAATCCTACCGGAGTCTTCAGAAACACAATGCCCGGCTTGGTTCTCCAGACCGAACCCTTCAAGGTCATCGATGGGCTCGTCTCCTCATGCTCGCCGGTGACAGCAGTCCCCGGCTGAGTTGCGGGGAGGCCTTGCGCAACGCTGGTTGCAGCGAAGCCCGTGAGCGCGACTCCGCCGGCCATGGTGCAGATCAGTGCGAGTCGAAGGATGATTGATAGTTGCGTCATGATAGTCGGGTGGTTTGAATCAGTTTTGCAGTCGTTCCTACGTCGGCGGAGCCGCTCCGATCTCATTACGACTTATCTGCGAATAACATGAGGTTGGAATTGAGTCAAGCGCAATCCCCCTCGCCTCGTAGCCCGACGAGGAAGATCGCTGAGAGAACATGCGGGAGCGAGACCGTTATTTTTTGCGGACGAGCAGACGCAACGGGGTGCCTGAAAATCCGTAGGCGTCCCGTAACTGACTTTCGAGAAAGCCGATGTAGGCAGGACCCACGTCTTGCGGATGTCCGCAAAACAACGCAAACGACGGCGGTTTCGTGGCGACCTGGGTGATGAATGCCGCTTTCGACGTTTTCGAAGGCTTGCCTTTCCGAACCGGGAGCGGGTGCGTTTCCAGGATTTTTTGGAGCCATTGATTGAGCGCCCCGGTCGGCACACGCTTGGTGAACGACGCATAGACGCTGTTGATAGTGGGGAACAGCTGGTGGAGCGAGTTTGGTTGCGCGGCCGCGCCGAAGAGCACCGGTGCCCAGGTCAGGAACGGAAAGCGCCGGTGCAGCTCCCGTTCATACTCCTGGCGGGCCTCGGCATCGTTGGCCCGAAGATCCCACTTATTCACGAGCAGCATGCAGGCGCGTCCCTGCTTGAGCACGGCCCCGGAAATTTTCGTGTCCTGTTCCGTCACGCCTTCCACGGCGTCGAGCAGCAGGACGGCCACATCGGAGCGGCCGATGGCTCTCAGCGAGCGCATGACGCTGTATCCTTCGAGGCCCGGTTCGATGCGGCCCCGGCGGCGGATGCCGGCGGTGTCCGTGAAGATATAGCGCTGGCCGTCGTGCACGACGAGCGAATCGATCGGATCGCGTGTCGTGCCGGGTACATCGCTGACGACGACGCGGTCCTCGCCCAGGACCGCGTTGGTCAAGGTCGATTTCCCCACATTCGGACGGCCGACGAGGGCGATCCGCGGGAGTTGCGTAACTTCCGCCGTATCATCGGCGGGCGGCAAGAGCGGGTAGAGGTCATCCAGCAATTCGGACACCCCGATGCCATGCTCGGCGGAAACCGGGTGGAGCTCGGCTTTCCCCAACTGATAAAAATCGGCGACGAGAGGTTCCGCCTTGGGGGTGTCGATTTTATTGATGACATAGAAAATGGGTTTCTTTACGCCGCGCAAGAGCTTCACGACTTCGTGATCCGGCGGCATCAGGCCCGCCCGGCCGTCCAGGACGAACATGAGAATGTCCGCTTCGGCGATGGCCAGTTCAGACTGGCGGCGGATCAAGGCCAGCATGCCGTCGGTGGCGGAGAGCTCCAGCCCGCCGGTGTCGACCAGCCGGAATTTGCGGTCGAGATAGGTCGCATCCGCGTAGTTGCGGTCGCGGGTGACGCCGGGCACGTCGTCCACGATGGCGGTCTTCACGCCAAGGATCTTGTTGAACAGCGTGGATTTGCCCACGTTCGGCCGGCCGATGATGGCGACGAGCGGCATCGGGGCATCGGAGCTGAACGGGAGGCTTTTGGTTTTGGTCGGCGAATCGCGTATCTTTTTCATTGGTGAGGGACCGTATCACAGGAATTTTGGCAAACACAACCGGCCTCAGGTACACTTCGTGAGTAATGAGGCAATTTGGCGTAAATTGGGCCGAGAT
>JBEBHO010000282.1:0-6039 GCA_040081095.1 Nitrospira sp.
TTCGCCGGTGGAATTCGCTCAGGGTGTGGATCCGCCAAGAGAAAGGGAACTCGATCATGCCTGTGTATGAGTATCGGTGCGGGCAATGTACCAAGACCTTCGAAGCCACGCAGTCGGTGCACGCGCGACCGGAAGACACCGAATGTCCGTTCTGCCAGGCCCTGGATGCCACGAGGCTCCTCTCCTCCTTTGCCTCAACGGTCAAGGGGGATCATAAACCGGGCTTCGCCGAGATGAAGGCCGGCTCCATGCTCAACGAACGCATGGATCGGTTCGCCAAACTTCCTCCCTTGAATGCCAAACGCAACGTCCCCTCGCCAAATGCCACGTCAACCTCGGAGGCAGGATCCGGCCCGGTCGGGGAATCCTAGGTCATGATCTTGTCGTGGCTGCCAGATCGACGCATGCCCCTCTTTTCAACAGGGACACAGGCATGATCCTCAGACTGCTGCTCATCGGCTGGATGAGTGTCACTGGCATGACCGCCCTGCCGGCCTTCGCTCACGCAGAAGTGGCAGGCAGCCTGGTGATCGCCGGTAATGGACCGGAGAACAACACGATTGAAACCCTCGCCAGAGCCTTCGAAAAGGCGAATCCCAGGGCCTACATCGACATTCTGTGGGAAGACAATTCCAAGCCGGTCGACATGGTGAAATCCGGGCAAGCCCAGATCGCCGTCACCGGTTCAGAAGATCCTGCGCTGGCCAGCAAGCAAATTGGATGGGACGGAATCGGGATTCTCGTGCACCTCTCAAACTTCACAAAAGAAATCACCAAACAACAGGTCGCTGAGCTCTTTTCTGGGAAGTTCACCACCTGGGCGGACGTCGGCGGACCGGACACACGAATTCTCCTGATCGACCGCTCACGCAATCAGAATATCCGCGAGACGTTTGAGTCACAGCTGGGGATTGTCGGAAAGATCGCAGATTCAGCCAAGGTCATCGGCCAGGATGAAAAGGCAGTCAAAACTGTCGTTGGCACGCTCCCGCCGCTCTCGGCCGTGACCTATATTTCACTCAGCACCGGCCTCTCGGTTGTCTCGACCGGCGTGGCTGTCCGGCTTCTCCCCGTCGATAAGGTCGAGCCGGAAGCGCCAACCGTGAAGGACGGCCGATACCCGCTTCGCCGGCCGATCTTGCTGCTCTCGAAGAAAGACACGAATCCCCTTATCGAAGCCTTTGCCCAATTTGCCTTGTCCGCTCCCGGTCAGGCGATTATTGCTGAAACGTATATCCCGATGCCCGGTCACTAGATCTTCACCCAGGAGGTCGGTATGCAGTCCCGTTTTTTCTTCGCGCTTTTCATTCTGTCAGGCTCGCTCCTCGTACTTCCGCTCTCATCCACCCAAGCCGTAGCGGAGGACAATACCGGTGCCTTCGTCGATGGGGCGGGGTTTACGCTCTATGGCACAGAGTCCATCAAGGGATCGGGCTCAGACAAAGTCGAGCAAGACCCGGTCTGCGATCGCAGCAAACGGCCAAAAATCTTCAAGGTCGAGCCTGACGAAGCCAAGCCCGGCCAGAAAGTGAAGATCACGGGTGAGAATTTTGGCAGCAAAGAATGCTTCCGCGGGGTGGCTTTCAGCGCAGCCGGACCAGCCAAAATCGAGTACACCTTCGTCAACGAAACCACTATCGAAGCCACCGTTCCCGATGTCCGTGCCGGGATGTCGTTCATTGACGTGGTGGCCGGGGGCGGCAACGCCCGATCCAAAGGATTCTTAGTCCAAGCCAAATAGCCAGTTTGCAAGGAATTCGGCTCAGGGAGAGGCCAATGCCTCTCCCTCCTAGCACCACGAATCCATCCCCTCCCCCACCTTCAATCTCTCGACAGGACTTTTGACTCTATGCTAGGTTACGCGCTCCCTTGCGCCGGATTTGGCCGTGTGCGAGGTCTGCTGTGACCCAGGTCAGTTCCTTTATGTTTAAGAAAATTCTAGTCGCGAATCGCGGCGAAATCGCCATGCGTATCATCCGCGCCTGCCGCGAGCTGAACATTGCCACGGCCGCCATCTATTCCGAGGCCGATTCGACCGGTATCTACGTCAAGAAAGCGGACGAAGCCTACCTGGTCGGTCCCGGTCCCGTGAAAGGCTTCCTCGATAAACAGCAGATCGTCGATCTCGCTCTTAGGATCGGGGCCGATGCCATCCACCCCGGATACGGATTTCTTTCAGAAAACGCGGAGTTTGCCGAGCTCTGCCAGGCATCAGGTATCACGTTTATCGGTCCATCCCCGTCCGCCATCAATGCCATGGGGAGTAAAATCAAAGCCCGCGACCTCGCGAAACAAATCGGAGTTCCAGTTGTCCCTGGCACCGAAAGCGGCGTGACGGATATCAAGGAAGCCCTGGCCTTCGCCAAAGAAGCCGGTTATCCGGTCATGATCAAAGCCAGCGCCGGCGGCGGTGGACGCGGGCTTCGTGTCGTCCGGACAGATGCTGAGATGCGCGAGAATATGGAAGTGGCCTCCCGCGAGGCATTGGCCGCTTTCGGCGACGGCGCCGTGTTCATTGAAAAATATGTCGAGCGCCCGCATCACATTGAGTTCCAGATCCTGGCGGATAAGCATGGCAACACCATTCACCTGGGCGAACGGGATTGCTCTATTCAGCGCCGCCATCAGAAGCTGATTGAAATCGCGCCGTCCTTGATCCTAACCCCTCGCCTGCGAGAGGAAATGGGCGCCGCCGCCATCCGGATCGCCAAGGCCGTCTCCTACGATAATGCCGGCACTGTCGAGTTCCTGCTCGATCAGGACGGCCGGTATTACTTCATGGAGATGAACCCGCGCATTCAGGTCGAGCATACGGTGACCGAGCAGATTACCGCCATCGACATTGTGCGCAATCAGATCTCTATCGCCGCCGGTAAGCCACTGGAGATCCAGCAGTCGGACGTCACGTTACAGGGCCATTCCATTCAATGCCGGATCAACGCCGAAGACCCGCGCAATAACTTCCGGCCCTGCACCGGGACCATCACCGCCTATCTGTCGCCGGGCGGCATCGGCGTCCGCATCGACGGCGCCGTGTACAAGGACTACACCGTCTCGCCCTACTATGACGCGCTCCTGGCCAAATTGACTGTCCGCGGACGGACATGGGAAGAGACCGTCAGCCGTATGCGCCGGTCGCTGGAGGAATATGTGCTGCGTGGCGTCAAGACGACGATCCCCTTCATGAAGGCGATCATGCAGGATCAAGACTTCAGGGCCGGGCGATTCGACACCTCGTATCTCGATACGCACCCGGACCTCTATAACTACGACGACGTTGAACAGCCGGAGGACCTGGTCCTGGCTATTTCGGCGGCCATCGCCGCCTACGAAGGCCTGTGACCAGTCGCCCCAAGGCACCTGACCACACCACGCACCACACCTATTAAGAGTACGCAACGACGATGGCGGCACGAAAAACAGCACAGTCAAAGAAAACAGCGATCAAGAAACCCGCTCGCGGACCGGTCGTACGCACCTCCCGCACAAAGACCGCCAAGCCGGCGGAGGTGCAGCTTCAGCCGTCCCCCGGGCACAAGGTGCTGATCACCGACGTCGCCCTTCGCGACGGCCATCAATCCCTCCTTGCGACACGTATGCGCACCGAGGATATGTTGCCGATCGCGCAGAAGCTGGACGCCGTCGGCTATTGGTCTCTCGAAGTCTGGGGCGGCGCGACGTTCGACACCTGTTTGCGCTTTCTGAAAGAAGATCCGTGGGAACGGCTCCGCGCTCTTCGCGCCGCCATGCCCAACACCCGGCTGCAGATGTTGCTGCGCGGACAGAACCTCGTGGGCTACCGGCATTATGCCGACGACGTCCTCGAACGGTTCATTGAACGATCTGCGACCAACGGCATCGATGTCTTCCGCATTTTTGACGCGCTCAACGACGTCCGGAACATGGACCGCGCCATCCGGGAGGTCAAAGCCTGCGGCAAGCACGTCGAGGCGGCCATCAGCTATACGGTGAGTCCGGTCCACACCGTGGACCGTTTCGTGAGCATGGCCAAGCAACTGGAAGATCTCGGCACCGATACGCTCTGCGTGAAAGACATGGCCGGGCTCTTGGAGCCAATGGAGGCCTACCATCTCATCAAGCGCCTGAAAAGCGCCGTGAAGGTCCCGATCCATCTGCACTCCCATTACACTTCCGGCATGTCCTCCATGTCCGCCTTGATGGCGATCCTCGGGGGGCTCGATATGCTCGACACCGCCATGTCGCCCCTGGCCGGCGGAACGTCGCATCCGGCAACGGAAACGCTCGTGGCGTCCTTGAAGAATACGCCTTACGACACCGGACTGGACCTGGCCACCTTCCTGCCGATCACCGAACATTTCCGGACCGTGCGCCGCAAGTATCGCCAGTTCGAAAGCGATTTCACCGGAGTCGACGCCGAAATCCTGACTTCGCAAATCCCCGGCGGCATGCTGTCGAACTTGGCCGCACAACTGACGGAACAAGACGCATTGGATCGGATGAGGGAAGTGCTCGACGAAGTCCCGCGCGTCAGAAAAGACATGGGCTATCCGCCACTGGTGACGCCGACCAGCCAGATCGTCGGCACGCAAGCGACGCTCAATGTCCTCACCGGCGAACGCTACAAAGTCATTACGACCGAAACGAAGAACTATTTCCTCGGCCTCTATGGCCGTGCGCCAGGCCAGGTGGACCATGAGATCCTGGCACGGGCGATCGGCGATGAAGAACCGATCAAGACGCGGCCCGCCGACCGGCTTGAACCGGAGCTGGAAGCGAGCAAGAAAGAGCTGCCGGCATCGGCAGCGTCTATCGAAGATCAACTCTCGTTCGTACTCTTCCCGGCCATCGCGCGTGATTTCTTTGAGGCCCGAGAGAAAGGCGACCTGGCTCCGGCCCCATTGGAAGCGACGCAGGCCAAAGGACCGGCGGTGGCCGGCGAACTCCATCTCGCGCCGGCAGAATTCAACGTGACGGTCCACGGCGAAACCTACCACGTGAAACTGTCCGGCTCTGGCCGCAAAGTGGATGGACGAAAACCCTACTACATCCGCGTGAACGACAAGCTGGAAGAAGTCTCGCTGGAACCGATTCAGGAAGTGCTCGCCGGCGTGCCGGAAGCCTCGGACAGCAGCCCGGGATCGAAACCCAAGCGTCCGCGCCCGTCCAAACCCGGCGATGTCGCGCCGCCGATGCCCGGCCGGGTCGTCAAAATCTTGGTCGCCAAAGACGACCGGGTCAAAACCGGAGATCCCCTGCTCATCATCGAAGCCATGAAAATGGAAAGCCGGGTGCCGGCCCCGATCGATGGGAAAGTCACGGCGATCCTGGCGGCGGAAGGCGACAACGTCAAAACCGACGAAACCGTCATCCAGCTGGAATAAGTCGTTCTTCACCAACGGGGGCGCCATTTTCTGTGCAGGCAAGCCTTCGAATCATTATCGGTGGGTTCCTCTGTATGATGCTCGGGTCCTGTACCACCGCTGACCCTTTGCCTCCCTGGTTCGACTCCATCGAACGCCTCCCCCTCAAATCCGTCACCGTCAATGGGCAGCGCATTGCCTATCTCGATCAAGGCCAAGGCCCGCCGGTCATCCTCATCCACGGATTCGGCGGATCGATGTGGCAATGGGAATACCAACAAGCCGCATTGGCCGGACAGTTCCGCGTCCTCACGCCCGATCTGCTTGGCGCCGGGCTTTCAGACAAGCCGGAGATCGAATACCGGCCCGATCAGCTGCTGGAGTTTCTCGCAGGCTTCATGGACGCGCTTCATATTCCACAAGCCGCCATGGTCGGCAATTCGATGGGGGCAGGACTCGCCATCGGCCTGGCGCTGGACTATCCAGCGCGCGTCTCCGCCCTCATCCTCATCGACGGACTTCCCCCCCAGGTCATGAATCACCTCGGGAGCCCAACGCTTCGCCGCGCCTTGACCACGCAGGCGCCATCCTGGATTGTGTCAGTCGGGAATTGGCTCTTTGGCGGGAGCCTGCTCGAATCCACGTTGCGCGAATTTATCCACGATCCAGCCCTCCTGACCCCGGCCGTCCTGGACCG
>JBEBHO010000189.1:0-21653 GCA_040081095.1 Nitrospira sp.
GATGAAGGCATCGTTCGAAATGTTCAACCGTTTCCAGAGGTCTTGAAACTGCGGCGCGAGCTTGTCGCAATGGGCCTGCGGATCGATCCCGGCCTTGGCGGCAGCCTGCTGGACTTTCTGTCCATGCTCGTCGAGACCGGTGAGAAACATGACGTCGCGGCCACGCAGGCGCCAGTAGCGCGCGAGCACGTCGGCGGCGACGGTGGTGTAGGCGTGGCCGATGTGCGGCACATCGTTCACGTAGTAAATCGGGGTCGTGATGTAGAAGGTGTTTTGATCGCGCATGACGAGGGGAAGATAGCAGGTTGCCCGACGAGATTTCTAGGCAGGCATTCCGGCCGGCGCAAGCCCGAGGGCGTCACGGAGTTTGAGCAGGCAGGATTCCAGTGCCATGTGGAGATTCAAATTGCGGGTGGCGTTCTGTTGCGAACGTTCGATCTCTTTTGCCAGGTCGAGGAGCAGGGTGAGATCGGTGGTGCGGGAATATTCCTGGAGCTGGTCCAACTGTTCGAGGTGGAGAATCTGATCCTGGTCGCCGCCGACGTGGACGATGATGAGATCCCGGATCCAGCGGCTTAGCCAGGTCAAGGTCTCCACGCCGCGATCGGATTTCGCGAGGCTCTCGGCCAGCGTCAGAATCGCGGTGATCGACCGGAGCGTATTAGGAGCGACGATGGCCAGACATTCCTTTTGCCATTCGCGCAGTGTGGCGACATCCAGCGTGAGGGCTTCGCCGATGCGGCCTTCCGTGACGAGCGCCAGGAGCCGCGCATCCGCCGGCGGCAGTTCGCGCTTGAGGATCACGGCCGCTTCGACTTGCGTGCGCGCCGGTGTGGTGAAGCGGAGTTGCTGGCAGCGCGAACGGATGGTGATGGGGAGCGCATTGGGTCTGCCGGTGATCAGGAGGAACAGCGCATGACCCGGCGGTTCCTCCAATGTCTTCAGCAGCGCGTTGGCGGCGCCGATGGTCATGCGGTCGGCTTCATCGATCAGGCAGATCTTCCGTTCGCCCATGAGCGGGCGATAGACGAACTGCTGTTCGATCTCACGGATCTGCTCGATCTTGATGGCGGGGTTGGCCAATTCACGGTCGGGGTCGATGGTGATGAAGTCCGGGTGCGTGCGCGCAGCAATCTGCAGGCAGGCGCGGCAGGCGCCGCAGCTGTCCAGCGTGTCCGGTGACGGTGGTTGTTCGCAGTTCAAGGCTTGGGCGAGCCGGATTGCGGTCAGGCGTTTCCCGATCGCGTCTTCGCCGTGGAAAAGATAGGCATGGCCCAACCGGTTGTTCGAGACGGCGGCTTGCAGCACCGCGATCGGATGTTCATGACCGGTGATGTCTCGAAAGGGCATGGCTACTTCCTGCGGCCTGTTTGGGACTGGCGGGTTTCCAGCCACTCGAACACGAGCGCGCGCACTGCTTCCGCAATCCTGTCGGGGGTTCGTGCCGCGTTGACCGGCTTGATACGCTTGGGCTCTTTGCGCGCAAGTTCCAAAAATCCGGCGCGAACGTGTTCGTGAAAGCGTTTGGTTTCCCGGTCCAGCCGGTTTTGCCCCGCGGCGTCGCGTTGTCGCCGGCGCAGGCCGGTGGCTACGGGAAGATCGAAGAGGAGGGTGAGGTCGGGCGCAAGTCCTCCGGTGGCCCAGGTATTCATGGTGCGCAAGGTTTTCAGATCCAATCCGCGCGCGTAGCCTTGATAGGCCAGGGTGGAATCGACAAACCGGTCGCAGATCACGATCGCGCCCTGCTGCAGGGCCGGTGCGATCACGTGATCCACATGCTGGCGGCGTGCGGCGAGAATGACGAAGGCTTCCGTTTCCGCGGCCAGGGACTCCGAATTATTCTTGAGCAACACCTCACGGAGCAGTTCGGCTGCCGGTGTGCCGCCCGGTTCCCGGGTGAGCAGCACGGCATGACCCTCAGCGCGAAGGCTCTGTGCCAGGCGAGCAGCTTGGGTCGATTTGCCGCTGCCCTCTGTGCCTTCCAGCGTGATGAAGATGCCGGCTGTATGACGGCGTTGTCTCGCCACGAGTAGTTCCTGCGATGGGCTGCAAATGGGTGAAAATTTCGCGCGATGGTAATGCCAAGCCCGATTGAATAGCAAGGATGGCTCAACCGCTTGGCGCCCGCAGTTGCGTGAATGTGGTTGGAGCGATTCCTTCTTGCGGCCGCTTCCGGTTTATTTGTGTAACCCATTGAAAATAGCCATAAATGGATTGCGGCACTGGGTGAATCTCTGTATGATGAGCCACCACATTATAGAGCCTCGTTCAAGACCTGACTGACATGCTGAAAACCTTGTTGAAACGATACTTTCTGACTGGTCTCCTTGTCATCACTCCGATCTGGGGCACGATCCTTATTTTGAAAGCCCTTTTTGTGACGGTGGACGGCATTTTGGGCGAGGCGGTAGCCCGGTGGGTGCCGGAATACTACGTGCCGGGCTTGGGGATTCTGGCGCTCATTCTGCTGATTTTTTCCGTGGGGCTGTTTGCGGCGAACTTTATCGGGCGGCAGATTGTGCGGATCTGGGAAGACTGGCTGAATCGCCTGCCGCTGGTTCGCGGGATTTATTCGACACTGAAATCGATGATGGATATTCTCTCGTTTTCCGATCGAGGGTCCTATCATCGGGTGGTACTCATTCAGTTTCCGAAGCACGGCAGTTACTGTTTTGCCTTCGTCACGGGGATGACGAAAGCCGAGACGGCGGCGTTGGGACAGGAGCCGCTGATTCACGTGTATGTGCCGACATCGCCGAATCCCACGTCCGGGTATTTTCTGTTGGTTCCGGAACGTGAAGTCATGTCGGTAGAGATCTCGGTCGAAGAAGCCATGAAGCTCATCGTCTCAGGCGGGCTCTATACGCCGGCCACCTCGATGGCGTCCGTGTTGAATGCGGATGCGAAGTGGAGCGGGGTAAAGCAACCGGACGCGGGAGTGACCATCGGATGATGCCGCATAAGCAGGAAATGGCCATGGATGGGTTGGGGGTCGTGGTGATGGCGGCCGGGCGTGGCACGCGTATGCGATCGGAGCAGGCCAAGGTGCTGCATCGGATCGTCGGGCGTCCGATGATCCGGTATGCGCTCGATGTCGCTCGCGCGGTTGCCGGACATTCCGTCGCGGTGGTCGTGGGGCATCAGGCTGCGCAGGTCCGTGCGGTGCTGGAGTCTGCGCTCGCAGGGCAGTCGGGCGGCGCAGCGGTGCACATCGTCGAGCAGGTGCAGCAATTGGGGACCGGGCATGCGGTGTTGCAGACGCGCTCGGTATTTTCGTCCGGCAGAGGCAAGACGCCTGCGGCCTATCTCATTCTCAACGGCGATACTCCGTTGTTGCAAGAATCGGCCTTGCGTGCGCTGTTGCAAACGCATCGGGTAGCCGGTGCGACGGTCACCCTCTTGACGGCGATTCTGGATAACCCTGGAGGCTATGGCCGTGTGGTGCGCCGGACGGCGACGGGCGCGTCCGGTGCCGTCCATGCGTCCGCCGACGTGGTGAAAATCGTCGAAGATCGCGACGCGTCTCCGGAAGAACGAGCGATCCGCGAAATCAATGTCGGGACCTATGTGGTCGATGGCGCCTTTCTCTTTTCAGCGCTGGACAAAGTGCAGCCGCACAATGCGCAGGGCGAGTATTACCTGACGGACATCGTCGATATGGCTGTCACGCAGGGGCATCGGGTTGCGGCACTCCCGTTGACGAATCCTGATGAAGGGTTGGGGGTCAATTCGAGGTTGCAGTTGGCGGAGGCTGAGCAGGTGATTCGCCAGCAGATCCGGCGGCGCTGGATGGAAGCCGGTGTGACGATGGTCGACCCGGCTTCAACCTGGATTGAGGCTGATGTCACGATCGGGAAGGACACGATCCTGCATCCGAATGTGACGCTCGAGGGAAAGACCGTGATCGGCGAAGGTTGCGAGGTCCGTTCTTTCACGCGGCTCACCGACTGTCTGGTCGGCGCCCGTGTGACGATTCTGGATCATTGTGTGTGTGCCGATTCGCAGATCGACGAGCAGGCGACACTTGGACCGTTCGTGCATTTGCGCCCCGGTGTACGCGTGCGTACGAAGGCGAAGGTCGGCAACTTTGTCGAGATGAAGAAGACGGATCTAGGTGAGGGGGCGAAGGCCAATCATCTCAGCTATCTCGGGGATGCCACGATCGGCAAAGGCGTGAATATCGGCGCTGGCACCATTACCTGCAACTATGACGGGGTCCACAAGTATCAGACGATTGTGGGCGATCATGTGTTTCTGGGAAGCGATACGCAACTGATTGCGCCGGTCACGGTGGGGGCAGGGGCGGTTATCGCCGCGGGAACGACGGTGACCCAGGATGTGCCCGCGGATGCGCTCGCCATTGCGCGCGTGGCGCAGGTGAATCGGGCCGGGTGGGCCTCTCGGCGGCGTGCGCTGTTGGCCAACGAGAAGCAGCTCCCGGAGAAGCCGTCCGCGAAACGAACGCCGGCGACGAAGGTCGCCGGCAAGAAGAAGGGGAGGTAGGCCCTCTAATGTGTGGCATTGTTGGATATGTGGGAAACCAGGATGCGGTGCCGATTCTGATCGGTGGCTTGGCCAAGCTGGAATATCGCGGCTATGACTCCGCGGGTGTCGCGGTGCAGGAGGGGCCAAAGATCAATGTCCGGCGGAGTGTCGGCAAGCTGGTGAATCTCCAGCAGTCGCTTCAAGAGAAAGAGCTGAGCGGCATGGTGGGTATCGGTCACACCCGCTGGGCCACGCACGGCAAGCCGTCCGAGCAGAATGCGCACCCGCATCGTTCGAAGGGCTGCGTGCTCGTGCATAACGGCATCATCGAAAACTATCAACCGCTGAAGCAGCAGCTGGAAAAAGACGGGTACAAGTTCCAGTCGGAGACCGACACGGAAGTGGTTGCGCATCTGATCGACAAGTATCTCCAGAAGGGGCAGGGGTTGGCGGATGCCGTGCGTTCCGCCACGAAGGATGTGCGCGGGAGCTATGCGCTGGCGGTGATTTCCGAGAAGGAGCCGGGAACATTGATCGCGGCACGGTCCGGTTGTCCGCTGGTGGTGGGCCGAACCAAACAGGCGTCCTTTGTCGCGTCCGATGTGATGGCCATGCTGGCGTACACGCGGGATGTGACTTATCTTGAAGAGGGCGATGTCGCCGTCGTGACGCAGCATGAGATGCATCTGACCGACGCGCATGGCCTGCCTGTCTCTCGGAAAACGACCAAGATTACCTGGGATGCCTCGGCGGTCGAGAAGAGCGGCTACCCGCATTTTATGCTGAAGGAGATCCACGAACAGCCCCAGACGATTCTCGACACGATGCGCGGGCGGTATTCGTATGAAACGGGAGAAGCCGATCTCCCGGATATCGGACTCACGCCGAAAGAATTCGCTGCGGTGGAACGGATCTGGATCGTGGCCTGCGGCACGTCCTGGCATTCCGGTCTTGTCGGCAAGTATCTCTTTGAGGAAATGGTCCGCACGCCCGTGCAGGTCGATATCGGGAGCGAGTTCCGCTATCGCGATCCGCTCGTCGGGAAGAACGATCTGTTCATTACGATTTCCCAATCGGGAGAAACCGCCGATACGCTGGCCGCAGCTCGTGAAGCGAAAGAAAAAGGCGCGAAGGTCGTATCCATCGTGAACGTGGTCGGCAGCACGCTGGCCCGTGAGTCCGACGGCGTGCTCTATACCCATTGCGGGCCGGAGATCGGCGTGGCCTCGACCAAAGCCTTTACGGCGCAGCTCACCGCCCTGTATCTGCTGGCGCTCCATCTGGCGCGGGTACGTAAGGTGATGAATGTCGCCGACGGGAAGGCGTGGCTGGACCGGCTGGTCCAATTGCCCGCGCTCGTCGAACGGGTGCTCGGCCGCGAAGCGGAGATTGTGGCGATTGCGAAACGCTACTACAAGAAACGGAACTTCCTTTATCTCGGTCGCGGGATCAATTACCCCATTGCGCTGGAAGGCGCACTCAAGTTGAAAGAGATTTCCTATATTCATGCCGAGGGATATCCGGCGGGCGAGATGAAGCACGGACCGATTGCGTTGATCGACAAGGATATGCCGGTGGTGGTGCTGGCGCCGCGCGATCGCTTGTATGAAAAGACGGTGAGCAATCTGATGGAAGTGAAGGCGCGGCATGCGCCGGTGATCGCGTTCGTCGCCGAGGGAGAGCGGGAACTCGGGAAGACCGCCGATGCGGTGTTCACGATTCCGGAGACGCATCCGCTGCTCTCGCCGATTCTGTTCACGATTCCGTTGCAGCTGTTGGCGTATCATATCGCCATTTTGCGCGGGGCGGATGTGGATCAGCCGCGGAACCTGGCCAAAAGCGTAACCGTAGAGTGATCGGATGTTGAAAATGGCCTCCAGTTTCGTTCTCGGTCGTCCGTCTCCTTGCGACGTACCCCGGAGGGTACGCCTCAGTCGTCGGACTCCCTGCGGCCTTGCTGGAAGACCATTTTGAACATCCTTTGAGAAGTGGGGAAGGGGAGGAAACCGTGGAGATAACGAAACAGGAAGTTGAGAAGGTGGCCAAGCTGGCCCGGCTGCAAGTGACCGAGGGCGAGGTGAACGTATTCGCCAAGCAGCTGAGCCAGATTCTGACGCATGTCGAGACGCTCAAGCAGTACAATACGGACGGGGTCGAGCCGACGGCGACGGTGTTGGGCCAGGTGAATGTGTTTCGTGACGATGTGGTGCGGCCGTCGTTGTCGGTGGAACAGGCCCTTGCGAACGCGCCGGAGCGCGAGGCCGATGGATTCTGCGTGCCGAAGATTATTGATTAAGATCCCTGCGGTGGCAGGGGTCGAGCCATAAAGGAGTCCCATGTTTCGACAGATGCTGCGATCAAAAATTCACCGTGCGACCGTGACCGGCGCACACCTGGAGTATGAGGGAAGTTTGACGGTTGACGAGGACTTGCTGGAGGCGGCCGGCATTCTTCCGTATGAGGCGGTCGTTTGCTCGAACTTGAATAATGGCGAACGGTTCATGACCTACGCGATAACGGGCAAGCGGGGCGGCGGAGAAATCATCTTGAACGGACCGACGGCGCGCAAGGGCGCGGCGGGCGATCAGATCATCATCTTCTGCTACGAGTATTACAGCGAGGAAGAGATCAAACGGCATGCGCCGAAGATCGTCCGTGTGGATGGGAAAAATCGCATTGTTCCGGCGGCGGCCAAACACCCATGAGTCTTCACAAGCTGACACTCTGCGAATTGCAGCGGAAGTTTACCGCAGGCGAAGTCACCGCAAAAGAAATTGTGCGCGCCTATTTCCTGCGCATCGGGCAGGTCGAGCCCAAGGTCAAGGCTTATGTGACGACGCAGAAAGAGCAGGCCATGGTCCAGGCGGATGCCATTGATGATTCGCTGAAGGGCTGGCGGAAGACGCAGCCGATGATGGCGATGCCGCTGGCGATCAAGGACAACCTGTGCACGGAGGGCGTCCCGACCACCTGTAGTTCACGGATGCTGCAGAATTTTGTTCCGCCCTACGATGCCACAGTGATTGCAACGTTGCGGGCGCAAGGCTATCTGCTGCTCGGGAAAACCAATCTCGACGAATTCGCGATGGGCTCCTCCACGGAGAACTCGGCATTCGGCCCCAGCCGCAATCCCTGGAATCTACAGTGCGTCCCGGGTGGATCGAGCGGCGGGTCAGCGGCGGCGGTGGCGGCGGACGAGTGTGTGGCGGCGCTGGGTTCCGATACCGGCGGATCGATCCGGCAGCCGGCAGCGTTCTGCGGTGTAGTCGGCCTGAAACCGACCTATGGCCGCGTGTCGCGCTACGGGCTCATCGCGTTCGCATCGTCGCTCGATCAGATCGGGCCCATCACGAAGGATGTCGCGGATGCCGCATTCCTCTTAGGGGTCATTGCCGGTCACGATCCGATGGACTCGACGTCGGCGGATGTGCCGGTGCCCGACTACACGAAGGCGCTCAAGAAGAAAGATCTGAAGAAGCTGAAGGTCGGGATCCCGACTGAGTTTTTTGCCGAGGGGCTGGATCCGGAAGTCGAACAGGCCGTGCGTGCGGCGATCGAGGAATTGAAGAGCCTCGGCGGCGAGATCAAGGAGATCCAACTGCCGAGGACCGATGCGGCAGTGGCGGTGTATTACGTCATTGCCACGGCGGAGGCGAGCTCGAATCTGGCCCGCTTCGACGGAGTGAAGTTCGGCCTTCGTGGGAAAGATACCAAAGACCTGCTGGACCTCTATACCAAGACTAGGCAGGAGGGCTTCGGTCCGGAGGTGAAGCGCCGGATCATGTTGGGCACCTATGCGCTGAGTTCAGGCTACTATGATGCCTACTATGGGAAAGCGCAGGCGGTGCGGACGCTGATCCGGCAGGATTTTGACGCGGCCTTCAAAGAGGTCGACCTCATCGTCACGCCCGTGACGCCGACGCCGGCCTTCAAGCTGGGTGAAAAGAGCGAAGATCCCTTGCAGATGTATCTGTCGGATATTTTCACGATCTCTGTCAATCTGGCCGGCTTGCCGGCGATCGCGTTGCCGTGTGGGTTCAGCAAGGCCGGACTGCCGATCGGCCTACAGCTCATCGGCCGGGCGTTTCAAGAGGACACGCTGTTGCGAGCGGCGCATGCGTATGAACAGTCGACGCAGTGGCGGACCAAGAAACCGGCGGTCCGATAAGGGACAGAGAAGAAAGCGGAGGGCCTCATGACTATCGTTGAAATTGCCGCCATCGTCATTGCCATCGCGTGTGCGGTGCTGGTGGGCTTTCTCGTTCCCGTCTTGATTCAGGTCCGGAAAACCGTGGCCGAGTCCGAACAGCTGCTGGCGAAAATGAATACCGATCTGCCGCCGCTGGTCGCCGAGCTGCGCAGTATGAGCCAGAATTTGAATGATCTGACCGATCAGGCCCGCAGTGGGGTGGAGCACGCGTCGGTCCTGCTGCATGCCGTGGGCGAAGTCGGTGAATCGGTCCAGCAGGTCCATAACGTGGTGCGCGGGACGAGCGGCTCGTTGCTGACGAATGTGGCGAGTGTCGTCGCGGGATTCAAGGCGGCGACGCAGGTCGTGCGTGAACGGATGCGGCATGAAGGAGAACATCACAATGGCGGATGATCGGGGATCTTCATCGGGCGTGCTCCTGGCATTTCTCAGCGGTGCCGCATTGGGGGCGGTGGCGGCCTTGCTGTTGGCGCCGCAATCGGGACGTGAATCCCGCGAGCAGCTTCGCGGCTATGCGCGCCGCGCCGAGGACAATCTGCGGGATCTGGCCGGGCGGGCCGGCGAGACCTTCGAAGAGGCGGTCGATCAGGGCAAGGACTTTGTCGAGGCGAAGAAGTCGGTGTTGCGTGAAGCGTTTGAGGCCGGTCGGGAGGCGATGAAGCGTGAGCGAGACCGCATGCGTGGAGAGGAACAGGGCTGAGGATGATCTACGAAGTTGTCATCGGGGTCGAGGTGCATGCGCAGTTGCGCACGAAGACCAAAATGTTTTGCGGGTGCAGCACGACGTTCGGCCGCTCGCCGAACAGCCAGACCTGCCCGGTCTGCCTGGGCTTGCCCGGCACGTTGCCGGTGATTAATCGCACCGCCGTCGAGATGGCCGTGCGGGCTGGATTGGCGTTGAATTGCACGATCGGCGCGAACAATCAATTCGACCGGAAAAACTATTTCTATCCCGATCTTCCCAAGGGCTATCAAATTTCCCAGTACGAATCGCCGATTTGCGAGCATGGCTGGATCGAGATTGCGGTCGGCGATAGCAAGAAGCGCGTGAAGATCCGGCGGGCCCATTTGGAAGAAGATGCCGGGAAGAACGTGCATGAGACCGGCACCAGCGGCAGCCGGGTCGATCTGAATCGCGCCGGGACGCCGCTGCTGGAAATCGTGACGGAGCCGGACATGCGGTCGGCCGACGAAGTCGTCGCGTACTTGAAGGGTTTGCGGGACATCCTGATGTATCTCGATGTCTGCGATGGAAACATGGATGAAGGTAGTTTCCGTTGCGAGCCGAATCTCTCGCTGCGTCCGCTGGGCCAGAAAGAGTTCGGTACGAAGGTCGAGCTGAAGAACATCAATTCCTTCAAGTTCGTGAAGGATGCGATCGAATACGAGATCAAGCGGCAGACGAAAGTGCTGAGCGAGGGCGGGAAGATTTTTCAGGAAACGCGCCTCTGGAATCTTGAGCGGGGAGAGACGGCGGTGATGCGCTCGAAAGAAGAAGCGCACGACTACCGTTATTTCCCGGACCCGGATCTGGTGCCGTTGAAGCTCGATAAAGAATGGATCGAGGGATTCCGTGACAGCGTGCCGGAGTTGCCGGCCGCGCGAGTCAGCCGGTTCGTTCGCGATTACGGGTTGCCGGAATACGATGCGGGCGTGTTGACGGTGTCTAAGGGCATCGCTGATTACTTCGAAGCCTGCGTGAAACTGTTCAGCCAACCCAAGACCGTCAGTAACTGGGTGATGGGTGAATTGACGCGGGAATTGAACCTCTCGGGAATCGATGTAGCGGCCTCACCGGTGACGCCCGAACGATTGGTCGAGTTGCTGCAACTGGTGGAAAAAGGCACGATCAGTTTGAAAGTGGCTCGCGAGATTTTCCCCGAGCTCTATCGCAGCGGGAAATCACCGGAGCAGATCGTCCAGGAGAAGGGGCTGACGCAGGTGTCCGATGAGGGCGCGCTCGACAAGATCATCGACGACGTGCTGGCGAAGAATCCGGCGCAGGTGGCGCAGCTCAAGGAAGGGAAGCAGCAAGTGCTGGGCTTCCTGGTCGGGCAGGTGATGAAGGCGAGCGGCGGGAAGGCGAATCCCGGCAAGGTGAATGAGTTGCTGAAGAAGAAGTTCGGCTGTTAGGACGTGATACTAACCGAGGAGCGTAGAGACGTATGAGCGCGATCAGAGCGATTAAGGGCAGGCAGATTGTCGATTCTCGCGGCAACCCCACGGTTGAAGCGGAAGTGATGTTGGAGAGCGGCGCGATCGGCCGCGCGGCGGTGCCGTCGGGGGCTTCCACCGGCGAGAAGGAAGCGATCGAGCTGCGGGATGGCGACAAGAAGCGCTGGATGGGCAAGGGTGTCTCCAAGGCTGTGGCCAATATCACGAAGGTGATTGCGCCGGAGCTGTTCGGCTGTGAGGCGCTGGATCAAGCCAACATCGACCATGCCATGATCGCGTTGGATGGGACGAAGACCAAAGGCAAGTTGGGGGCTAATGCGATCCTCGGCGTGTCACTGGCGGTAGCGAAGGCGGCGGCAAATGAAACCGGGCAGCCGCTCTATCGCTATCTCGGGGGCACGAATGCCCGGGTATTGCCTGTACCGCTGATGAACATCATCAACGGCGGCGCGCATGCCGACAACCGGCTGGACCTCCAAGAGTTTATGATCATGCCGGTGGGAGCCAAGACGTTCAGTGAGGCGCTCCGCATGGCGACGGAAGTGTTTCATACGCTCAAAGCCTTGTTGAAGAAGAAGGGGCTGAATACGGCGGTCGGCGATGAAGGCGGATTCGCGCCGGACCTGCAGTCGAATGAAGAAGCGCTCAGCTTGATCTCGCAGGCGATTGAGGATGCCGGCTACAAGACCGGTCGTGATATCGCCTTGGCCTTGGATTGCGCCGCGAGCGAGCTCTATCACAAGGGCCGCTACATGCTCGAAGCGGAAAAGAATCCTGAGCGCTCATCAGAAGAGATGATCAGCTACTACGGCAAGTTGTTGGACCGCTACCCGATCCTTTCCATTGAAGATGGTTTGAGTGAATTGGATTGGAAGGGCTGGAAGATGCTGACCGAGAAGCTGGGCAAGCGGGTGCAACTGGTCGGCGACGATATTTTCGTGACCAACGTGGAGATCTTTGCCAAAGGGATCAAGGAAGGTATCGGCAATTCGATCCTGATCAAGTTGAATCAGATCGGGACATTGACCGAGACGCTGGATGCGATCGAGCTGGCGAAGCGGTCCGGTTATACGGCGATCATCTCGCACCGGTCCGGTGAAACCGAGGATACGACGATTGCGGATGTGGCGGTGGCGATGAACACGGGCCTGATCAAGACCGGTTCGCTGTCCAGGACCGACCGGATTGCGAAGTACAACCAGCTGTTGCGCATCGAGGAAGAGTTGGGAAGTGCGGCGGTGTATCTTGGCCGAGATGCAGTCCCCGGAAGATCGTAACGGCGGTTGAAACCGTCCGCCAGCGGCGTTCTCGCTTCGCGCAGAGGCTCGACGTACAGACCAACGTACGCCTCGTCTCTTCGCTCGCTGCGGCCTTGCTGGACGAACCGTTTGAACCGCCGACAGAGAGTGGCTCTGTGTTGTACATGTGTGTGGTGGGTTTGGAGTTGCTGATACATCCATGATCATTAAGCAGAATCGCGGGCGGGTGTGGCTGGATTGGCAGCGCCGTATGGGCACCGTGGCTCAGGTGGCTGGTGCCGGTGCCTGCGTCTGGCTCTTGGTCGCCTTTTGCTTTGGCGACATGGGGCTGCCGCGGTATTTGGCCATGCGTGAGCAGGTCGCTCAATTGGACCGTGATCTTCTGGCGCTGCGCCGGGACAATGGCGGGCTGCGCGGCGAGATTGCTCGCTTGCAGCATGATCCCGCCAAGATTGAACAATTAGCGCGAGAACGATTGGGGTATGTGCGCAAGGGAGAAACCGTCTATCAGTTGTCTCCTGACCCTGCAAAGGATCGATCGCTTCAGGAGGCCCCATGAAATTCGGGACGGTGGCGATCATCGGACGCTCCAATGTGGGAAAGTCCACGTTATTGAACCGGTTGCTCGGAGAGAAAGTTGCGATTGTATCGAGTAAGCCGCAGACGACCAGGACGCGCATTCTCGGGGTGGCTCATGTGCCGGGCGCGCAGATCGCGTTTTTAGACACGCCGGGTCTGCACAAACCCGATCACTTGCTGAATCGGCGGATGGTGCGGACGACGGTGGAGGCCTTGGACGATGCCGATCTGCTCTATGTGTTGATGGACTCCCTTCATCTGCCCGGGCCCGGCGATCTGGCGGCGATCACTCATGTGAAAACGGCGATGGCGAAGCATCCGCGCCCGGTCATCCTGGTGGTGACAAAAGTGGATGCGATCAACAAGATCAAGCTGCTGCCGGTGCTGGAGGCCTACGGACGGCTGTTTCCCTGGACCGAGGTGGTGCCGGTGTCCGCGGAGACCGGGGATAACATTGATCGTCTGCTCGAGGTGACGGTCTCCCATTTGCCTGAAGGCGAAGGGGTGTATAACGAGGATATGCTCACGGATCAATCCATGCGCACGCTGGCGGCCGAATTGATTCGCGAGAAAATTCTTGAAGCGACGGAGCAGGAAGTGCCCTATTCCGTGGCGGTTGAAATCGAAGAGTTTATCGAGGAAAGCAAGATCACGCGGATTCGGGCCACCATTCTGGTCGAGCGGGAAACCCAGAAGGGGATCGTGATCGGCAAGCATGGCGAACGGCTGAAACTGATCAGCACGCAGGCTCGGCAGGACATGGAACGCGTGTTCGATATGAAGGTGTTCTTGGAGGTGTGGGTCAAAGTGCGGGAAGACTGGCGCGAAGATGAGCGCACCCTGGTGGAGCTCGGCTACTAAGGATCCGGTGATGCTGCCTACGGAACAACCAGTTGATCCACAATCGCCGGATACCCGTCCACGGGCATCCGAACGGGATGTGTTGCGCGATGCGCTTCGGGATCACTCGGAGCGGGGGCAGACGAAGTCCGATATCATCCTGCTCTCTGTGCAGCGATTGCTGCGGCGCGGGGCCATTACGAATCTGTCGAAGATGCTCGGCCGCATGCACCCGGCGGACGCCGCCAGAGTCATCACCCATTTAAGCTCCCCTAAAGAAAAACGCGAAGTGTTTGAACTGGTTCGCGGCGAAGCGAAGCGCGGGCAGGTCTTGAGCGAACTCGACGGCGACAGTATCCAGCAAGTCTTGGCCGATCTGCTGCACTCCGACATCGCCTGGCTGTTGAAAGATCTGGGGCCTGACGACGTCGCCTATATTCTCGGGTTCCTTCCGGAAGAGCGGGGCAAAGACATTCTGGCCCTGATGAAGACGGAAGACTCGACGGAAGTCGCCGACATTCTCAAGTATCCCAAGGATACGGCCGGCGGCATCATGACCACCGAGTTCTTTTCGCTGCCGGAGGATGCGACGGCACAAGAAGCCATTCGGCGGCTGCAGCAGGCGACCGATGCGGAAATGGTGTTCTATATCTATGTCACCGACAAGGAGGAGCACCTGGTTGGCGTGCTCTCTCTGCGGCAGCTTTTGACGGTCCCGCCGGCGACGCCGCTCAAAAATATCATGATGCGCGATGTGATGAGCGTCGCGGTCGATATGGACCAGGAAGAAGTGGCGCGCCAGGTCGCGAGTTATAACCTGCTGGCGATTCCCGTGGTGGAGAAAGACGGGAAGCTCGCGGGGATCATCACGGTTGACGACGTGGTAGACGTCATCCGCGAAGAGGCGACCGAAGACATGTTGAAGATGGCCGGCGCGATCGAGGAGGACTCGGTATCCAAGTCCTCCAGTTTTGGCGCGGCGAAGCTGCGGTTGCCCTGGCTGTTCACCAATTTGGTCGGCAGTCTCTTGTCCGGAGCGATTCTCTGGTACTTCAGGATGACGCTGCAAGAGGTGGTCGCGATCGTCAGCTTTATCCCGGTCATTGCAGCCATGGGTGGCAATGTCGGCTTGCAGTCCTCGACGCTGATTATCCGAGGATTGGCGACCGGGGTGGTTGAACTGTCAGACGTGCGCACGGTGTTTTTTCGAGAGGTGAAGGTCGGCCTGTTGATGGGCCTGGCCTGCGGCGTGATATTGACGCTGGTCGGATGGGCTTGGCATCAGGCCTTTTTAGGCATGGTGGTCGGGACGTCGCTGGTGATCGCGTTCCTGGTCTCGACCAGCATGGCGACGATCATGCCGGTTGTGTTGAAGCGCATGGGCGTCGATCCTGCCGTGGCCGCCGGTCCCTTTGTGACGACGGCCAACGATATTACCGGCATCACGATCTATCTCTCTCTGGCCACGTTGTTTCTGGATCATCTGCGGTGAGTATCATCTCGGCAGTGACGCCCAGTTCGTCGCGACCGCGAAAGGGCCTTGGGCCATGCCCCTCGTAAAGACCACGGCCATTATCCTCAAGAGCCGAAAGTGGGGCGAAGCCGATCGTATTGTTACGTTCTATTCGAAGGAGCTCGGCAAGATCCGCGGTGTGGCGCGCGGAGCCCGGCGTTTCAAAAGCCGCTTCGGGGCCACGCTCGAACCCTTTACCTTCTGCCATCTGGATTTGTTCGAGAAGCAGGGCGACTCGCTCTATCGAATTTCCCATGTCGATCTGATCGAATCTTTTCAGCCGCTTCGCGAGGAACTGGCGTTGATGGCCTGTGCCGCCAGAATGGTGAATGTCGTAGGGGCCGTCACACCGGACGGAGATCCTGATCCCCGACTCTTCGATACATTAGGTCAGGGGCTGGGATCGTTGAAAGACAGTCGAGATCCGACATTGACGGCGTTATTGTTCCAGATTCGCTTGCTGGGGTTAACCGGCTTTCGCCCGCAAACCGATCAGTGTGCGACGTGTGGGAAGCTGTGCGTGACGGGCGATCCGCAGTTTTCCCCCTTGGCGGGCGGGTGTGTCTGTCTTCCCTGTGCGACGCGACAACGGGTGCGGTGTGTGATGATGTCGCGCGGGAGTCTATCGTTTCTCCAACAGGCTATTCGGCTGACGCCGGAGTTGGTCACGCGGTTGAAGGCCACTGGGCAGGTACGGACTGAAGTGGAGCAGGCGATTGAAGGCTATGTGACGGTTGTGGCGGGCCGGCGATTACCGCCGGTCGATTTCTTGGCTGCGTTGCCGTCAGTCTAACGGAATGGGCGAGAGCGTGTGAAGGAATGATTATGGCGACCGCGTTAGCTCCCATCGACATGCAATGGCTTGAGAAGGGCGTCTTGGGCATTGAGTGGAGCGATGGCCACAAAGGGGTGTATCCCGTCCGCGTGCTCAGGTTGCACTGTCCTTGCGCGGCTTGCGTGGATGAGTGGACGGGCGTGCGTCGATTGAAGCCCGATGATGTGCCGATGTTTATCATGGCGCAGGACATTCAGCCGGTCGGACGGTATGCGCTGCAGTTTACGTGGAGCGACGGCCATGACAGCGGAATTTATTCTTACGGGCTTCTGCGACAGCTGTGCCAATGTGATGTGTGTGTACCGGTGAAGCCAACCGAGCAGAAGAGTCGGCGGCTTCTATGACCGAAAGAAAGAGGATGGTACCCATGAAGCGTCTCGGGCGTACGGCGGAGGGAAGCTCCGGAAATGTTCTGTACGCGGCCGGAAGTTTGATGTGCATGCTTGTGATGGTGGGTTGCCAGAGTATGCCGACATTGGGAGAGCAGGAGCGCCTGGTGCAGAACAAGCAGCTCACAGTCCAGCAGATTTCCCCCAAAGCGTTCGTGAATGTCTGGGGCAAGCCGGTCTATCACCATAGTGAGTTCACGCAGTTCTTTGTCATGCCGGATAAGTCGATGATTCCTCGTTCGCGGGTACCCATTGGTGAAGCGCCAGAGGGATGGGAAGCCAGCTTCGAGGCCGGGGAAGGGGTATTTCTAGGGTATCCAGAACAAGGCTGGGTGTTAGTATTTTTAGATGATCGGCTTGTGTATCGGGAAGAGTTAAAGGCCGACAAAGTACACGCGCTTGGGAAGACGTGGCAGTTCGAAAATCGGTTTAAGACGAGCCTGGAAGGTGCGCCGCTCCGCTAGGATTATCTGGTTCTTTACATCATGGCGAGATCTCCCCACATCGATTCACTGAACATCGTGATGGCCGCATCAGAGGCGGTCCCCTACGTCAAGACCGGCGGACTGGCCGATGTCGCCGGTGCGCTTCCTGTCGAACTGGCAAAGCTCGGGCATGCGGTAACGTTGGTGTTGCCCCGTTATCGGACCTTTCAGACCGATGGCCGATCGCTACGGAGTCTTGGGGTCATTCGTGTTCAGACGCCTCGCGGAGTGGTTGAAGCCGGGCTTGAAGAGGATCTGATTGCTGTCAGGGGAGCCGGACGATCTATTCGAGTGGTGGCGGTTCGGTATGATCCTTATTTTGACCGAGTCGGGCTGTATCAGGGGCCTGACGGGGATTTCATCGACAATCTCGCCCGGTTTTCGTTTTTCAGTCGTGCAATTGTTGAAGTGGTTGCGTTTCTTATCAGTAGCCGCCATGAGCAGATCAATGTCTTGCATCTCCACGACTGGCAGACCGCGCTTGCGGCTGTCTATTTAAAGACCACGGAGCGTGATCGAGCGATGGTTCGCGATATCAGAACGCTTCTGACGCTTCATAATGTCGGGTATCAAGGCATCTTTCCCGGTTCCCAATTTTCTGAAACAGGTCTGTCGGTCGATCTGTTCACTCCTGCCGGCTTGGAGTTTTACGGGTCAGTGAATCTCCTCAAGGGGGGGATTGTATTTGCCGATGCGGTGTCGACGGTCAGTCCAACTTATGCAAAAGAGATCATGACGCCTGACGGCGGGTTTGGTTTGGAGGGAGTGTTGGCCGGTCGTGACGAGGGAGTCATTGGGATTATTAACGGGATCGATGTTCACTCCTGGAATCCTGAGACGGATCGGTATCTTCCGGCCACATACTCACGGGCCGATCTGTCTGGGAAAGCCGCATGCAAGAAGGTCATTCAGATCGAATTGGGGTTGCCAACTCGCGATGTTCCCCTGATTGGAGTAATCGGACGGTTGACGTCACAGAAAGGGTTTGATCTGCTGGCGGAGATCATTCCGGAGTTAATGGCGGTTGGGGTTCAGGTCGCGATGTTGGGCACGGGCGATCGGAGTCTCGAAGGACGGTTTGAGTCTCTGATGGAGCAGTATCCGGAGCAAATCGGGTTGTCGTTTGAGTTCGACGAAGGACGCGCGCATCGAATTGAGGCTGGGGCAGATATGGTGGTCATGCCGTCACGATACGAGCCCTGCGGACTGACTCAGCTCTATAGTCTGCGGTATGGGACGATCCCAATTGTCCGAAAGACGGGAGGGCTTGCCGACACCGTTGTTCCGTACAAGCCTTCGACGGCACAGGCTGGTAAAGCCACTGGATTTCAGTTTGCTGAAGTTTCCAGGGATTCTTTGCTGACGTCGATGCTACTGGCACTTAAAGTCTACGCAGATCGAGACGCATGGAAATCGATTCAGCAGGCGGGTATGGCGGAAGATTGCTCTTGGGAGCGTTCGGCTAAGCACTATGTGGAGGCGTATAAAGCGCTACAGGTTGGATGAGGGGTATATCACCGCGTCTGAAGGGATACTTGGACGCCGGTTTCGATTTCTGTGAGAAGCTTGCGGGCTTGCGTGAAATAGTAGGTTGGTTCTTCATTCTGCTTGTGAAGCGTGAGCACCCCTGCCAGTGCTTCTCGGGCTAAATCAATTCTTCCATGCCCAAACGCGACTTGCCCTGCATGCAGGGAGCAGGAAGCGGCCATCGCTTGAACATCCACGGCAAGACGGTTCGCTGGAGTGGCGACGAGTTGCTCAAGTCGCTCAGGCATCGGGAGTACAAAGCCCTCATCTCCCTGGCGGGCCAAGGCCGCATTCGTCAACTTGTCCATGTCAAGCTGGGTTTCACCAAGGTCGGACGTGGACTTGCAGTGAGTATACGTTCCCCAAAGATTCATGAACCCAGGATTGTCTAGCCCTGCTGTCTTGATTTGCGCACCATTCTGACATCCTGAAGCAAGGAGCATTACCCCTAACAGGCCACCGATGGTTTGTTTGAAGAAGGGCTGGTTCAAGTCTAGGCTCCTCAGATAATGAATGATACGATTCCCTTACTGAAGGATTCTTTGCAATCAATAGGCCTGAATATGCCAGTCGCAAGCAATTGAATATATTGGAGTTATATGGGATAGTGGCAGGAAAAATGTTGTGAAGATCGCTCAGTGTGGTGTCTTTGCAACAGTGTGAATCAGGCTAGGAATTGAAAATCTGGACAAGGATACCCGTTCGGGTCGTTGCGGTTGTCTTTCGCATAATGTGTTTGATGTGTTCTTTGACCGTTTGCTCTGTAATGAGAAGCGCGTTTGCTATCTCTTTGTTCGTCCATCCTTTAGCCAGGTGCTCAACGACGGCTTGTTCACGATTCGTGAGTTGGAATTTTTCTCGGGCATGGTCTGTATTAAGGTTTTGCCTTCTTCCCAGCTCTTCCATAGTGACCACCAGGCGGGCATGTTCGACTCCGCCGCGATCAGGAAGGCCAAAACCGCGAAGGAGGACTGGCTGGTTGGGGTCACCACTTATACGCTTGAGTTCAAATTGCTCCCAGTCTTTTGCTTCGGTCCTGACGTGGAGCGCTTTGATAATCTCGCCGCAGAGTTCCGTAAGAGCTGTCGGCAGCACGCCATGTGCAGACCGCGCAGCGTTGCCAGTCTGTTCTGCTGCATTGATTTTCTTGGCCAGCTCAGTTGCCTGACGGTTCATGTGGAGCAGCTGCATCGCGGCTGTTAGCACAACTATCCCCGAGCCGGCGCGTTGGTCGGCGAGGCCATCAGATTGATCGGTATGTTGCATTGGGTCAGTCATGATTCGTGAGTAGAGACAGTTAGGTTAGTTGGCCGGAACGGTTATGCTAGACAATCAATTAAACTCTGATAGAGTGCATTCAGAGCCGCGACACTAGAAAGAGTACCTAACCCTTTCGAGGGAGTCAACACATACGTTGGAGATAGCAGGCCTACGTAGTCGGTATTGTTCGCATGTCTCGCGCCGCCTATAGTATCCACAGAAGTGGAACGGTCCACCAGAGTGGTCTCAAATAGTTCATCGATCACGGAATGCGTGTGGCCATCCAGGACGGGTTGTACTTCGAAATCTATCCAGTATGAGGCGGGGCTTATCAATAATGAGGAGGCGCGAGGTGGGACAGACACAGTGGGAATGGCCGATGACGGATTGTCAGGAGAATCATAGCGAGAGAGCCGCTCTGCTGAGACCGATCCAATATGAGATGACAGTGCCTGCAGAAGGTCCGGCTGCGTCAAACCAAAGTGGAAGAGCGCTCTCCCTAAATATCAGCAGGGGGGGGATGTTGGTCTTGATGGATCGGGCGCCGGCTATTGATCAAGTCATGAAAATATATGTGCCGACGCCCATAACGTCTGCAGAGACTCCAACGCTCGCAGAGGTCCGGTGGATTCGGAAGGTACCCTTTGGTCAAAATAGCGCGGCTCCCTACTTTGTCGGCCTCAAGTTTATGTTCTGAGTCAGCGCTTTCGACGCGAGCTTTCGGGAAAGCAGATTGTTCGCTACCGGACGAAGGATATGGCGGTATCAGTTTTCCTTACGAGGGTGATTATGAATATGATGGTACGTGTGTTTGCAATCATTGGGATTATCGTGGGGGTGACAGCGACTGCGGCCTTGGCACAGTCGAAGCCCTTGACCATTAATCCCCTTCTTGATCCAGCGCAGGAGAAGTCTTCGCTGATCGTAACGACGGATTATATACTTGGGCCTGAAGACGTACTGGAAATTACGGTGTGGCGGAATGTCGATCTTTCAAAAACCGTGACAGTTCGTCCAGACGGAAAGATCTCCCTCCCGCTCATTGGCGATGTATCCGCGGTTGGGAAAACAACGGTGCAATTGGCCGACGAGATTTCAGGCAAGCTGAAGGAATATAAGGAGAATCCGCAGGTAACGATTCTTGTGAAAGAGGTTAATAGCTACGCGATTTATGTGTTGGGTGAAGTCGCGCACCCGGGCAAGTTTCCTCTCAAAAGTAAAACTACATTGCTGCAGGCCGTTACGGTTGCCGGAGGTTTTACGCCAACCGCAGCCAGAAACAAGATTGTGGTGTTTCGATTCGCAAAGGATGGCACCAGCCAAATTAAGATCAAGGCAAGTTATGATGACATCGTCTTAAGAGAAGGTTCGAATCAAAATATTGAGCTGAAGCCGGGTGACCAAATCGTCGTTCCTTCAGAAACGATGGTGCTTGTTCCGTAGAACACATAGGGGAGAACGGGAATGTCGTCAGTCACATGGGTTAATTTGATGCGAAGGCGTTTTTCTATATGTGTGGTTGTCGGTGGCATGCTCATGCTTGGAGCTGCATGTGCAGAAATCCCGCGTGAGGTTTTGGATGAGGCGAACCGAACCTTTTCCAAGGATTTCCTTCTCGGCCCTGAGGATGTTGTCGAGGTGACAGTGTGGAGAAATCAGGATTTGTCTCGTGCAACGGTCGTGCGACCGGATGGAATGATTTCTCTCCCGCTGATAGGTGATGTGCAAGCAAGTGGTTTTACTGCGGCCCAGGTGAGCGAAAGAATTTCGAAGCGATTATCCGAGTACAAAGAAAATCCGTCGGTGTCCGTTAGTGTGAAAGAGATTAATAGCTATGTTGTGTATGTTGTTGGTGAGGTAACCCGTCCGGGAAAGTATCCACTGAAGTCATATGCGACTGTGTTGCAAGGAATATCGTTGGCGGGTGGTTTTACGCAGTACGCGTCGAAGAACCGGATGGCAGTTATGAGATCTGTTCGGGATGGAGCCGGGAACGAGCGGCAAGTGCGCATTCCGGTTCGATATGATGATTTAGTAATGGGAAAGGGAGAAGTGGGGAACTTCAGGCTATTGTCGGGGGATACCATTGTTGTGCC
>JBEBHO010000162.1:0-1541 GCA_040081095.1 Nitrospira sp.
GCCAAGAAGAAAGCAGGACTGACCGAGGCGAAGGTGGTGACCTATCGCCGCCCCGGCGACTACTCGAATAATGTGTACACGAAGCTCATGGCGCCCGGTCCGCTCGCGGCGCTCGGCAATCTCGACGTGATGTCGTTTGTCCGGGGCGGCACGCCGCAGTTCATGTATCTGTGGATGCCGTAAGCAGGGTTTAGGTGCGTTTCTGACGGCAGTGAATGAGTCACGCGATGGCTAAACACACCGATGATGATGCGAGCCAGTTTCTCGCCACGTCGATCGGGCGTCGTGCGCTGCTGGCGCTTGGGGCTCGAGGAGTGGCTGGAATCTATGCGGTATTGGGAGCCTGCTCGGCGATCGGGTTGTTGTCGTCGCTGACCGGCTGTTATCGCGCTCCGGGAACCGCTCGCGATCAGCTCATTTTCTTTTCGGAAGAAAAAGAAATGGAATTCGGACTGGGCGCCTACCGGGAAGTCTTGCGGCAGGCCCGGCTCAGCGAGAATACGGAAATTAATGAGATGGTGCAGCGTGTCGGACAGCGGATCGCCAAAGCTGCCAACAAGCCGGACTATCAGTGGGAGTTTGCCGTTATTGACGACGACAAGATGGTGAACGCATTTGCGCTCCCTGGCGGAAAGGTGGCCGTGTTCACCGGTATTCTCAAACACACCAAGAGTGAGGCCGGATTGGCGACGGTCATGGGGCACGAGGTCGCGCATGCGCTCCAGCGGCACGGGGTTGAACGGATGAGCCGCAGTATTATCGATCAGATCGCGCAACTCGGCGCAATCGGTGCCGCGGTGGGAGCCCATGGCGGCGGCGGGGCGATTGCCGGCGCGCTAGGCGCCTACGGGGTGAACGTGTCGCTGCCGTTCAATCGAAAGCAGGAATCGGAGGCCGACTACATCGGCCTGCGTCTGATGGCGGAGGCGGGATTCGATCCGCATGAAGCCGTGCCGTTTTGGGAACGCATGAGCGGGTGTCCGAGGCAGATGATCGGGAAGTTGTGTTTCCGTGCACAGCAGGCCATTCCGGAGTTTCTCTCCACACATCCGTCCGATGCCACACGTATCAATCAAATCGAGGCCTGGCTGCCCGAGGCCATGCAGCATTACCGTGGGCCCAGTGCTCCGGTGACGCCGCCTCCTGCACCCTATCGGCCGCTGATTGGGCCCATGCCACAAACGAGTTAGGTTCGCATTGTTGAGGACGCATGCCGAAACGCACTGCTATCAAGTCGATCCTGCTAATTGGGTCGGGTCCGATCGTGATCGGTCAGGCTTGTGATTTTGGCGGCCATGGCGTTCATGGTTCTGCGAGGCTATTTGTAGCAGCCTGCAGACCGTCGATCGGTTCAATGGTACAAACGAGTTAGGTGCACATTGTTGAGGACGCATGCCGAAACGCACTGATATCAAGTCTATCCTGCTAATTGGGTCGGGTCCGATCGTGATCGGCCAGGCCTGTGAGTTTGACTATTCAGGGACCCAAGCCTGCAAAGCGTTGCGGGAAGAGGGGTTCAAGGTCATCCTCATCAACAGCAA
>JBEBHO010000026.1:0-1522 GCA_040081095.1 Nitrospira sp.
GTCTTGGTCGGTAATGGCTCGCCATGCGTTGGAAACACTGCCATTCGATAACACCTATGCTCGTTTGCCTGAATCATTCCACGCCAAACTGAATCCCACACCATTTTCGACGTCTCCCTATCTCATCAGCTTCAATCGTGCGGCCGCGGAACTGATCGACCTGGATCCGGCGGAGGCGGCGCGTCCGGAATTCGCCGGGGTGTTCGGCGGGAGTCTGCTCGTGCCGGGGATGGAACCGTTGGCGATGCTCTATTCCGGCCACCAATTCGGTGTCTATGTCCCGCAGCTCGGCGATGGCCGCGCAATCCTCTTGGGCGAAGTCCGGAATGACCGGGGCGAGAAGTGGGATCTGCAGCTCAAGGGCGCCGGCATGACGCCGTTTTCCCGGGACGGCGACGGGCGGGCCGTCTTGCGTTCGACGATTCGCGAATATTTATGCAGCGAAGCCATGCATGGCCTGGGCATTCCGACCACACGGGCCCTCTGCATCGTGGGCAGCGATCACCAGGTCTATCGTGAACAGGTGGAGACCGGGGCCGTCGTCGTGCGCATGGCACCCTCGCATGTCCGGTTCGGCTCGTTCGAAGTCTTCTACTATCGCAAGCAGCATGAGCAGCTAAAAGTCCTGGCCGACTACGTGATCGCGCAGCACTATTCGCATCTCGTCGGGCTGGCGGACACATACGCCCGCTTCTTTGGTGAGGTCGTCGAGCGGACCGCAAAGTTGATCGCCCAATGGCAGGCCGTCGGCTGGGCCCATGGCGTCATGAATACCGACAACATGTCCATTCTCGGGATCACGCTCGACTATGGACCGTTCGGGTTTATCGACGACTACGATCCCGGCTTCATCTGCAACCACTCCGACCACAACGGCCGCTATGCGTTCAACCAACAGCCCTATATCGGGTTGTGGAATTTGAGTTGTCTCGCGCAAGCGCTGCTGCCATTGGCTGAGAAGGACGCGCTGAAAGCCGCCTTGGATCGCTATACGCCGCTCTGCGAGCGCCGGTATATGGAACTGATGCAGACCAAGGTCGGATTGACCGAGGAACACGAAGATGACGCCTCGCTGATTCAGGATCTGCTGGCACAGATGCAGCAGAGCCACGTCGATTACACGAACGGCTTCCGGACCCTGGGGGCATTTTCATCTGCGGAGGGCTCGCTCAACGAACCGCTCCGTGACTTCTTTCTCGATCGTGAGGCGTTCACTGCGTGGGCGAAGCGGTATGCGGCTCGGCTGCGCGGAGAGAACAGTCGGGACGAGGAGCGGCAGACACGCATGAACCGGGTCAATCCCAAATACGTCCTGCGCAACTATCTCGCCCAGACCGCCATCGAAAAGGCGCAGCAGAAAGACTATTCGGAAGTCGACCGTTTGTTGACCCTGTTGCAAGACCCCTATAGCGACCAGCCAGGCATGGACGCCTATGCATCCGCGCCCCCGAATTGGGGTAAACATCTGTCGGTCAGCTGCAGCTCCTAGCAGGCTGCTGAAAACCCCTGTTAGCGGCGTTCT
>JBEBHO010000330.1:0-1522 GCA_040081095.1 Nitrospira sp.
GTCTTGAAACCTGAGGCGTCTGAACGCGAAGTCGATCATATTATCGATCGGCTGCGAGAATTGGGATTGAAGTCGCAAATTTCTACCGGTCAGGAGCGTACCATCATCGGGGTGATTGGCGACGATCGGATCCTGCATAATCAACCGTTGACTGCCCTGCCGGGAGTGGAGAGCGTCTTGCCGATTCTCGCTCCCTGGAAACTGGTGAGCCGGGAATTCAAGAAAGAACCGACCATCATTGATGTGGGCGGGGTGAAGATCGGCGGGAAAAAGCTCGTGATCATGGCGGGGCCCTGTGCGGTGGAGCGCCTTGAACTCACCGTGGGGATTGCGCATGAAGTGAAGGCCGCCGGGGCGTCGGTGTTGCGCGGCGGGGCCTACAAGCCGAGAACCTCTCCCTATTCCTTCCAGGGTTTGGGCCGAGAAGGACTGGACTATCTGCTTGAGGCCAAAAAGCAAACGGGCTTGCCGGTTGTCAGTGAGATTCTGGACACACGAGACATTGAGCTATTTCTGGAGAAGGCCGACATCATTCAGATCGGCGCCCGCAACATGCAGAACTTCGAACTTTTGAAAGAGGTCGGCGCTTACGACAAGCCGGTGTTGTTGAAGCGCGGATTGTCGGCGACGATCAAAGAGTTTCTTCTCTCGGCTGAATACATCATGTCGCGCGGGAATAAAAACGTGATGTTGTGTGAACGGGGGATTCGCACCTTCGAAACGCAATACCGGAACACGCTCGACCTGGCTGCCATTCCGACCTTGAAAGAGCTATCGCATCTTCCCGTCATCGTCGATCCCAGCCACGCCACTGGGAAATGGCAGTTGGTTGCGCCTATGTCCAAGGCAGCGATTGCAGCTGGTGCCGATGGGTTATTGATCGAAGTCCATTCCAATCCGGAATGCGCGTTGTGCGACGGCGAGGAGTCGATCAAGCCCTCGAAGTTTAAAGAGCTGATGCACGATCTTGGAAATATCGGCCGGGCCGTGGGGCGGGACATTTAAGCCGTCAACACGTTCCCCACAGAGCATAGAGAAAATTGAGTAAGGCAGCTATGGCAGTTCATTTTAAGCAGGTCGCGATTATCGGGGTGGGTCTGATTGGCGGATCGCTCGGCATGATCCTGCGACGCAAGGGGTTGGCCGATCAGGTGGTCGGCGTCGGCCGGAGCGTGGAGAATCTTAAGGCTGCCGTTGAGTTGGGCGCGATCGATCGCTATGTGGCCGATCCGAAAGAAGGGGTGCGTGGCGCGGATCTCGTGATTTTGGCTACACCGGTCGATACGTATGATCGACACCTGAAGGACTGGGCCTCGTGTCTCTCTCCCGGGACCATCGTGAGCGATGTCGGGAGCGTGAAGGGCCTGTTAGTCGAACAGTCCGAAGCGAGCATGCCGGCAGGAGTGCATTTCGTCGGTGCGCACCCGATTGCCGGAAAAGAAAAGACCGGCGTCGCGGCAGGGACCGATCAGCTCTTTCAGGGCGCGCGCTGTATTGTGACGCCCACGTCGAAGACCGATGC
>JBEBHO010000345.1:0-21260 GCA_040081095.1 Nitrospira sp.
CGGCGCGCTGATCGTGGCAACCGTGGTGAATGCGTTGGTGTTATGGCAAATTGCCGGTTTCGTTCAGGCGACGTACCCCGGATTGCGTTCCCCTGCTGCAAAGCCCCCAGTGTCTTCGGCAGACAAGCTTTCTCTGGGGCCGTAAACGGGAACATTCCGAATTTCTGAAGGAGGCTGTGCGCTTCTCGGGGCAAGGGAATCAGAATGTTCTCCTCAATCCCACCCCTGACGGCTCAAATGCCATGTTAAGTAGTCGCATCCTCATCGTTCTTGCTCTGGTGCTTGCATGGGCAGGCTGTTCTCGTGAGACCAGCATGACCGTCGCCAATCATTCACCAGTCATTCTCACCAATATAATGGTCTCTGGCTCTGGTTTCTCTGAACCTATCGACAGCCTTGCGGCTGGAGCGGAGTGGCGTCTGACAGTTCATTCTCGGGGGGAATCAGGAGTTCGTGTCGCGTTCGATGCTGGCGGTCGGCATATTGATGCCGGTGAACAGGGCTACTTCGAGGCTGGTGGGGACTATCGAATTTCGGTGACAATTGAGCCGGATTTGAAAGTGACCGTGTCATCAGAGTTAAATAGATACTGATTTCAGCCTGGGCTATCAGAATTTGTCATGTGAACTGCCATCTACTTGGTCGTGGGGGTGTGGAGCCAAAATATTCTTGGAGCTGATGACTACGTGTTGAACGGGAATGTGAGATGAGACCTCTATGCTTGACCTCAGGCCAACTTGCGAACATTGCAACAAGTCGCTGCCGCCTGATTCGCTTGAGGCGCGGATCTGTTCGTATGAATGCACGTTCTGTGTAACCTGCGTCGAACGGGTTCTGGATAATGTCTGCCCCAATTGCGGCGGCGGATTTGTCCCGCGACCGATCAGGCCTGCGACGAATTGGAAGGGCGACAACTTCCTTGGAAAAGATCCGGCGAGCACGGTGGTGAAACACCGGCCGGTCGATCCGGCGGCACACGCGAAATTTTCAGCCAGGATCAAGCCGATCCCGCCAGAGAAGAGGTGAAGTAAGCGCAGGAGCGACAATAAATGGGTCTGGCACCTTTGATCGCCCATAGGAGTAATTATGGAAGCACCGAGACCTCCCGTACCCCCGTTCGATGCAACGACTGCCGCTCAAAAAGTCCGCATGGCCGAGGATGCTTGGAATACCCGTGACCCGCAGCGAGTGGCCCTGGCTTATACGCCGGATAGTATATGGCGCAATCGCGCGGAGTTTCTTGCCGGACGCGACGCCATCGTGCAGTTCCTGACGAGGAAATGGAGCAAGGAGTTGGACTACCGGCTCATTAAGGAGCTATGGACGTTTCATGGCAATCGCATTGCGGTCCGGTTTGCCTACGAGTGGCATGACGGATCCGGCCAGTGGTTCCGCTCCTATGGAAATGAAAACTGGGAGTTTGACGAGCACGGATACATGCAGCGGCGTATTGCGAGCATCAACGATCTGGCTATCGATGCGAAGGACCGCAAGTATCACTGGCCGTTGGGGCGTCGACCGGACGGTCATCCGGGGCTCTCAGATCTGGGCCTCTAGGATGCACGAGGTCGATTGGTTCAGAGTGTCGTCAGGTTTCGTCGCCTAGTTCAGGCGCTAGGCTGGCTTGAATTCAACCATACGGTCTTTCGGCGGTCGCCTCTTCACCCAAGCGGAATTCTGATGGTCTCTCCCCCGCGCAGATAGATTCTTGTACAATCGATTCCATGCATGAGTTCTTGCTGGTATTGGCCAGTCTGGTCGGAGTCATGGTGATCGGTTTGATTGCGAAAGTGGTCACGCCGCTGATCATGATCGAGTTCGGATTGTGGATTCTGGTCGGAGGTTTGCTGATCGGGATTCCGGCAGGGTTGTGGTATCACGTGGTCTTGTATCGCGCATTGAAGCGGCGGATGACGCTGCCGTCATGGTGGTGGCGGAAACCGGTTGAGTTGCATGATCGGCTCACGCCGATTGAGTTCGAGCCGATTCGTCCCTGGTTTGTGGCCGGCGCTGCCGGATTTGTGCTGTGCTGCGTGGGCGGCCTGGCGGCGATTGCAGGGCTATCGGTCGGACAGTTCTATCCGTAATGCGCAAAGGATAATCTGCCGATGTTGGAACTCAAAACCCTCGTGTTGTTTATGGCCACGGCAATCGCTGAGATTGTCGGCTGTTATCTGCCCTATCTGTGGCTGAAGAAAGAGGCGCCGGTCTGGCTGTTGCTGCCAGCCGCGGCGAGCCTGGCGTTGTTTGTCTGGCTGCTCACGCTGCATCCGATCGCTGCCGGACGGGTTTATGCCGCCTATGGCGGCGTGTATGTCTCGGTCGCCATCCTCTGGCTTTGGCTCGTGGATGCAGTGCGCCCATCCCCCTGGGATTGGCTGGGCGTCGCCGTGTGCCTGTGCGGCATGGCGATCATCATGTTCGCGCCACGCCAGGTCTCACCGTGATTACTCGTCGAGACTGGGGTGAATGAGGTACTGTCCGTAAGTCACGGCAAAGAGAAGATAAGCGCCACTCCAAGCCACCGCTGCGATGCCAAGCGCGAGATGCATCGGGAGCCCGATGGACGGTCCGAAGACGCGGAGTAGCGCACCCACATTGACGAGCGTGTAGATCGCGACGGTTAGAGTGTCTGCCTGCTTCGGTCGTCCGGTATGGCCTAAGCTCGCGCGGGTCATGATTGCCATGGTCATGGCGCCTACGGCGCCGGTTGTGAGGGCGTGCACCGCATCGGCAGGTTTCAGGACGAATCCGAGCGTGGCCCCGCCGATGAGTAGCAGCGAGAGGGCGAGCCAGCCATACCCCACATGCAGGATCAACACGATCGGCTCGCGCCATGTGAGCCACCCGCGCCAGCGCGAGAGACGGATCATATGGGCGACGCCTGCCACCACCAGTAACCAGCCGGTTGTCGCGGCGAGTGGCTGTACGCTCCAGTTAAGAGCGGCTATTGCGATCAGCAGAATTGCCGCTCCATCGAATTTTGAAAATGGTGGAAGCTCTTCCGATAAGCCCCGCTCAGCCAGATAGTCACTGGTGAAGCTGGGCGTGACACGCCCGCCGACGAGCGCCAGTAACATCATCATGAGCGCGATCGCCATCCGTTCGGGAAGATCCGTCTCTCCTCCTCTCAGCCCCAGCACATGAAACAGGATGTTGGCGGCTGCATAGAAACTGATCACGACGCCAATCGGTGCGCGATCCCACGCCTTTCCCGCGATAATTTCCCGCAAGACAAGAGTCGCGAGCACGACGAGATAGGCTCCATCAATAACAGCAGCGGTGAGCGGTGTGGGCCATGGCAGGGCGATTGTCAGGCGTCCGGCCAGCCAGAGCGCCAACAGGGCGAGCAACGGCGTGCCTCTGAGTGGCGGCCGATCGGTCCAGTTCGGCATGGCGGTCAGCAGGAAGCCGGTGATGACGGCGGGCAGAAAGCCGAAGAGCATCTCGTGCACATGCCAATCGCGCGCGGCATAGCGGAATGGCGAGTCTGCCCATCCGGATAGAATCAACGCCCAGACTGGAATTGCCACACCGGCGAAGAGCGCCGCGCTCAGAAAGAACGGGCGGAATCCGTAGGACAAGAATGCCGGGCCCTGGTAGTTGGGTTGTTCTGTCGGCATATGAGCAGTATGAGCCCTTTGCGTGTGTCGTGAATGGGATTATTGCTGGCGGGTCAGCAGAATGTCGACCGCGATCTGGGCGGTGGGGGAGGGATCCTGGCTGACCACGTAGGTGGCTCGTTCTTGCGGCGGTGTCGGACTGGACGGTGTCACTGACTCCTGGCGCTGGGTTGGGTAGAGGCGATTAAGCAGTGCGGCCTCTTGCCGTGAGATGGGTCCGAACGGGACGCGGGACAGACGGACGATCACCGTGCCGTGGTCAGCCGGCAATGGCAGGCGCTGCCGTTGCCCGGCCTGGATCTTCAAGGAAATGTGACCGCTGTCTTTCTGTGGCAGCAACAGTTGGGTGTTGGACGACCCCACATGCTGCCATACCTGAATGTAGCCATCTTGATTCGCTTCTATGGTCAAGTGCACCGGAGTGGAACTGTTGGATGCTGCGGCTGCGTCGATTTCCTGTTCTTGCCCGTCAGCGGTCTGCGTGACAAAGCTGTAACGGAGCCCGAGTTGCTTGATCGGTGTGGCTGGACTTGCAGCTTTGCTGAGTTGCGAGAGCCCTTCCAGTTTTCGCGTGAATGCATTGGACTGTGATTCTGACTCGGCCGAAGGCTTCATGGCGCGCTCCTGAGACGGAGCCATCCCGCCGGTATCGGCGCGCACTGCTTCGCCATAGAACAAGGCCCGCGCGCTGACGGTCGATGAACCTGCTTCAGATAATGATGCGCTGGCCGGTGCCGGCGACTTCTTCGGCTCAGGCGCTACCGCTGGCGAACTGGCCGCGAGTTGCTGATCGACCGAGGCGGTGACTCCCTTCTCGTTGCCAGATGTGGCGAGCGGGGCCTCTGCTTGTTTTCGATCTTCTTCCTGGCGGGCTCGCTTCGGTGCCTTGTCTCGTGTGCCGTCAGCCGCACGGTATTCCTGCGATGGCGACGGGGCAATCTGTTCGCTGGCCACCAGCTTGTCCGTGAGTCCATCCTTCTTAGCGGCAATCCGTGCGGGCGTTTCAGGCTCTTTCGATTTCGGCTCAACCGGCTGGGATGGCGCCGGTGGGATGGGCGCAGGAGTTTGAGCGGGTGGTGCGGTTTCTGTCGCGACTGATTGGGCGGCTTGCTGTAGGCTGTCCTGATAGATTCTGGTGCCGAGGACGACCGCGAAGACGGCGGCGGCGAGTCCTCCAGCCAGTGCAAGATTGGCGGGTCGCCGGAACCAGTCCATCCAGGAGGCCGATCCTCCGGCCGCAACGGGAGTGGTCTTATTCAAGGCTTGGAGCAAACGCTGTCGCACAACGGGATCGGTCAACAGTTCTTTCAGTGCCTGCTCGTCGGCGAGGGCGTCGAAGAGTTGCTGGTCCTGTAACGCGGCAGTGAAGAGCTGTTGGCGCTCCTCAGGCGTCAGCGTATCCGCTGCAAACCCGCCGAGAAGTTTTTCGAGGTCGTGCTCTGCCATCGGTTAGTCCCAGCTGCCGCCCATCGAGGCCAGGAGCTGCTTTCGGCAGCGCAGGTCCCAGGTATAGATCGTATTCACGGAGTTCTGCCCCATGAGCTGCTGTATTTCAGGGAAGCTTTTCCCTTCCAGCTTCCACTTGAAGAGTTCCCTGCAGCGTTCACCGAGTTGAGCAATTGCCGAAAGCAACCGGTCCACACGCTGCGTCTGGTCCAATTGCGTTGCCGGATCATCGTGTGGATCAGTCAGCGGCAGATCCTCGACGGACTCCTGATTATACTCGCCTCGGCGAAAAGCCTTCCGGTGGGCATCCAGCATTTTGAAGCGCAGCACTTGAAAGGCCAGCGGCACCAGCTCGGTCAACTCCGTGACGTGGGGATACTTCTCATGGAGGACCACCAGCACCTCTTGGGACAGATCCTCGGCCTGCTCTCTCGATACCCGTGATGTCGCGAAGGCGAGAATCCTTTCGCGAAGACTGGTGAGGATGCTGTCTCGACTCATGGGCTTGTCTGGCTACCGAGTTGTGGTGCGCGTCGAATGGGGAAGGATATCACCAAGTGACCGAAACCCCAGCTTCAATCCGTGGCACACTTCGACTTGCCGGTCGAAGCGGTTCCTGGTTTTCATCATCTTGCGGAGTGTGCCGAAGGCGACGCGCCCCCAGGCGGCGATGTGAAAGACCGATAGCGGATAGTCGGTGCCGAAGAGCAACCGGTCATGCAGCTCGGGGTATTTGCGCAAATGGAGGAGCATACGGAAGCGGTTCGGGAGCGTGAGGGCGGAGATGTCGGCATAGAAATTCGGATAGCGCTGGACCAGATCGCGCAAAGTCGGCAGAAACTTCTCGTAGAGGATCAACCCATAGCTGCAGGCGTGGGCCGCAATGACGGTGGCCCCTTCGTCGAGCGCGACTCTGAGGCGCTCAGGCTCGCCGACCGATTGGTCTTTGCCGATCAAGCTGAACTCGTAGCCCACGTGACTGAGGAACGGAATTTTCCGTTCCGCGAGTGCCCGATAGAAGAGTTTGTATTTCTGGTTGGCCGGGTCGAACTGTTGGGCATTCGGCAGCACTTTCACCAAAGTCGCTCCGGCATCGGCGCAGCGATGCACTTCTTCGACCGCATCCCGCCGCTGCGGGTTAATGGAGACGCCCGCGAGCAACTCGTTCGGATGGGCTCGCGCGGCATTGAGCGCATAGTCGTTGCTGACGAGCAGATCGGTATGTTCGAGGCTGAGCTTCCCGTTGGAGTCGTAGTGCCCATCCATGCCGAGGAGCACGGCCTTCTGCACATGGCGAGAGGCGCGCAATTCGACGAGCAGATCTGCCAGATATTTCTCATTGGCCTCACGCGGGCGATCGACAGAGAGGCCGTGTTTCCAAAAGAGGAAGCGGAACAACGGACTCTTCAGCATCTTCGGCGAGATATAGCAGCCGTTGTCGCCGTCGGGCAGCGCGGCCAGGTGCACGTGACAATCGATGAGCGTCTTGTGTGTGGCCTCATTCATGATGGCTTCCGCTGTGAAGAGAGAAGGCGCAGCGCTCCTAATTGACGATCCTGTATTTCCGCTAACAAATACTGCGCCGTGATCGAGCCGATCAGGGCCATGGTCATGTCCCACTGCGTATCCCATTCGTCGCCTTGGGTGGCGAGGAACGTGGTGGCGGATTGGTCGAACGCGAAGGCGGCGCCTCCTTCGAAGAGCTCATAAAGCGCGCTGAGCCCCAGGCAGGTTGAGCATACCAGAAAGAAGAGCCAGCCCCCTCGCTGCAGCGGGGACGTGCGTAGGAGGAGTTCCCGCATCACGATGGCGGGGACGAAGCCCTGTGCGAGATGCCCGAGACGATCGTAGTGATTGCGCGCAAGCCCGAAGGTGTCTTGCACCCAGCGGCCCAGGGGCACGTCGGCATAGGTGTAGTGCGCGCCGATCATGAGAATAATCGCGTGTCCGGCCATCAGCCGATAGGCCAAGGGTGTGAGCGGGAACCGGTCGCACGTTCGGACCAGAAGCGGAATCCCGATGAGCACGGGGAAGACCTCCAGAATCCAGACCCCATGATGTTTCGGGTTGAGCCCTGAGGCCAGCAGGATCATGACGACGAGGGCGAGGAGCACCCGCCGTTCCGTGAGAGGAGCCGCCATCAGTGCGTGCCGCCAGGAGCCAAGCGTTCCATCGCCATGCGTTTGACCCCGCGGAGATCGAGCTTGCCGGTCCCGAGGACGGGCAGGGCGTCCACTTTCACGAATTGGTTGCGGGCGGGAATGAAGAGATTCGGAAGCCCGCTGGCGGCCAATTGTTCGAGGACCGCTGGCAGGCTGTCCTCGGGGATCGTGTAGAGCACGGCGAGCCGCTCACCTTTTTTCTCATCCGGCAAGCCGGTCACGGCGAAGACTTGCAAATCCGCACAGGCAGCCTGCTGCAACGCCTCTTCGACTTTGCCGTGGGGGACCATCTCGCCGCCTATTTTTGAAAAGCGGGAGAGCCGGTCGGTGATCGTAAGAAATCCATCCTCGTCCAGTGTCGCGATGTCGCCGGTGATGTACCAGCCGTCCTTCATGGCTTTGGCCGTGAGGTCTTCGCGGCCAAGATAGCCGCTCATGACATTCGGACCTTTGACCAGGAGCATACCGGATTGGCCGGGCGGCAGGATGGCCCAGGTCTCGGGATCGACGATACGCACCGACACACCGGGGAACGGCTGGCCGACGGTGCCGCGGCGCGAGGCGACCTGGTAGAAACCGGAGGCGCGGAAGTCCGGACAGTTGGATGAGATGACCGGGGCGCATTCCGTGACTCCATAGCCTTCCACCGGCGTCATCCCAAACTTGTCCTGGAACGCTTGGACAAGGCGCAGCGGGAGTTTTTCCGCGCCGGTCAGCACGACACGCAGATAACTGAATTGCTCCGGGGTGCAGCGGCGCAGATAGAGCTGTAAGAAGGTCGGAGTGACAACCAGCAGGGAAATGCGGTACTTGCTGCACAGTTCGCCGATCGCCCCGACATCCAAGGGGGAAGGATGAAAGACGATGCCGGTATTGTGCCGCGCATAGAACCAGAGCAGCATGTAGCCGAAGGAATGAAAGAAGGGGAGGATGCCCAGCGCGCGATCGGCTGGGCTGATGTGGATGACCTGGCCGGCTCCCTCGACGTTCGAATTGATGGCGAAGTGCGAGAGCATGACGCCCTTCGGTTCGCCGGTGCTGCCGCTGCTGAAGATGATCGTGGCCAGATCGTCCAGGCTGATGCGGGGGCCTCGCCCGCAGGCTTGCTCCAGCATGCCGATCGGCGCGAAGAGCCCCAGTAACAAGGCGATGAGTTTCGCGCCGCCGGAAATCGTCTTGGCCACATCTTCGAGATACACGATCGTGACGCCGCCGGGAATTTCGAGTTTGGCTTTTTCAATAAACGTCCGACTGGTGAGGACCGTCTTGAGGCCGGCTTGGGTGGTGGCGGACTCCAGCCCGACACGGCCGACCGTGTAGTTCAGATTCACACTGGTTTTGCCGGTGAGTGCGGCCGCAACGTTCAGCAGCGCGCCGGGCACGCTTGGAGGCAATAGCAGTCCGACAGAACGCTGGCCTTCCCAGTGCGGCTTCATCGCTCGGGCGAGGCTGATCGTGCCGAGCAACGCGGCCAACCCGGTGATGCGAGGACGAGTGACGTCTGCCATGGCGAAAGTGAGGGGATGACGGCGCCAGGCCGAGATGACCGGACGATGGATCGGCTGCTGATCCGCTTTGCGCAATCTCCAGGCGGCTTCGCCCAATTCCCGTACGAGTCGGCGGAGTTCGTGCGCCGGGGTGTCGGCCGGTTGCGGCGCGCCGAATGACACGGTGACCGGATAGGGAATCTGCTCCGGGAGCTTCCAGATAAAGCGGCCCTTCACGAAGCTGGCGATACTGCCCCACACACGATCCAGATGGACCGGAATGATCGGGACCGTGCGCCCTTTCACGATGCGTTCAAATCCTCGGCGGAACGGCAGCAGCGTGCCGGTTCTCGTGATTTGTCCCTCCGGGAAGATGCACACAATCTCGCCGTCGTCGAGTGCCTGACCGGCGCTGCGCAGCGCACGAAGAATCATGCGCGGCCCTCCGGATGAAGAGATCGGGATGACGCGCATGATGTCCATGAGCCACTTGAAGAGCGGATGGGTCGCATAGGCGGCATCGACCACGAAGCGGATGGGACGATCGAGGCTGGCGATCAGGAGAAAGCCGTCGACCAGCGACATGTGGTTGGGCACCAGCAGCGCGCCGCCGGTTTGCGGCACATTCGCGGGCTCGACGACACGCACCCGATACAGGGTTTTGGTCAGGAGAATGAGGAGCAGGCGGACGAACGCGCTCGGCACCAGCCACAGCGCCCAGAGGGTGCCGACGAAGGTGGCGACCGCCGCCGCGAGCAGAATGCCGGTGGTGGAGAGGCCGAGAGAAGCGAAGACGCCGCCGCTGAGCGATCCCATGAGGACGCCACTATACGTACATGTATTCGAGAGGGCAATGATGCTGCCGCGTCGATCGGCCGGGGCGTGCCATTGGATCAACGAATTCACCGGGACCACAAAAAGGCCGCAGGACAGGCCAAGACCGGTCATCAAGATGAGTGTGCCTGCCAGCCCGGGCCCCAACAGTCCCAACAACAGGAGAAAGAAACAGATTCCGAAGGCGCCCAACGGAATGAGTCCGTATTCGACGCGATCGCCGGAGAGTTTCCCTGCGAGCACTGCGCCGGCTCCGATACCGATCGACAGCAACGCAAGCGGGAGTCCGGAGAGCGAGTCCGACAAGGCGAGTATGGTTTTGGCGTAGACCAGGACATCCTGGCCGACCAGGCTCGCGATCGTCCAGAAGAAGGCGGAGCCGAGGATGGCGAGGAAGAGTGTGCGATTGGAGCGGACCTCGTGTATCGCTCCGCCAAGTGTCGAGGCGATGCCGCCTTCCGATCGCGCCGCAGGCACGGCGGGAACGGTGAGCGATGCGCCAAAACCGATGAGCGCCAGCAGGGTCAATGCGAGCGGCGCGAGCCAGGTGGCTGAGCCGACGCCATCCAGGAGCATGCCGCCGACTGCCGTGCCGCCCAGAATCGCGAGGAATGTGCTCAACTCAAGAATGCCGTTGCCTTGCGATAAACGGTCGTGAGGAAGAATTTCCGGAAGGATGCCGTACTTTGCCGGGCTGAAGAGCGCGCTATGCATGCCCATGCAGCCGAGGACGATCAGCGGCAATATGCCGCCTGCCGGATCGATGAAGAGGGCGACCGTTCCGGCGGCCATGAGGCCGACCTCGACAGCTTTCATCGTAACGATGACGGTGCGCTTGCTCACACGATCAGCCACGACACCAGCCACGAGGGAGACGAGCATAAGCGGCAAGGTGAAGATGACGAAGGTCAGGGTCGTTTGGGATTGAGAGGCGGATTCCAGATCGGCTCCCGGTACGAGGGTCGCGGCGACCTGACGAATGCCGAGCAACGCCACCATCAGCTTCCAGGCATTATCGTTAAAGGCGCCGAAGAATTGCGCGATCAAGAGACCGCGGAGCGGATGCGAAGATGTGGTGCTCATGCGTCAGTGCCCGGGTGAATAGCAAATGTTCGCATAACTATGGGGCAAGCTCATGCGGAGGTCAAAGAAAACGTCGCTTGGAGCGAAGGAATGCCGGTAATTTACAGTGGCAGGTAAGACTGCGGCGACGAACGGTTCTTGTTACTACGAACGAGGAGGGTGGTTCGTCGGCAGCCCTTCCAGTTCCATGATTCGGAGGGCGTTCGTTGTCTGGCAGGGGCCCGGGCGGAAGGTGTAGTCGAACTGCAAGACGCCTGATTCGACGGTTTCCTGAAAGTGACTGTTGGTCAGCCCGGGGATGGATTGATCCAGATCGGCAAGCTCCAGATCGTGCGTCGTGACGAGTCCGTACCCGTTGCCGTTGGCTAATGCCTGGATATAGGAGCGGCTGCCGATCAATCGCTCACGATTATTTGTGCCTTTGAAAATCTCGTCGATCAGAAAGAGTACCGGCGGGGCCTCTCGGTCTTCGGTCGCTCGGAGAATGGATTTCAAGCGTTTTACCTCCGCATAGAAAAACGACAAGCCCGCATCCAGGGAGTCGTCCACGCGAATACAGCAGGCAAGGCGGCTCCAGGTCCATGCAAACGTCTTCGCGCAGACCGGCGCTCCGGCTTGCGCGAGGCAGAGGTTGATGCCGATGGTGCGGAGGAACGTGCTCTTGCCCGACATGTTGGAGCCGGTGACGAGATAGATGGCGCCGCGCTGTGCGAGGGTGATGTCGTTGGTGACGCAGTGGCGTGATGCGAGAAGTGGATGACCGAGTCCGGTGGCTGCCAGGGCGACCGAACTTCCGGGAGTGGGCCATAGATAGGAAGGATGCAGATAGGCAAAGGTCGCGAGCGCTGAAGCGGCCTCCACCTCGGCCAGGCAGTCCAGCCAGAGCGGGAGCAGGGTCTGAATCCGGCGTTGGAATTGCTGCAGGCGGAACGTAAAAAAGAGATCCCACGGGCCGAGCGCATTGAAGGCCAGGTGGACAAGGGGGTGGGCTTTGACGCTGACGCCGTGGAGCGCCCACGCGAGGTGTCGAATCAACGCGGACGGAGCGGTATCTGCCTCCCTGAGTACCCGACAGGTCTCAGCGAGCGCGGTGCCTGGTTTTCTGGCTCGCTGCTCGAGGAACTGCAAGATGGAGCCTAATTTCTCGACTTCGTGGTGCAGCCCGACCGCATGTTCGAGTAATTCCTCTCCCTGGTCCGTCGACAGGTAGATTACGGCATAGAGGCCGAACGAGAGCATCCAATAGGCCGGCAGCCAGTTGAGCAGGGCCGCGAGCGCGAGCCCCGCGGTGGCGGCGGCGAGCAAGGCTTGGATCGGGAGGATGATAGGCAGATAGGGTAGATGCAGGTGATGTTGCAGGACGGCGGCGACGCGTTGTCCGTTGATTTCTGCTTCGCCCATCAGCTTGGCCTGGACGTTGAGGCGATCGCGAAATATGGTGAGGCGAGCCAGTTCACGGACGAGGTGTTGCCGCTGGTTCCAGGTTCGGTCCGTCGGTGGTTGGGCCAATAACCATGAGGCGAGTCGTTCGCGGCCCTGAGTCGAGGTCGCAGTATCGAGGAGGTGCAGGAGGGAATGGGGGCCGAGGATGTCGAGGTCTCGCGCGTAGAGATGGGCGTCGGCGGCGACCGGTTGGCACGGCGGGAGTGCCTGCCATTCAAGCCGCAGCCTGGCGAGATGTTGGCGTTTGATCCCGGACCAGAGCGTGAGCCGATGAATCCGGTGTTCGAGCCTGTTATGATACGCGGCGACGATGACGAATCCGGCGAGGAACAAGGCGGTCGACCAGTTGCCTTCGGAGTAGTGGCCCAGCCGATACAAGCTGATGATGGTGAGCAGGCCGATAAGAAACAGGACCAGACGCCAGCGGGAAAACCTGTTGCTGGCCATTGTGCCACGCCGGTGGAGCCGTTCGCCCCGTTGTAGTAGACAGGTAAGGGTGTGTTCGCGTCTGGTGGTGGCCTGGTCGGACTTCACGATGAGATCGACCATACTGGGAAGCGATTGGTCTCGTCAATTGATTGTGAGAGAGAAACGATGACGCAGGAATGGATCGACGTGAGTATTCACAGTGCGGTTGATTCTGGAGAATTGCTCGGGTTGCTGGGCGATCCTCATGTGCGGGGCGCCTGGGAGGATCAAGGGGTGACCCATCTCTATTGGGCTCGGGATCATTGGAGTGGGGATCAGTTGGGGCAGGTCCGTGCCGCGCTGGATCAACTCGATCCCTCCGGGCAAAGCAGCGGGACCATCCATGTCGGCGATCTGCCGCATCAGGATTGGAATCGGCAGTGGGCGCAGTCGGTCAAGCCGCTTCGAGTCGGGCGTCGGCTGGTGATTCGCCCGAGCTGGGAGTTGGCGTCGTTGCAGGAGGGCGATCTCGACATTATTCTCGACCCCAAACAAGCGTTTGGGACAGGCCATCACGCAACGACACGCATGTTGCTAGAGTGGCTGGAGGAGTTGATTCGCGGTGGCGAAACCGTGCTTGACGTCGGATCCGGCAGCGGCATTCTCGCAATGGCGGCATTGCGGTTGGGTGCGCGGTCGGCGATCGGGGTCGAAATCGATCCTGTGGCGGTAGACTGCGCTGTGGAGTGCGCGAGCCAGAATGCATTTGGTCAGGAGCTGGAATTGATCTGTGGGACGCTGTCCGACGTGGCCGGACGTGCCAAGCCGGATATGGTGGTCGCCAATATCGATCGACAGACGCTCTTGCTGCTAGCCGACGAGTTGGCGGCCTATGGTGTGGCTGGCTCCCGGCTCTTTTTCTCAGGCTTGCTGGTGGAGCAGGTGGATGAAGTCATGGCGCGTTATGCCGGGTTGGGCTTGTATGTGCTCTCTCGACGAGAGCAAGAGGGCTGGGTGGCGCTCGAGTTATCTCGATCTGAATCCTGCGAAGGACATGCGTAGACCATGAAGAGTGGACGTCCGCCGTATGCCCATGTTCATCAGATCAGTGTGTCGGACGGAGGGGTGCCGAAGAGACCGGTGTGTGAGGCTCGCGTGACGGTGCAGGGCGTAGAAGGAGATCGCCAGCGCAATTTGAAGGTGCATGGGGGGCCTGATCGCGCAGTCTGCCTCTATTCGCTGGAGGTGATTGAGCAGCTGCAAGACGAGGGGCATTCCATCGAACCGGGTTTCTCCGGAGAGAATTTGACGCTGGCGGGAATGGACTGGGAGCTCGTACAACCGGGCGTACGGCTCACCGTCGGGCCTGATGTCGAATTGGAAGTGATGAGCTATACCGTGCCCTGCAGCCACAATGCCCAATGGTTCCACGACGGCGACTATCAGCGCATCTCACAGAAAAAACATCCGGGGTGGAGCCGGGTCTATGCCAAGGTGCTGAAGGAAGGGGTTGTTCGGCCTGGCGATCAGGTGGAAGTTAAATGAGCCGTCAGTCATCAGTTATCAGCCTTCAGTTTTCAATCAGGACTGATGTGCTGACCGCTGAAGGCTGAAAACTGAAAGCTGGTTCTCTATGAATCGAGTGCTTGAGCCGGAATTGATGGACGATCCGTTGCAGGCGAAAGCCTATGCCGAGGCAGATTTTTCCTCTGAGAATCAACGGTTCGTTGAGTTGTTCCGGGAGTACTTCCCGGAGTTTACCCAAGGTCATATTTTCGATTTCGGCTGCGGCCCCGGCGATATTCCCGTTCGATTGGCTCGTGCCTTGCCGGACTGTCGCATTACCGGCATCGATGCGTCGCATCCGATGATCGAGTTGGCCGAGCAGGCCATTCGTCAGGCCGGGATGTCTGACCGGGTGTCTGTGCGCTGTGAACGATTCCAGGATCTTGCAGGGGCCAACCAGGCGGACGCAGCCATTTCTAACAGTTTGCTCCATCATCTGCCCAATCCGCTGCAGTTCTGGCACAAGCTGAGGCTCTTCGTGAAGCCGGGCTCGCCGGTGCTGGTGATGGATCTGTTGCGGCCAGAATCGCCCGAGGCGGCCCAGGCGATTGTGGATCAGTATGCAAACGGGGCGTCCGAGATTCTGCGGCGGGACTTCTACCATTCGCTGCTGGCAGCCTTCACAGAAGATGAAATCGGCGCCCAGCTCGCTCAAATGAATTTAACGCGGCTCTTGATCGATGTTCCTGACGATCGACATTGGATAGCCGGAGGGATTATTTATTGAGACGACCAGGTTCTCTGCTCTTGTTGCTTGTCCTCTTTTCGATGTCGAGTGCACCTCCGCTGTCCGCTCAGCTTGACCGTCTTCGGAAATCCAAGCCTCTTGAGCCTGCACCTGCTCAAGAAGCGCTGATGGTCGTGATTCCTGAGGGCCCATTCGAGATGGGGGCAGCCGGCACGCAGGCGTTGGAGGATGAACGGCCTCGTCATCGCGTGACTCTCGATGCCTTTTCGATGGATGTCTATGAGGTGACCACCGTGCAGTATGGCGAGTTTCTCGCTGCCACCGGGCGCACAGCCCCATGGCTCTGGGAATCGGTGAGCATGAATCAGCATGGTAGTCGCCCCGTTGTCGGTGTCGATTGGCATGATGCCGAGGCCTATTGCCGCTGGAAAGGGAAACGGTTGCCGACTGAGGCCGAATGGGAAAAAGCGGCGCGTGGCCTTGATGGGCGGTTATATCCCTGGGGCAATCAGGTACCGACGAAAGAGGTCGCGAACTTCGCGCTGGGGGCACGGTTCAGCTACAGTCAGGTGCTGATGCCGGTGCAATCATATGAGTCCGGCAAGAGCCCGTTCGGCTTGTATCAAATGGCGGGGAACGTGGGGGAATGGGTGTCTGACTGGTACAGTGCAAGTTATTACGAGCGTAGTCCGGAGACCAATCCATCAGGTCCTGAAAACGGCCAGTTCAAAGTGCTGCGCGGCGGGTCCTGGTCGGACTTGCCCAAGTATCTGCTCGCCTATGGGCGATTCAAACTTCCTCCCGAGACGCGCAATAGTTATACGGGCTTCCGCTGCGCCAAGTCCTGACGGCTGCTGAAAACGATCCCCAGCTTCGTTCTCGGATCGAAATAATCCTCAACGTACCCTAGAGGGTACGTTGAGGATTATTTCTCCCCTGCGGCCTCGCTGGATAATCGTTTTGAGCATCCTGAATGAAGCGGCTGGTCAAAACAGTTATCCGGCTAGGCCGCAACCGAGAGTAGCATCGCAGGCGTAGCCTTGGGGCTGCGTTGAGGATGTCGCCGAGGTGAGAAGAAAGGCGGGGACCGTTTTTAGCAGCCGTTAGAGGATGCTCTTGCTGGCTTCGGCCGAGAGAGGGCTTTCATTTCCAGCACTGTCGTAGGCGGAGAGGGCGAAGAAGTAGGTGGTATTTCGTTGGAGGCCTGTCACGGTATAGGTGGTGACCCTGCCGATGTCTGTTGGCGAGCCAGGCGAGGTGTAATCTCCGGACGAGGTTCCAAAATAGATTCTGTATCCGGCCAAGTCGCTTTCGGCATTTGCAGACCAGGAGAGGGTGATGCTTCCTGTTGAGGAAACCGAGGGGGGCGATGAGGGTGGGGTCGCCGGTGGCGGAGTCCCTAACGGCGGGGTGACCACTGGCGCAGACGGTTGCAGGAGTGTTGCAAAACCAGGGGTCTGCTGGATGAGCCGGGCCATCGAAGCCGAGAGATTGGTGGATGTCGGGCCAGAGCTTGCTGCTGCCGTCGATTGAGCTGCCGCGGCCAGGCTACGGGTCGAGGTCGGAGTGGCGGCACTTCCGAGGGAAGACATCGGAAGGGGGATGGCGGCGATTGGAACGATCGGACGATCACTAACGGATGCCGGGATGCTTTTTGATGGACCGTCTGAAGCGGTCGTTGGGAATGCGGCAGAACGGTTTCCTGTCGACGAAAGCCTGGAGCTTGTTGTGGGGGTCGCGATCGGCTCAGAGGCGAGTGGCGCGCTCGCCACCGGTTTCTTCATCAATTTGTGATGGAGCGACTGTGATGCGGGGGCCGTCACAGAAGGCGGTACTGACACAATCGGCCGGAATGGTGGAACAGAAGCCTCTGGATGGGTGACGACCGGCGATGCGGGAGCGATTGGCCGGTGAATGAGGCTATGCCGTTTGGGAGGGGCGGTTTCTCCAGCGATAGCTGCGGCTGTGAACGCCAATGTCAGGCACCACACGGGGGCGGTTATGCCGACGATACGTCCGGTGCGATGTGAAAGCTGTTCGGTGTGCGAGATAACCACGTCTGCCGATCTTGACGAGAAGTCAGTTGCTGTTAGCCAGTGTATGTCATGACAGCAATAGATGTGCCATGACATACGCAGAAGATTCAGTGACGTTAATCGAATAAAGTCATTGATGAAATAGAAAAATGCTTTTCAGTTGTATGCAGATAGAGGTGCAGTGAAGGGAAAATTTTGCATGGCTAGGACGAACTGGCAGCCGGGGGAATTTGCCTATGCGGCGTATCGGTCGATGGAAGTGAGGCCGGGATGCACTATTGGGCAGGCAGTATGATGGCGAAGAGGGTGATAGCGGTAAGTACGGTGAGAATCGCAAGGTATTGCACAAGACTGCGATCATGGGCCCAATCCGTCTGCCAGTGTGCGGGGTAGACCGGATGATGGTCAGGCCGGTGATGGTCTTCGAACAGGCCGAGTGCGTGCTCAAGCGTAATGAGTTGTTGCTTGGCCTGTCGATGGCGGTCGTGTTGTTGCCAAATCATCACGGCAAAGGTCAGGGCCAAGAGCAGGGTCCCGCTCGCAAGGAGCAATCGGGCGGGGACTGTGAGTAGGCGGACAGACGGGACCAGCAAGGCGATCAGTAGCAGCATCACGAGCGATCCGGCTCCGATTGCGGTCCATCGCATCATCTGGTCGCGTCTTCGATAGACCTCTTCCTTGAATATCTTATACAGCGCCAGGGTTGTCGCGTGTTGTTCGTCTTGCGTGATCATGACAGGTGTGTGGCGAACCATTCTGAGATGAGAGTCGTCATCCTGGCAAAGTCCGCACCCTTCGTAAACTGATGATCGGCGCCCGGGAGGAGCTCCATATGTTTGCGGCACGTCAGTGCGGCGGCCAGCTGCCGGCTCTGATGCAAGGGGACGCATTCGTCCTGATCCCCCTGGACAATCAACGTCGGAGCGGTGATCGCTTTCGCAGGTTCGTAGGCAATCTGCTGGAGAGAATCTTCGTAAAAGGCGTAGCGCAGCCGGATGCGCTCGGTCTCACCCATGATATTGGGGATGGTGCCGGTCTTTTCCCATGCGGCCATTTCTTTGTCACCCAGCGTCAGCCGTAGTTCCTCAGCGAAATCGACGACCGGGCATTTGAGGGCCAGGCACGCAAGATCCTGTCGCTGCGCAGCCGTCAAAATGGCGACCAGGCCACCGAAGCTGGACCCCATGAGTCCGAGCGTGGTGAATCCCTTCTGCTGCATCAGGTCGAGCGCTGCCATGGCTTGCGTCACTGCGACCGTGGTGGTCAGCGTTTCAAAGGGGCCCTCGCTTTCCCCTTGCCCGAAGAAGTCGAACGCGAAGGTGGCGATCCCCTGCGCGTTCAGGAGCCGGGTCAGTGTCTTGTTGGTGGTGCTGCGTTTTCCGGAGAGAAAGCCATGGCACAAAACGGCGAGCCGGTCGGTGTCCTCGTCGGGAGTGGTCAGGACTGCCTCGACGCGATGGCCCTGGGGGTCGAGAAACGAAAGCGCTTGTTCCATGAGCAGTGATTCTAGCAGAGTCGAGCGTTCGGTTCAGCCGCAAGCAGTGAGGACTAGGCCGCAGTCTCTTCAGGATCAGTCCAGAGTAGCGCGACCAATTTGACAGCGAACAGGGTCAGGCCGATGAGCAAGAGGCCGCACGACGCCCACATGGCGCTTTGGATGTAGGGAGACGAAAGAGAGACATTCCAGGTGAGTGACGCCAGCAGGGCCAGCCCCATCGTCCCCATGCTCAGGCTCGCCACCTGAACCATTCGCCAACGATTGATGACGCCGGTCAGATGTTCAAGATAGGGCCCGCGCTTTTTCTGACTCTGGACGCGGTGCACAGAGAGTGTGACGGGCACGAGATGAGAGAGGGCGCCCACAATTGTTTGCAGCACAAATCCGATCAGGGCCATATGCGTGTAGGCCACTAAGTGCAGTGACCCGAAGGGCATGAGCGGAGTGGCCCCCAGATTGTTGGCGGCCACGAGCACCCCGAGCACGAGCGTGAACACAAGGAAAAATGTCGCGACCATGAGGTGATCCGATGCCGCGCTTCCCTGATGGCCAGACCTCAACCAGGTCGTGAACAGATTGTACGCATAGAGCAGGACGCTGAGCACCAGCACGCCGCCTCCGGCCATTTCGATCATCACAGAGGAATTCAGGAAGCCCCCGATCAGCACAGCCAATCCCAGCGGGAACACCCCCATGACGGCACGGGCGAGCCGGGGGCTGTAGAGCGGAGCATGCAAGACGGTCGGCAGCAGATTGTGCATTGTGCCGATGATCGCGAGGGTAATAAATCCGAGAATGTTGAGATGGATATGCGCAAGCCGGAAATAGCCGAACGACTGTGGCGCCAAGGCGAAGGCCATGGTTTCACCGCAGGCCAATCCTGCGAAGAGCGCCAGTCCCGCCAGGGCATAATACCAAATGTTCAGCGGGGTGGCATTGAGGCTCTGTCTAGCTTGAGTCCAGGTATCGCGTGCGATCCACAGGAATGACGCGACGACGAAGAGTCCACTCACACCGATGACCGTATAATTGTGGAGTCCGAATCCCACCACCATTCCCAGCGCGCTGCCGTTGATCGTCAGAAACAGCAGCGGGTGCGACTCGCGTTGCGTGCGCCCGGTCAGGAGGAGCGGAGCGATAAAGATCAGCAACGCGCCCAGGATCATTTGCGCGACGCCTCCGACGAGGGCCGCATGCACGTGCGCATGACGGATCCAGTGAGGGAGCGGTGTGCCGCGAACGAGACCCACCAGAATAGCCAGCCCCACGAGCGACGCGAGCACGAGCCAGGCGAATCCTGTCAGCAAGAAAGTGAGTGGTCGTCCCGGAAGTCGCGACATCGTCAGTCCCTACGTTTCGAGAAAATAGAAATGGTTGGTCGGGCCGGCGCCATGCCCGATGGCCAGACTGTGGCGGATCGTTTCCGTGAGATAGGTCTTGGCGGCCTGCACCGCGTCCGCCATCGCTTTGCCGCGGGCCAGCTGTGCTGCGAGCGCTGAGGCGAAGGTGCAGCCGGTGCCGTGGGTATGCGGCGTATCGATGAACTCGCCCTTGTAGATGTTGAAGAACTTGCCATCATAGAGCAGGTCGGTGGCGCGCTCGGTCAGCAGGTGCCCGCCCTTGATCAGCACATACCGGGGGCCGAAGCTGTGAATGATCTTCGCGGCGCGTCGGGCGTCGGCCAGGTTGCTGATGGCGAGGCCGGAAAGCTGTTGCGCCTCATGAATATTGGGCGTGACGACGAGCGCGAGCGGAAAGAGCAGCTTCTTGAGGGCGTCGATGGCATCCGGCTTCAGCAGCGCATGGCCGGATTTTGAGATCATCACCGGGTCGACCACCAGATTCGCCACTTTTTGTATGGCGAGCATGTTTGCCACAAGCTCCACGATCGTGGTCGAGGAAAGCATGCCGGTCTTGACGGCGGAGACCTCAAAGTCGTCAAAGACGGCGTCGAGCTGTGAGGCGATGATGGAGGTCGGCAGCTCGAATACGTCGGTCACTTCTTCGGTGTTTTGCGCGGTCACCGCAGTGAGCACCGACATGGCGAACACGCCGTTGGCTGCCATCGACTTGATATCGGCCTGAATGCCGGCGCCTCCACCTGAGTCGGACCCGGCGATCGTGAGAACTTGTTTCAGCGTATGTGAAGCCATGATTGTTCCGATTGGTTAAGGAGTCATTGTGGCGGCCGGAGCGGTCGAGGTCTCAACGGTCAGGCCTTCGATCGCAAAGGTGGCGTCACGTCGAGGGGACTTTTCGTGAAAGGAGAGCGTGAATTGTGCCGCCGCTGGTGCATCAACCGGCGCCGAAAACGTCAACACGGCCCGATCCTTCTCGCGCGGCGAGAGTTCCACGCCTCTGGTGCACAGCCCATCGCGATTGCCTTCCACGCTTTGGAGCCACTGTCCGCCCTGGTCGTCCTTCAAGGTCGTGTTTTGCAGAAGGCAGAGCAGTTTTACATCGCGCGGAGACCGGTTTTCAATCGTCAGATCCATTCGAATCTGATTATCCTGCCGGCTCAGCGCCCGCACGACCAATTCGTAATATTCATTTCGATGAAACCCCAGTCCCTCCGGCGTCGATGGCCCTTTCGGAGCCTCCACCTTCACGGCCGGAGGCTTGTTCGCCTCTTTGAGCATCTCGCCCAACGGACCGGCTTTGGGGATCGTCCCCCGCGCGGCGCCGATCGCTTGGCCATTCAACGGGCTGATGAGTTTAGCCGTGACCAGAACTCCCTCAGGAGCATCCAGGTACGTTCCCACAATAAAGACGTCAGCCCGAATGGCCTTGGCCGTGCTCTTCAGTATCTTGGGGGAAGTCGAGTCGATTTGGGCGATGTGGCGTTTCTTGAGGGTCGAGCTCACGAGCTTGCGCTCGACAACTTTCACGTCGCCGACAACGAGGAGTTGGGTGCCGAGCTCTTCTGCCAGGAACTGTCCGATCGGCGTCACGGCGCCTTTTGAGTCCGTGAAGTCGACGACGGCCA
>JBEBHO010000107.1:0-5888 GCA_040081095.1 Nitrospira sp.
GTCGGCCTCATGCGGCTGATCCCGCAGATAGTAGTGGCGAACCAGTCCATTGAAGTTGAACGGCGAGGCCGTCCCCACGTAGGCCTGATAGTCGCGCACCTCCGGAATCGTTCGAACATATTGCGACAGGGCCTTGGTCACACGCGCGGTTTCCTCCAATGTGGTGCCCTCCGGCATGTCGATCACCACTTGGATCTCACTCTTGTTATCGAACGGCAGCATTTTCACCACGACATGGCGCGTCGAGAACATCATCACGGCCCCGGCCAACATCAATGCGACGAGACCAAGAAATCCCGCGGCCAGGAGCGGATGGACCAGAAGCGGGGATAGAAATCGGCGATACAGGCGTGCGGTCAGCCCCTGCTCATTCCCTTCATGATCGATGCCCTTGACGACGGCCCCCGGCCGATAGCAGGTCTGGCAAAACCAGGGAATGACGATGAAGGCCACGAGGAGCGAAAAGAACATGGCGATGGACGCATTCACCGGGATCGGCCGCATGTAGGGCCCCATCAATCCGGACACGAACGCCATGGGAAGCAGTGCCGCGATGACGGTGAAGGTCGCCAGAATCGTGGGGTTTCCGACTTCGTCGACCGCATAGATTGACGCGTCCTGATGCGGTTTCAGGCGCTGCGTCAAATGGCGATAGGTATTTTCGACCACGACGATCGCATCGTCCACCAGAATGCCGATGGAAAAGATCAAGGCAAAGAGCGTGACCCGATTGATCGTGTACCCGATGAGCATAGACGTAAACAACGTCAGGGCCAGCGTCAAGGGAATCGCCAGCGAGACGACGATGGCAGGCCGAAACCCGAGCGTCAGTCCGAGAAACGCAACTACCGCAGCCACCGCAATGAAGAGGTGCCAAAGCAGCTCGTCGGCCTTCTCGCGAGCGGTCTCTCCGTAGTCGCGCGTGACCGTCGCACGCACGTCCGCGGGAATCGTCACGCCCTTCATATCCTCAACCTTGCGAATGACGCCCTCGGCCACGCTCACGGCATTGGTCCCGCCCTGCTTGGCAATCGCCACCGTCACCGCAGGGCTTTCTTCCTGATCACGCGCCCCGAACCAGACATACTGTTTCGCCTCATTCGGCCCATCCGTGATCTCAGCCACCTGCCTGAGATAGACCGGACGTTGCTCGTTGACCCCGACCACTAACGATTCCAAATCCTCACGGGAGCGAATAAATCGCCCGGTCTCCACGAGGAAGCTCTGGTTGCGGCTGTCGAACCGGCCCGTCGGCAGCGCCCGATTTTCGCCGCGAATCACGCCGGCGACTTGCAACGGCGTCAACCCATAGGCCTTCAGTCTGGTCGGATCGATCTGCACTCCGAGTTCGCGCGACCGCCCCCCGACGATGAAACCGCCGGACGTGCCCGGCACTTTCTTCGTCTCCTCCAGCACCTGCTCGGCCAGCTGATGGAGGTCAAACTCCCCATACCGCTGACTCGACAGCGTCACGGTCACAATCGGCACATCGTTCACATCTTTCGGTTTCACAAGGAAAGGCTCGGCTCCCGGCGGCAGGAGATCCTGGTTCGACATCAGCTTGTCATAGAGATCGACCAGGCTCTGCTCCATCGGCTGGCCGACATAGAAGCGCACGATGATGAGCGCGCCGCCCGGCCGCGAGATCGAATAGACGTACTCCACGCCTTTAATCTCAGAGAGTTTGCGTTCGAAGGGCTTCGTCAGTTGTTCTTCGACGATCTTGGCGGAGGCGCCGGGAAAGGGCAGCCACACGTCGGCCATCGGGACGACGATCTGCGGCTCTTCTTCGCGAGGGGTCACGACGATGGCAAACAGGCCCAGCAACAACGCCGCCAGCATGATCAGCGGCGTCAGCTTGCTCCCGATGAACAGAGCGGCAATCCGACCCGAAAGGCCGTAAGGGGATGCGTCATTGGTCATACGTCATTCGCCGGGATGACAGAAGGGGAATGGCCAACATACTCGAAAGCTTGTCCGATTGACGGCTGACGCATGACGATTGACGCCTTTACTTCGGCGACGTCGCCGCATCGAGAACCTGCACCGTAACACCGTCGGCGCCACGGCTTCCGTCCATCAACACCCGCTCACCTGCGTTCACGCCGGAGAGAATTTCGCGTTGCTGATCAAACCGCCGCCCGGCCTTGATCCAGCGGAGCCGTGCGATCCGGTCGGTTCCGACAACATACACACTCGTCAATTCGCCACGCTCCACCACGGCAGAGGCCGGCACGAGAATCGTCAGGCTTGTTCCCTTGTCCAGCTGAAACCGGCCGAACATGCCGCTCTTCAACCCAGGGGTCTTGGGCAGGTCGACTTTCACGATAAAGGTATGGGTTTGCGGATCACCGGCTGGAAGAATCTGACTGACCACGCCACTCAACCCCCGTGCCTCCAGCGCATCGATGAACACGGGAATCTTGTCTCCCCGGACGATCGATTTCAGATCTCCTTCCGCCACCGTTGCCTCGAGCCGGAGCTGGAGCGGATCTTCCATCTTCAGCAAGGGCTGCCCCGGTGAGGCGAGTTCCCCCGCCTCCACTTTCTTTTCGGTGATCACACCATCGAAGGGAGCTTTCACCACGGTATAGCTTAGCTGCGCGAGCACCGACTTGCGATTCGCCTCCGCAACCTTGTAGGACCGGGTGGCATTTTCCATTTCCTGCTTGGACACCGCATCCTGACTATAGAGTGATTGCATCCGGTCCAGTTGAGTCTTGGCATTGTCGACTTCCGCCGAGGCCCGCGCCAGATCGGCTTGGACATCACGATTGTCCAGCTGAAGCAGCGTCTGCCCCTTCGACACGCGCGCACCTTCTCTCACCAGCAGGGTATCGATCGTGCCTTGGATCCGGCTGGACAGAATAGCCTGAAATATCGGGGTCACCTGGCCGGTGACTTCGACACGGACCGGCACCTGTGACGGCGTGATCTCAACAACCGCAGCCTGAATAGTCGCTGACGATGCGGCCGATACGACCGCGGTGGCCGGTTCTTCTTTGGAGCTACACCCTGCCGCCAAGAGGACAGTCGCAAGAATCCATCGTATGCCCGTCATGACCATTGGTCCTTGTACTGCGCACACACAACAACGCATCTGGCTCATCTGTAGATGACGGCAGAACATGATCCAACCTTAACCGAAGCCCCACTTTTTTGCACCAGCCTAGCTACTCCTGCACACCCAATTTCCTCAACAGCGCCATCATCGGGCACCAGCAGGTAAAGGCTGACTGAATGAGATTCAGCGCCACAAAGGCCGCAAAGTAATTCCAGTACGGATGGACCGTCGCCCCCAGGATAATGGCCAGCAACACAAAGACCCCGGCAATCAACCGCAGCATGGCATTGAGTTTCATACACCTCTCCTTTCCTCTTGCCTGTGTGAGTCTGCACGCAGACAAAGGATTCGACCAAGCCGGTCAGGGCGTTTTCTTGAGGCTCAGCATATAGCTCGTCAGATCATGCTGTTGAGGATCGGTGAGCGGAAACTTCGGCATGAACGACCCGGGCGACACCGATTGGGGATCCTTGAAATGTTTCAGATGCCATTCGCGGTCCGGTCTCTTGTCGCCGACGAAGGATAAGTCCGGTCCAACCGCTCCCCCTTCACCATGAATACGATGACAGCCGGCGCAGCCGAATTGACTATATAGCGCGCGCCCTTTCGCAATGGCCGGATCGACTCGCGAGACGGCGTAGAGACTGTTGAGCGAGATACCCAGCAGGGAAAACACCACAACGAGAAACACCACCCCCGCTGCCAACGCCGTGGGACGCTTGATCGGATTCCGGACCGGATTCCTGTCGATAAAAGGCCAGAACAGCATGCCGAGGACAACGATCATCGGCAGCACCCAGGTCGCCAGCGGCTCCAGCGGCCCATGGACGTACTTCAGCAACTCGTAGTAGAAGAGAAAATACCATTCGGGTACCGGCACAAAGCTCGTGTCGGACGGGTTCGCTTTGTCGGTCAGCGGGAACGGCACCAGCAGGGCAAGACTCGAAACGACCGCGAACACCACCAGCATCACGACGGCGTCCATGTAGACCTGCCGCGGATAAAACGTCTCACTGCCGAGCGCCGCCCGCTCATCGGTCCAAGGGCCGGCCGGTCCCACACGCCGCAGAATGAAGAGGTGGGCGGCGATCAAGCTGACCAGGAGCGCCGGCAGAAAGAGCACATGGACGGCAAAGAACCGGGACAGCGTGAGCGCCCCCAGCACCTCCCCGCCTCGCATGACCCGCATCAAGAACTCTCCGACTATCGGCACGGTGCCCACCATATTGAGCCCGATCTGCGTCGCCCAATAGGCCGTCTGATCCCACGGGAGCAGATAGCCGGTGAAGGCGAAGGCCATCACAATGAGAAAGAGCACCACGCCCACCATCCACATCACTTCGCGCGGCGGTTTGTATGCCCCATACAGGAACGCCTGGAGCATATGCAGCCCGATCGCCACGACCATGGCAGAGGCTCCCCAGTGGTGGAGGCCGCGCACGAACGCGCCGAAGGTGACTTGCTCTTCAATGAACTGAATACTGTCGTAAGCATGGTCCGGAGTCGGCGCGTAATAGACCGCGAGGAACATGCCGGTGACAGCTTGCAGCAGGAAGAGAAACAGCGTGGCCGAGCCGAACACATAAATCCAGCTGGCGCCGCCCGGAATGGGCTCGTCAAGAAGCGTCCGTTCAACCGGCTTCAGATTGAGCCGGCTATCGAGCCATTGATAGATTCGCATGCATGCTCCAGGCTAACGTAAGGAACGGACGATCACCACCCACGCCGACTCATCGCCGCTTCACAATTCGACGACGTCCCGGGTTCCGGGCTTGAATTCCTTGAAGACCACAAGAAGACGGCCGTTCTCGATCTTGGAAGGCAAGAGATCAAGCGGACGCGGCGCAGGCCCTGCCACCACCTTGCCTTCAATATCGAAGATGCTGCCATGGCAGGGACATTTAAACTGCTTCTCCTCGCCATCCCAGCGATAGCCGCAGCCGAGATGGGTGCACATCGGAGAAAATACTCTGACCTGTCCGTCCGGCTGCTTGACCGCCCAGACAGCCTTCTGCGATTGGCTCTTCAAATACCCGTCCTGAATCGTCGTGACATGATCGAGTTGTTTGGGATCGCCGGGAGGCACGTCTTCCACACTGCCGACATCCACCCAGGGCCTCACCCTCCGCTTCAAGGCCGGAGAAATGACATACCCGGCCAGCGGGATCGCCAGTCCGAGCCCGATCAGGCCTGCCGCGACCTTGGTGACCCAGCCGAAAAATGTCCGTCTCGTCCCGACAGGCGTGTGGGCGCCGCCCTCTTCAGGCCCTCCCTGGTGCTTGCTCACAATAACCCTCCCTTGATCTTCCAGAGATTGTGGCCGATGAGGATCACCGCGACCGCCCAGGCGACAACGGCAAAGGCTCTGGTTAAGAGTCTGGGGGAAAGGGCGCGACTCACCTGTCTCCCTGCCAACATGCCTATGATGGCTCCGGCGATCAACAGCGGGAGCACGCGCAGATCCAGCGGAACCAGACGAGCATACGCAACGACTCCCGTCAGCGCGATGAGCGTGATGATCAGCAGGGAGGTCCCCACCGCCACCCGCATCGGAAATCCGAGCAACAGCGTCAACGCCGGCACAATCACAAACCCTCCTCCGACCCCGAAGAATCCGGTCAATAGCCCGACCACCAATCCGATCCCGCTCACTTTCACCCAACAGGTCCGCGGAAACACGTCCGCGCAGATGCTCCGTTCCTCAGAATCATCCCGCAATGTCGTGCGCCACCACATCTGTCCGGCTGCCACGATCATCAACCAGCCAAAAAGCAGGAGTATAACCTCCTCCCGTACCAGCTGGTGCCCTGCGGCTCCCACCCAC
>JBEBHO010000333.1:0-1506 GCA_040081095.1 Nitrospira sp.
CTACGGTCAGACGCCGATCGTCATCGTCCTGAACAATCGCGGATACTCCACCGAGCGGGAAATTCTCGAAGGCCCCTTCAACGACGTCCACGAGTGGCGCTATGAACGGCTCTGCGACATGATCGGGGGCGGAGTCGGGACGAGGGTCGCGACCCAAGGGGAATTCGAACGGGGCCTCACTGCAGCCTTAGCCGATTCCAGCCAATTACATCTCCTGAACGTCCTGCTCGATCCGGCTGACCGGTCGGCCGGCATGGTCCGACTTGCTCACCGCCTGGCCAAACGACTCTCCACCGACCGCCCCTAGGTAAACGACTTCATCGCGCTCCTCTCGCAGGAAGTGAAGGGTTCTCCCATCATCTCCTTCACTTCCTCTCCTCCTTCGCATCCATAACATCCAAGAGTTAGAACAATCTCAAGTGGCACGCCATCTGCACTCTTCATTGAGGAACGCCGGTGTGACGCCGCCGCAATGCATGAGCCGCACGTCTTCGATTCCCGCTCCTGATCCCTCGCACGCCACGGCCAGGCCGGCAGGCGACACACCCATCGGAGGTCCCAATGTCAGATTTCTACCAAAATGGGGTCGTCACGGTGTTGCACCGACTCGGGCGACCGAACGTCGATCGACTGGAGCAGGAGCTGACGCGGTATGGCCGCGTCAACCCCATCGCCCTGGTCCTCCCCTCTCTCTATGCCGAATTGGGCCGTCCGGCACTGAAAGCCATTGTGGAGACCCTCAAGACCGTGTCGTACCTCAACGAAATCGTCATCTCGTTGGACCGTGCCTCGGCCTTGGAGTTTCGCCTCGCCAAGGATTTTTTTTCCGTACTCCCTCAGCGGGTACGCCTCATCTGGAATGACGGCGAGCGCATCCAGGCCATTCTGAAGCTGCTGGTCGATCACAACCTCGATATTGGCCTGCAAGGCAAGGGACGAGGTTGCTGGACGGCGTTCGGGTACGTGCTGGCCAGAAACCAGAGTCAGGTCATCGCGCTACACGACTGTGACATCACAAGTTACAATCGGGAATACCTCGCTCGCCTCTGTTATCCCATCGCCAACCCGAATCTTGGTTATGAATTCTGCAAAGGCTATTACAGCCGCGTCACCGACCGGCTGCATGGGCGCGTAACCAGGCTCTTCTTCACCCCCATGATCCGGAGCCTCCAACAACTGGTCGGACCGCATGCGCTGCTGACGTTTCTTGATAGCTTTCGCTACCCGCTGGCTGGCGAGTTCGCCATGGTGCGGGACCTGGCCTGGACGAACAGAATTCCAGGAGACTGGGGGCTCGAAATCGGCGTACTCTCGGAGGTCTACCGCAACTGTGCGTTGCGCCGCATTTGCCAGGCCGATATTGCGGATGCCTATGACCATAAACATCAGGAACTCTCCAACCATGACCCCGAAGCCGGCCTCCTGAAGATGTGCGTCGATATCACGAAATCACTCTTTCGAAACCTGGCGAGCGAAGGAGTCGTCCTGTCCGACGGCGTGCTCAAA
>JBEBHO010000021.1:0-5860 GCA_040081095.1 Nitrospira sp.
CAGTGGCGATTCGGCTCGATCATCGGAGCGACCGGTGATTGCAACATCGTCTTCATCGCGGCAATCTGATCCGGCACCATCCCCTGCCGGTCTTGCACGATTGCGGTCAGTTCCTCGATGGCAAACAGCTCGTTCAGATCAACGTCACCGCCGGCATACGTATAGGCAGTATTGATCCGCATGAGATGACAGCTGACGATATTCAGACCGGCACTCACGAGCACATAGCGCTGCAGCGCCAGATCGTCCAGATGCACATCCTTCACTTTCGTGGACGACTTCACCTCGATCAGCCGCCACCCTGCCAAAGTTCCATCTTCCGCACTCACTCGTTCCAAGACATCCACCCGAATGAGCACGCCATCGGCCGTGATTGCCGCTTCAAAAATTGCCGGGACGGACTCATCTGCCATTAGCGCGGTTGTTTGGGTAAGCGCTGCTTCGGTCTGTCGATAGCCGGCTGTCACCAGACGGCCACCGGGAAACCGGTGCCGCGCCAGTTCACCGACGTCTGTCCCCATGTCCAGGATCGCCTGGGTCCCGGCGTCAGGCGGCGTCGCAAGATAGGGCTGATAGATCTCCAGATGCAGCCGCTTATGGCATTGCAGGCCGGAGATAAACTTCGACTTGGAGAGGCGGGGTGCCTTCTGCACATTGTGTTGCTGGAGATCTGTCGTATTTTCCACCATGCTGAAACCCTAACGAACGAGATCGCATTTGTCTAGCTGGGTATCTCCTGAGTTCTGTAGGATAGGCGCCCATGGCATCCCGCATCGCAGACATCCGCAAATCCGTGCTCACCTTGGCCCTTCCGGTCACGGTCAGCAGCCTCCTTCAACGAACCGAAGGCATCGTCGCCGTCTTTCTCGTGGGAGGACTCGGCGCGATTCCCATTGCCGCCGTCGGCTTGGGGCAACTCCTGGCCTTCATTGCGACGACCTTGGTCTCGGGTCTCTCGGTCGGATCCAACGTGATCATTGCCCAGCTGTGGGGCGCCAAACGACATCGCGATGCAGGAGAAGCCGCCCGTCACTTTCTCGGACTGTCTATTGCGGTCTCACTGATACTAGCCGCGCTGGGCATGACGTTGAATCAATTTGCCATGAACTTGCTGGGCGCTGAGCCCGGCGTCATTGAACTCGCGATTCCCTATTCCACGATTATTTTTCTGGTGATCCCCTTCACCGTACTCCTTCAAGTCCTGTCCTCCATCCTGCAGGGCACCGGCGATACTCGCACGCCGATGTACGCCATGATCCTGGTGAACCTGCTTCACATTGGGCTTGCCTACCCGCTTGTGTATGGACACTGGGGCTTGCCTGCGGTCGGTGTGAAAGGCGCAGCGATCGCCGTAGGAGTCGCCGAAGCCATCGGCGTAGCGTTTCTCTGGTGGCGTAGTCGGTCCGTATTGAAACCCTCTACACACCTGCGCCTCGATCTCATACGAACGATGTGGCATGTCGGTGCGCCGGTCTCGGGCGAGCGTATCGTGCAGCAGGCAGGCATTCTCATCTATACAAAACTGGTACTCCTCTATGGCACCATCTCCTACGCCGCCCACCAGGTGGGTCTCTCGATCGAGTCGCTGTCATTCCTGCCCGGATATGGCTTCGCCATCGCCGCCGCCACCATGGTCGGCCAGAGCATCGGAGCCGGCAAATACACGCGAGCCAAGCTGGAGAATTGGGAAGCCAACCGGCTGGCCATTGTCATCATGGCCAGTATGGGCGTGGTGTTCTTCTTCTTCCCCTATCTATTGTTGCGTGTGTTTACCACCGACGAAGCCGTCATCGAGCTCGGCACGGTGTTTCTCAAAATCGTCGCAGTTTTACAGATCCCGCTGGCGCTCACAATGGTCATCGCCGGGTCACTGCGCGGAGCCGGAGATACCCGCTTCATCATGGGCGCCACAATCGTGGGCATGTGGGGCGTGCGTGTGCCGATGGCGCTCATCGTCGCCCTCTGGCTGCACCTCTCGGTGTTCTATGTGTGGATGGCAATGATCGCCGACTGGACCGTGAGAATGGCCATACTATTGTGGCGATATCAGTCAGAGCGATGGAAGCATATTCGCGTGATTAGAAAAACTACGCGCGCATGAGTATTTTCATGGCTTATGGTCGCTCAAGCCGCAGTCCCAACAAGGCTTTCAAGTGGAATTCGCAACGTCCGATGCAGCCGCCGAATCATCTCGAGCGAGAGGCTACGCTTTCCCGTGAACAGCTCAGAGACGCGGCCACGCCCACCCAACATCGCTTCGAGGTCTTTCCGTGTCATACTCAGTTGATCCATCCGAAACGTAATCGTGTCAATCGGATCTGGCGAACGCCTGCGACGTGGCCAGCAATGGATGGGATGCAGAAGTCAGTCGATCGAGTTGATCGTAACTCATGGCGAGCACACTATCGGGGTTAGTGACGTGCATCAAGTGGCCGACCATATCGTAGCGGTCGCAGGTCACACCGTTCGACGAAGCTAGCCTCTCCTCAAAAAATCCAGGCCTCTTTGCTTCTTTTCTTCACTGCACATAAGTCAATACTCATGCCTGACCCCATATACCTAGGGAAGGTCTGATTTATTCAAGATTCTGGAATTAGCCTCGTCAAATCCCCAATGTTTTGACACATTGCGGATTGAAATCGTGAATTAATCAGACCTTCCCTAGAAGAAGCGGTCTGCTCCAATGAAGAGTTGTCTCGAAACGGGGCCACCGTCAATATCATTAAAACCGATGACTCAATTCAACGCCATAGAGCAACATACCGCAGATACCAGTCGCTATCATGACACCCCCCAAAACCCTGCTTCGACTTTTATATTTAGCATAATCCTCCGTTTCCAATTTATAACCCCACTCTTGACGCAAGTGTATGATCCGACTCGCTTCTTCGTGGGCTCGATAAATAAACCACGCTCCCAGACAAACAAGGAAAAACATTGAGCAAATGAGCACAACTAGATGTGGGATCGAATACGCTGATAGGCGCAAACTAATGGCCTCCCCAAATACTTGTTATAGCCGTCTGAACTAATCCCCCAGCTAGAGCGCCAAAAATTGAACCTGCGGCTGGATTGATAAACGCTCCTCCTAAAGCACCTCCTACGATTCCGCCTACAGCTCCAGCAATAATATCTAGATTCCTCTCTCCCCCAGCAGCAGCTGCTGCACCTGCTAATCCTCCCGTATAAGCCCCAATAGCACCAGATAATATTGTGCCCGGTGGGAGACCTAGTATAAGAGGTGAAAGACTGCACCCAGTAAGCCCACCGATCAGTCCCCCAGGGGGTCTTCAGAGTAGTGGGGTCAGGCATGAGTATTGACTTATTTCGGAGTCGATCGATAGCCGCAGCCCCATTGATGCACAAGTCACAGATCGATTCTCCTCATGCTTTGCACCCTGTGCATACCTGTCCTCTCTTAGTTTGCGGGCAGTGAGCTGGCGCAGAATGCTCGCCATCTAACTTGCCACATCATAGCTGTAGGTCGTCTGCACGCTGTTGGGCAGCGTCATCCACTCCCCAGTACATATTCATTCGACTAGCAATTCGTCCGTTCTTCAGCGGGCGGCCTAGTATCCTTTCCGCTCCCGACTCGCACTTCGATCCGCCCCACGCCTTTCACGTTCGCACAGAGGTCACCGAGTCCCGGCGTAATCAGTCGATACGGCCCGCCCTTTCCATCAGGCAGCGGCTCGCCGTTGAGCTCATAGAGTAGGAGCCCGAAATCCCTCGCCTGTTGCAGCGTCAGCGTCGCGGCATATTTTCCGTCAAGCGAATGAAACGTGACATGATCGGCATCGATCGCCAGTGCCGGCACATCGAGCAGGCCCTTCACCTTGATCGCCCGTCCCATCATGCCCGGCATCACGGTGCTGACATCCGCGATATGATGCTCCGCCGGAAGCTGCCGGAGCGCCGCACGATCAAGAGAGACCGGTTGCACTACCGCCCCGTCGATTCGCACCACGCCGGCCCCCTTCTTGTCCTGCTCAGCGATCGTCTTGATCATCGCCGTCATCGCCTCATTCACCGGAGTCGGAATACCCAACTCGCGCCCTTTCTGAACCACGTACCCGTTCAAGTAGGCAATTTCCGTCTGTCGGCCGGCTTTCCAATCATCGTACATCGACGTATGAATATCTCTGATCTCCTGCGTGGCTTTCACCACCCGTTCCGCCATGTCCGCCGGCAACGGTACCTTGACCGCCGCTGACACCGCGGCGACTTCATCGACGATCTGATGGATCACTCGCATCATTTCGGGATGATCCAATGCCTTGGAGACCTTGTCGTCAATCAACACAGTGATGGGGTTGAAGACGCAATTCCAGCACATCTTCTCCCACTTGCTGCGGCGAATATCTTTCGAGAGATGACAGGGAATACCGGCAGCCGTGAACAGCTCCCGAATCTTGAGTAAGCGGTCGCTCTCATGCCCCATCAATTCGCCGATCGCCACCGCGCCTTTTTTGTAGTGATCGATCACGCCGGGCGCGGCAATTTTCGAATAGATGAACGCGACGCCGCCAACTACGCAGTCGCGTTGGACGCGGGCGATGATCCGGTCTTCGGTATCGATGCCGTTCTGCAGAGTGAGAATGACCGTCTTATCCGTGAGCACCGGTTCGATCTGCGTCATGACTTCGTCGAGATCGAACGCCTTCACCCCCAAAATAATCAGATCCGGCTTGGGTAATTCTCTGGGGTCCGACGAGGCCTGCGGACGTACCGTAAAGGTGCCAGCCGCGCTCCGGATCGTCAGCCCCTGTTGCTTGATAGCCTCCAAGGTTTTTGGCCTGAGCAGAAATGACACATTGGAATTGTTCTTGGCCAGATGAGCGCCAAAAAACCCGCCGACCGACCCGGCCCCGACCATCAGAATGTTCTTCATCATGACTCCTCGTTCAAAGAGGCCGTACTATAGCAGGCCAACCAATTGGTATAAAATACCTCGTCATGAGCCACTTGCACGATGCCCGTTCCCGCATCGCATCAGCCCGTTCCATTACCGTCCTGACCGGCGCCGGGATCTCCGCCGATAGTGGCGTCCCGACATTCCGTGGTACGGACGGCCTCTGGCGAAACTTCCGTGCTGAAGAACTGGCGACACCGGAGGCCTTTGAGCGAGACCCCCGGCTGGTGTGGGAATGGTACAACTGGCGGCGGGAACTCATCGCCATGAAACAACCTAACGACGCGCACGTCGCCGTCGCATCGTTGGAATCGCGCGTGAACGATTTCTGGCTCATCACACAGAACGTCGATGGTCTGCACCGCCGGGCCGGCTCGACGAAGCTCTCAGAAATTCACGGCAACATCTGGATGGTCCGCTGCATCCGCTGCGGCGCCGTGATGGAAAATCACCAGGTTCCACTTCCCCTTCTCCCTCACTGCGGACAGTGCGCAGGGTTGTTGCGTCCACACATTATCTGGTTTGGCGAATCGCTGTTTGAAGAGGACCTGGCCCGTTGCGCGAAACAACTACAAGCATGCGACGTGCTGCTCGTGATCGGCACTTCTGGCGTAGTGTATCCGGCGGCGGGGCTTGCGGCGCTTGCCAAGGAAGCCGGCGCCACGGTCATTGAAGTGAATCTCGACCAGACTCCCCAATCGAATCTTGTGGATATTGCCCTGCGCGGACGCGCGAAGGAAATTGTGCCGTTGCTATTACAACCGAGCGAGTAATGTTTGCAGTTGATCCAGCGATCGAATGCGATGAATCCCCGGCGCCACAGCGGCCTCTGACCGGTCGAGCAGCACGCTCGTGAGCCCCGCCTTCGCCGCGCCTTCCACATCTTCCTTCAGACTGTCCCCGACATGGACCGCGTCCTCTGGATCAACCGCATGCTTCTCAAGGGCA
>JBEBHO010000238.1:0-5857 GCA_040081095.1 Nitrospira sp.
CTGCACGCCACGAAAGAGGTGGGCCGGCCGATCCTCTTCGGGATTCTGATCATCAGCGTGGTGTTTCTGCCGCTCATGTCGCTCCACGGGATGGAGGGGAAGATGTTCGCGCCCTTGGCGTATACGCTGGTGATTGCGTTGCTCGCGTCCGTCATCGTCACGTTGACATTGTCGCCGGTGCTCGCGTCGATCATGCTGCGCGGGGACCACCCGCAAGAAACGCGTCTGACTCGCTGGATGAAGCAGCGCTATCGTCCGGTGTTGCAGTGGACGCTGGGTCATCGCAGTGCCGTCCTGGCTGGTTCAACGGCCATTGTGCTGGGCAGCCTCGCGCTGCTTCCGTCTGTGGGGAGAGAGTTTATCCCGCTGCTGGAAGAAGGCGCGCTGACGCCGCAGATCGTGCGGTTGCCGAGTGTGTCTCTGGCGGAATCCATCGAGATGGAGAAGCAGGCTCAGAAGGCGATGCTGGAATTTCCTGAAGTGCGGATGGCGGTGAGCAAGATCGGGCGGCCTGACATCGCGTTCGGGCCTGAAGAACCGAACGAAAGCGATCCGATCGTCTCGCTTCGTGACCGGAGTACGTGGACGACCGCGACGACTCAACCGACATTGACCGACGCGATCAGAAACAAGCTGGCGGAGATTCCGGGGATTTCCGTGCTGATGAGCCAGCCGATCCAGGAGCGGGTGGACGAACTCATTTCCGGAATCAGAACGGAGTGCGCGATTAAGCTCTACGGAGCGGATCTCGATGTGCTGCACGATAAGGCGGAGGAGATCGCCGTCTTGATGCAGCAGATCAAGGGCGTAAAAGACATCAAGGTCGAACAGATTGCCGGCCAGCCTTATCTGACGATCGACATTGACCGCCAGAAGATCGCCCGCTTCGGGATCAATGTGGCCGATGTGCAGGAAATCATTGCCACCGCCATCGGCGGTAGGGCCGCGACTCATGTGTACGAAGGTGAGCGGCGATTCCAATTGACCCTCCGGTTTCCTGAAGCGCAGCGCAACAGCGTGGCGACCATCGGGGAGATCCGGGTGAAAGCGGCTTCCGGCGCGCTCATTCCCATGAGCGAGTTGGGGACCATCGAGATGCGGGAGGGGCCGCTCCGGATCAGCCGCGAACAGGTCACCCGTCGTATCTTCATCGGGTTCAATGTTGTGGGGCGCGACATCGGCGGCGTGGTCGATGAAGGACGGAAGAAACTGGCATCGCAGCTCCACCTGCCTGAAGGGTACCGGGTGGCGTGGGGTGGCGCGTTCGAGAACATGGAGCGGGCCAATGCGCGGTTGCTGATCGTCGTGCCGGTCACGCTGGGACTCGTGTTCTTCCTGCTCTTCTGGGCCTTCCACTCCCTCCGCTACGCGACGTTGATCATCCTGAATCTTCCGTTTGCGTTAATCGGAGGTGTCGTGTCGCTCTGGTTGAGCGGGCAATATTTGAGTGTGCCGGCGTCGATCGGCTTTATTGAATTGTTCGGCCTGGCAGTGGGGAACGGGATCGTACTGGTGTCCTACATCAATCAGTTGCGCAATGAAGGGACTCAGATGGATGAGGCGATCATCACCGGCTGCAGCCTGCGGCTTCGTCCGGTGGTGATGACGATGATGACCACGCTGCTAGGGCTTCTTCCCCTCGCCCTGGCCCAAGGGATCGGCGCCGAGGTTCAGCGGCCGCTGGCTACCGTCGTCATCGGTGGCCTGTTTAGCTCCACAGCGCTGACGCTGGTGGTATTGCCGGCGTTGTATCGATGGTTCGCAGAAAAGGATGCGGGGAAGAAATATGCGCCGGAGTGGGTTTGAACGCGATGGGGATTCTGGTCGTATCATGTGATCATAAGCCTCAGGAGGTGACGACATGATGGTGAAGACGAAAGCAACCAAGGACTCGATGGATCCGAAGGCGGCGGCGAAGAAGCCAGGCGGATCACAGACTCGTGCGGCGCTCGCCGGAGAGGTCATGCAGCAAGCGATCGAGCTGCCCCACGGCTTGTGGGAGCGGATCTCAAAGAAGGCGTACGAACTGTGGGAACAACGCGGCTCTTGCGAGGGCCATGACCTCCGGGACTGGTTCGACGCGGAGGCCATTGTGATGGAAGAGATTCACGCAGCCCGCGAGTGATGAGCCGGTATCTTCGCTGAACATTCTTGCTGCAATCATTCGGGCGAGGTGAACACTATGCTTCGTAATGTGAGAATCGTAGAACGATGGATCAGGGTCATCGGCGGACTCCTCCTGATGGTCCTCGGGATCACGCTGCCCATTCCGTTCTGGGTTGAAGAAGTGGCGGAGACGATCGGGTTGCTCACCGTGGTCTCCGGGGCAGTGGGGTATTGTCCGGTGAAGCATCTGCATACGCGGCGGGCGCATAAGCCAGTGTCAGCGAGTCGGGGTGGCGATACGGCGGACCGGGGGTGACGGGTTCTCCCCTTCGGCGCTCCTGCAATGGGTGAAGTGATAACTAGCCCGGCAGGCGAGGAGGAAATGTTGCTCAAACATCTCGGTATCACCGCAGCCGTGTTGGCCATCGTTCGAGCGAGTTCCTGGACTGTGGCCCAGATCAGGCCGGGACATCCCGATCGAGGGGCGGCGGTCTACACAGAGCAGTGCGTCCGATGCCACGGGAAGCTGGGTGACGGCAATGGGCCTGAGGCGCAGAGCCTCATTGTGCGGCTGGCCGATTTTCCTGCGGAGCGGTCGTGCGCGAAGACTGATTTTGAGCTCCTGATCGCGATCTCGAACGGCGTGCTGTTCAGCTCGATGCATGCCTGGCGTGGCCGTCCGAAGGACGGAGGGATGATGGACGTGATTCAGTACGTGCGGGCCTTGGCGCCCGCCGGGCCGCATCTGTGAGGGGCGAGGGAGGAGGATTGGGATGACGCTGGATGGACTTTCTGGGGCGGCCGGCCGTGATGGGGGGATGAGCGGGGCCCTTTTAGCCCGGGAGAATGAGTGATGAAAATAGTGATTGCGCTGGATCGGTCTCGGCATGCTCGTGCGCCGATTCAGTTGGTTCAGCAGGTGCGCTGGCCGACTGGAACGGCCGTGACTCTGCTTCATGTATTAGAGATTGTCACTATTTCCGGTGGCTGGCAGCTCCACTATCATCCGGAGTTGTGGAAGCAGTTTACGGCGGATCGGAGGAAGGTGTTCGCGCAGGCGCACCGATTTCTGGAACGTCTGAGCGCTCAGGTGCGGCCAGGCGACGCCCGGCCGGATGTGCTGGTCAAGTGGGGTCTGCCGCTGACAGGGATCGTGGAGACCCTGAAGAAACAACGGGCGGATCTGGCCGTCGTGGGCTCTCGCGGGCTTTCCGGTGTGCGGCGATTCCTGCTTGGAAGTGTGAGTGAGGGTGTACTCCATTCGGCACCGTGCTCGGTCCTGATCAGCCGAGGACCACGGAAGCGAGGCGCACAGCCGTCAGCCAAAGGCCTCAGGATCCTGTTGGCGGTCGATGAATCCGATCACGCGTTGGCGGCCGCACGATGGCTTCGAGCGCTGCGTCTATCAGCGGCGGAGGTTACTGTTCTGCACGTCGTTGGGCCACCAGGCGATGGGACCTCCCAGCTGCTGACTCTGACGGCACCGAAGTGTCGTGAGGCCGCACAGGCCATGATTCGTGTGACAAAGGAGCGAGGAAGGAAGGTGGTGGATCGGATGAAGAAGATCGTGGCGCATCGTGGGCTGACCGTCCATCCCGAGCTGGTCGAAGGCCATCCGGCAGAGGAGATCATCCGGGCCGCACAGCGAACGCATGCCGACCTGGTGATTCTTGGGTCCCGAGGTATGACGGGGTTGAAGGGCGCATTCCTCGGCAGTGTATCGCGGAAGGTGGCGCGTCATGCACCCTGTTCAGTGCTGGTGGTGAGGAGCTGAGGCTGATGATCGTTGATTCGGTAGGAGATGTGCAGTGCTGACGCTGTCTGGGGTGTTTCTTGTCAGTGCGATTGTGATTGTCCTGGCCGGGACGAGGCTCTCGCGGTATGGAGATGAAATTGCCGAGTCGACGGGATTGGGGCGGTTGTGGATCGGGGTGGTCTTGATGTCTACCGCCACGTCGCTCCCGGAAGTGTTCACGACCGTCAGCGCCGGCTGGATGAATGCCCCGGATCTGGCGGCCGGTGATTTATTCGGCGCCGGCATGAGCAACATGCTGACGCTCGGTCTGATTGATTTGATGCATCGCCCAAAACGGGTTTGGCAACAGGCCGCCTTGGGGCATACGCTGACGGCGACGCTAGCCATGCTTTTGACGGGACTCGCCGCATTTTTCGTGCTGCAGCCGGTCCAGGTGAGCCATGTCGGTGTGGGCCTCGGCAGTCTGATGCTCTTTATCCTGTACGTGCTGGGCATGAGGCTGGTCTTCCGGCAGGAGGACATGGATCGTCGCCGGCGCGAGCAAGCTGTGGTGGTCGAGGGAACCATCGCCAAGCAGGAAATCCTCGGTCGTCGTGCCCAGTTGCGCCGTGCGGTCATCGGGTTTTCCCTCGGCGCCCTGGCCTTGCTCGTGGCCGCGCCCTTCCTGGCCTGGTCAGCGGCGCGCATTGCCGAAGAGAGCGGTACCAGCGCAACATTTGTCGGCACGTCGCTGGTCGCCGTCACGACTTCATTGCCGGAACTGGTCACGGCCGTTGCGGCGGTCCGATTGGGCGCATTCGATCTGGCTGTGGGGAACCTGTTCGGGAGCAACGCCTTCAACATGGCGGCGTTCCTGTTCGCCGATCTGGCTTATCGAGATGGTGGCCTGCTGGGGAGTGTCAGCTCGGCCCATGCCCTCACCGCGCTTTGGTCTATTTTGATGATGAATATCGGCTTGATGGGGATTATCTATCGGGCGGAGAAACGGTTCATGCTGATCGAGCCGGACAGTCTGTTGATGATCGTCGCGTACGTGCTGGGACTGTGGCTGTTGTTCAGATAGAGAACGAGGGACGAATGGAGTCGGGAAATGACAATCGTGCCTTGTACCCGTGGCATTCGCTGCGGACCGATGTGCTGGAAACGCAGTTGCGGACGAATCTCGATGTCGGCCTCAGCGCGGACGATGTCCGCCACCGACAAGAACGAGAAGGGTTGAACGAACTACCCGAAGCTCCGCCGGCCTCTCTCCTGAGACTCTTTCTATCGCAATTCACGAGCGTCATCGTCTGGGTGCTGATCGGCGCGGCCATCGTCTCTGGCCTGTTGGAAGACTGGCTGGATGCGGCCGCTATTGTGTCCATCGTGTTCCTGAACGGCCTGCTCGGGTTCGTGCAGGAGTTCCGGGCCGAGCGATCGTTGGCGGCATTGCGAAAGCTGTCGGTCGCGATGTCCCGCGTATTTCGAGACGGGGTTCTCCTGTCTATTCCTGCTCGTGAACTCGTGCCCGGCGATGTGATTCTCCTTGAAGCGGGTGACCGGATTCCGGCGGATGCCCGCCTGATCTATGCCGCGAATTTTCAAGCGCAAGAAGCGTCGCTGACAGGTGAATCCACTCCGGTTCAAAAAGCTGCCGTCGAGCTTGACCGAACCGATGTGCCATTGGCCGACCGGACCAATATGGTCTTCATGGGCACTACGGCGGTATCGGGCAAGGCTCGTGCGTTGGTCGTGACGACGGCGCTCAAGACGGAGCTGGGCCGGATTGCCACGATGATTCAGCAGGCGTCGGCGGCCGAGCGGGTGGAAACTCCCCTGCAGCGGCGCTTGGAACAGTTCGGCTATACGCTCCTCTGGCTGGCGCTGGGCGTGGTGGCTGTGGTCTTTGCCTTGGGCTATTGGCGAGGCGAGCCACTCCTGGCGATGTTCCTCACGTCAGTGAGTCTGGCGGTGGCGGCAGTCCCGGAAGGATTGCCTGCCGTTGTGACGATCACG
>JBEBHO010000185.1:0-5849 GCA_040081095.1 Nitrospira sp.
GGGGCAGAATGTTGAAACAGGCATCCAGCGGCGTTCTCGGCTCATCGAAATCCTCAACGTATCCCACGCGGGAAGAGAGCTGTTCCGACAGCTCGGGGGTGGGCGGGTGGGAATGCGACGCCTCCGGTTTCGACTCGCCTCGGGCCTCGTTGGATGGTCTTTTTGATCATCCTCAATAAGGTAAGGACCATGGACAATAGCACTCAAAAACCATCTGACAACCTCAACATCGTCATCGTCGGGCATGTGGACCATGGCAAGTCTACCTTGCTGGGGCGGCTCTATGCCGATACGGGATCGTTGCCGGACGGCAAGCTCGAAAAAGTTCAAGCCATCTGTCAGCAGCAGGGGAAGGAATTCGAGTACGCGTTCCTGTTCGATGCCTTCCTGGAAGAGCAGGAGCAGGGGATCACGATCGATACGGCGCGGACGTTTTTCGGCTGGAAGGGCCGGCAATACATCATCATCGATGCGCCGGGGCATAAAGAGTTTCTCAAGAACATGATTTCCGGGGCGGCCAGGGCTGAAGGGGCGTTGTTGCTGATCGACGCCTTGGAGGGCGTAAAGGAGCAGTCCAAGAAGCATGGTTATCTCTTGTCGCTCTTGGGCGTTCGCCAATTTGCCGTCGTGGTGAACAAGATGGATCTGGTCGGCTATCGGCAGGATGTGTTCGACGGGATCGAAAAGGAATATCGCGAGTTTCTCGGGCAATTCAAGGCGGTGCCGCAGCAGGTCATTCCGGTCAGCGCCAAGCTCGGCGATAATATCGCCAACCGGAGCGAGCAGATGCCCTGGTATACCGGTCCGACCGTGCTGGATGCGCTCAGTGCGTTCCGGAAGGAGCCCGGACGATCCGAGCAGCCGCTTCGTCTGCCGGTTCAGGACGTGTACAAGTTCGACGCCCGCCGCATCATCGCCGGCCGTATTACGGCAGGGCAATTGAAGGTCGGCGATTCGCTGGTGTTCTCGCCTTCGAATAAGCGGGCGACGGTCAAATCGATTGAAGCGTTCAATGTCGATCCCTTGCCGGTCGAGGGCCATGCAGGCCAGTCCGTCGGTGTCACGCTCGATGAACAGATCTTTGTCGAGCGAGGAGAAGTGGCGTCGCATCAGGAGCAGCTCCCACTCGTATCGACCGCCTTTCGAGCGAATGTATTCTGGCTGGGCCGGAAGCCCTTGGAGCGAGGACGGCGGTATCAGCTCAGAGTGGCGACGAAGGAAGTGGATTGTGAAGTCGCCACCATTCACCGGATCATCGACACGATGGATCTGGCCCAACAGCAGGGCAGCAGCGTCGTGAATAAGAATCAGGTTGCAGAGATCACCATTCGGGCCAAGGCGCCGGTGGCGTTCGATCTCTCGGCTTCGTTCGAGGCGACAGGCCGGTTCGTGCTCGTGGATGAGTACGACATTGCCGGCGGCGGCATCGTGACAGAACTGGTCCATGACGATCAGGAGTTCCTCCGGGAAGAAGCGCGGCAGCGTGACTTTGCCTGGGTGAAGGGTGAGGTCGGGGTCGAGGATCGCGCGCAGCAATATGGTCACCGGGCCGCGATTGTGTTGGTGACCGGCGGGCGCCATACAGGGAAGTCGTTCTTGGCCAGGACCATCGAGGCCAGGCTCGTGGCGGATGGCCGGCATGCCTACCTGCTCGATGGAGGGAATCTCCGCCGTGGACTCGATGCAGACCTCTCGGAGGGAGAGCGGGGTCAGGCGGCCGAGATGGCTCGTCGTTATGGCGAGGTGGCGAGGTTGCTGGTCGATACAGGGCTGATCGTGGTCTCGACGACCAATCCCTTCGGGATGGCCTATGTCGAAGCGGCACAGGTGATCAGGACGCTCGTCCATCCAGTCCCGGTCATCGCAGTGCATATGAGCAAAGCCCCGGAAGAGGCTCCCCCCAATACGGATATTACGCTGTCAGGCCCGGCAGATTTTGATGCGGCAACGCGACGAATTCTTGAGGAACTGAAACGGCGTGGAGTCTTGGCTCAGGCGATCGGGGCCAAGCCGACCTTTCAATACTCGATATAGTCGGATGCTGAAAAAGCCCGCCAGCTTCGTTCCCTGCCTTCGCCGAAGCGGCTTCGCGCAGGCAGGTCGTCTCATCGAAATCCTCAACGTGCCCCTGAGGGTACGCCTCCGGTTTCGATTCGCCTGCGGCCTCGCTGGACGAACTTTTTGAGCATCCTGCGGGAGGCGACCTCGCTTCTTCCATACGTGCAGGCCCTCAAATGTGGATTCAGCAGTTTGTGCAATTGCCCGTCTTCCACAGGGCCTGGGATTAGCAGGCAATTTCTGCTGGCTTTGCCGGAACGATTCTGACGTTGCGTTGTAGATAGGATTTGCGGGACTAGCGTGGCGCAAGAAACCATCAACGAGCAGCTGCAAAGGGCGTTATTCTTTTGCCAGATGTTTAATTTTGGTTTCGGACGTGCAGGTCTTTGGGGCCTTCACGATCCAGTTGCGGAGGGTTTTACGACTTTTGCAGATGCGCATCTGCTCTTCACAATGTTCCTGGTAGACAAGGGTGACAAGCCACTGGGCGGATTTATTTATCCACTTCTTTATGGAGCGGGGAAAGCAGATTGGATGAGTGAAGTCATCAGAGTGCTCAATGAACAAGTGGGAAATGTATCCTTTGAAGAATATCTTCGCAAGTGGAGAAACAAGCTTGCGACCCATGGAGCTTTGTCGCCGACATCCCTTCCTGACAGTATTCGAGCAATGATCCAATCTTCTGATTTTGACGACCGATTGTTGACACTGTTGGATGAACTTCGATCGTCAGTAAATGACCTCACGTTCACCATACACACGGAAGTACGTGGTCTGGAATCAGCCTCGAAAATTTAGGTGATTCAAAGGGGTCTGACCCACTCTCGTCCACAGCGCCGGTTATGTCAGGCGTTAAGCAGACGATCTCGGGATCTCATTCATGAAGCTCAATCGTCTCGCAATTCGCAACTTTCGCGCTCTCAACTGGCTCGAGCTTACCAACCTCACCGAGGCTGTTGTGCTTGCTGGCCCGAATGGTTGTGGCAAGTCTTGTGTCCTCGATGCGATCCGGCTCCTGAAATCAAGTTTCGGTGGTTACCAGCAGAATGAGTGGAGTACTTGGTTTGGTGAGTTTCAGATCAACCTCAACCCCGATTCGGTCGAGCTTCTCTCGATGTTCAGAGATAGGACGCTCCCAATTGAGATCTCAGGCGACTTCGTGCTTTCTCTCGACGAAACCGACTACTTGAGAGCACATGCCGCCGAACTACTCGAGGAGAAAGCTTGGCGGGATATCTCCGGACCCGACGGAGCTCGAAGGCGCCAGAAAGCTTTAGCAACTGAGCAACGTGAAAGCCTTGAGGCTGTCAATGCTAGTCGGGACACGATGATGCCCGAGTTCTTAGCACAACTGGCATTGCCGAGTCAGCTGGCGGAGTTGCGAATCGAGGTTCAGGGCGGCGCCGTAGCTACGAAGAATCTACTCCTCGAGGTGCTTTTCAGCACGTATCAACCCCAAGACCTTGGAATTGTCGATTACCACGGACCTCATCGCACGTATAATCGCGAGAAGCTTGGTAACGTCTCCTTGACAATCGAGTCAACGGAACAACGCCAGCGCGCCAGCGCACTCTACAACTACGCGAACAAGTACGCGAATCTCAAGTCCGAGATGGCGTCCGCATACATTCGACATTTGATCGCTCGTCAAGCCGACTCGACGGCCGCGCACGACGACGCGTTGACAACCACGCTTAAGGAACTCTTCGCGACCTTCTTTCCTGGCAAGCAGTTTCTCGGCCCGCGTCCCACCGCAGATGGGAGACTTCTTTTTCCTGTTCGCGTCGAAGGCGGTATCGAGCATGACATCGATGACCTGAGTTCAGGCGAGAAGGAAGTTCTCTACGGCTATCTGCGCCTTCAGAACTCCGCTCCTAGGCGGTCAATCATTCTGATCGATGAGCCTGAACTCCATCTCAATCCGCGGCTAGTGAGTGGGCTGGCAGCGTTCTACTACCGTCACCTTGGCAAGCGTCTCGACAACCAGCTGTGGCTAGTGACGCATTCCGATACACTGATTCGAGAGGCGGTAGGTCAGCCACACTTCACCGTCTTTCACGTGCATCCGCACGTTGGCCGACCGGAGTCTCAGGCTACCGTTGTGAAGGCACAGCAGGAACTCGACAGGGTCGTCATGGACTTGGTGGGGGACTTGGCCGCATATCGTCCTGGTGCGAAGGTCGTTGTGTTCGAGAGCTCCTCAGAGGCGGCCTTTGACGTTCGAATGACGTGTACTCTATTCCCTGACTTTGCACAGCGCACAAATCAGATCTCAGGCGGTGATAAGCGGCGAGTTGCAGCGTTGCACGAACTACTCGAGCACGCTCGTAAGGCGGGACACGTGCCCGGAAGCTTCTTCGCGATCACTGACGCCGACGCCGATGACGATGTTTTGCCATCCGGAAATCACTTTAAGTGGGACGTCTACCATATCGAGAACTACCTGCTCGTTCCGGACATCATCCTTGACGCACTACGTGCCGTGGGTATTGGCCAGGATGAGGTGGCTGATGCCAGCGCCGTCGAGAGGCTCCTTCGCGACTGTGCGGACGCTTCAATGCGTGGCCTAGTAGCGCATCGTCTGACGCGGCTGGTCAGCCGTACGCTGGTTAGCGCCATCGACCTGAAGTTTGACCATGGTCGCACCGACCTGGCAGTTGCACTTGGAGAAGCAGTGACACGCAGTGAGGGTCGTCTCCGCAGCGGTCTCGCCACCAAGGTGGATCAAGCTTCACTTGCGCAGCTTGAGTCGGAGGAGCTGGCCAGTCACAACGCAGCCCTAAACGACGGCTCTTGGCTCAAGAGTTTCAGGGGGCGCGACATTCTTAAGCGTTTTGCAGGAAAGACGGTGAAGGGCATGGAGTACGAGTACTTCCGTGATCTCATTATCTCCAAGATGAGCGAACGCGGGTACCGGCCTCCTGGCATGGCAGTAATCGTGAATCGCATTCTCGGCACGTAGCGGGTCCGTTTCCCCGTAGTCTATTTGAACGGCCACAGCACAGCCTGGCGTTAGGCATCGGAAAGTGCGCCATCTGCGGGCTGGATATAGGGAGTTTGACTCTCCAGAAACCCCTATGGTACCGTTTCAGCTCGCTGAATTTGCACTGTTAACAAGGGGTATTTCCCATGGCCGTCGAGAAAGATTTGAAAGCCATCCTTGGCAAGTTGAAGTTCTCGGACGATGCCAAGGTCCTCGCGCAGATTTCTGAAAATACGAAATTGGTCCATGCCCGCATGGCCGGCATCAAGCATAAGCTGGTGGTCATGAGCGGAAAAGGTGGCGTGGGCAAGAGCATGACGACGGTGAACCTGGCCCTGGCCTTTGCGCGGCAGGGAGGGAAGGTCGGATTGCTCGACGTGGATCTGAACGGACCCTGCGTGCCTCGCATGCTGGGCATGCATGGCCAGTCGCTGACTATGAGGCCTGAGGGGGCGATTCCTCCGGTCGGGCCGCTCGGTGTGAAAGTCGCGTCGATGGACTTTTTTCTGGACGATGCCTCGCCGGTTCGTTGGAAGGGGCCGATGGATGTCAGCCCTGTGTGGCTGGGTCTGATGGAAATGAACGTCATCCGTGAGTTTTTAGCCGATGTCGTCTGGGGCGAACTCGATTATCTCCTCGTCGATTTGCCTCCTGGGGCTGCGGCGGACAAGCCACCGGTCATTGCTGGTTTCATCCCTGATTTGGCGGGAGCGATCGTCGTGACGACCCCATCAGAAGTGGCATCGGATGTGGTGCAAAAGTCTGTCACCTATGCGCGGGATATGGGGATCAAGGTCCTGGGCATGGT
>JBEBHO010000232.1:0-21020 GCA_040081095.1 Nitrospira sp.
GCGGCTGCGCGGAAGAGCGATCTGCAGCGACAGGAACTGGACAAGGAAAAGACCGGCGTGTTCACGGGCGGCTACGCGATCAATCCGGTGAACGGCGAACGGCTGCCCGTCTGGCTGGCTGATTACGTCCTCATGAGCTACGGCACCGGCGCGATCATGGCGGTCCCGGCGCATGACGAGCGGGACTGGGCCTTTGCCAAGACCTATCAGTTGCCGATACGTGAAGTGATTCAAGGGGGGATGGTGCAGGAGGCGCCCTTCGTGGCGACGGACCGCGGAACGGTCGTCAACTCGGCCATGCCGGACGGGTCCCTGTCTCTGAACGGCATGAAACCGGCTGAGGCGATTCCGGCGATCACGGCCTGGCTTGAGCAGCAGGGCAAAGGAAAGAAGGCGATCAACTACAAGTTGCGCGACTGGCTCTTTGCCCGGCAACGCTACTGGGGCGAGCCGTTCCCGATTGTGTGGGTCGACGGGGAATCCCGCCCGTTGCCCGAGGAACAGCTGCCGTTGATCCTGCCCGAGACCAGCAATTTCAAACCGTCGGGCAGCGGAGAAAGTCCGCTCGCGAATCTGGAAGAGTGGTTGGTGACGACGGACCCTGCGACCGGGAAACCGGCCCGGCGCGAAACGAATACGATGCCGCAGTGGGCCGGCTCTTGCTGGTACTACCTCCGCTTCGCCGATCCGAAGAACGCCACCCAGCTCGTGGATCCGGCGATGGAACGCTATTGGCTGCCGGTCGATCTCTACGTCGGCGGCAGTGAACATGCGGTGTTGCACCTCCTCTATTCACGTTTCTGGCACAAGGTGCTCTACGACATCGGCGTGGTGAGCACGCCGGAGCCGTTCAAGAAACTCGTGCATCAGGGCATTGTATTGGGCGAGGACAATCAGAAGATGTCCAAGTCCCGCGGGAACGTGGTGAATCCCGACGACATGATGGATCAGTTCGGCGCCGATGCCGTGCGGCTCTACGAAATGTTCATGGGACCGCTGGAGGCGATGAAGCCCTGGAGTTCCCGTGGCGTCGAAGGCGTCACGCGATTTTTGGACAGAGTGTGGCGGTTGATGGTGACCGAGGAGGGCGGGCTCTCTTCTTCCGTGGTCTCCCTTGCACCGAGTCTCGACCACCAGCGGTTGTTGCACCAGACGATTAAAAAGGTGTCAGAAGACATCGATGAGCTCCGCTTCAACACGGCGATCTCACAAATGATGGTCTTCACCAATGAGATGACCAAAGCGGAGCAGCGTTCCCGGGCCCTGCTCGAGCCGTTTGTGCTGCTGCTCTCTCCCTTTGCGCCCCATGTGGCGGAGGAACTCTGGGCCATTCTCGGCCATGCGCCGAGCGTGTCTCAGCAGGCCTGGCCGGTCTTTGATCCGGCGCTGACCGTCAGCGACCGGCTGACGATCCCGGTTCAGGTGAACGGCAAGCTGCGCGGCAAGATCGAGGTGGCGGCGGACGCCGCGCGTGACATGGTGGAGCGAGCCGCTCGCGAGATCGTGGCGGAATGGCTGCAAGGCCACGAGCCGAAAAAAGTGATTTACGTCGAGAAGAAACTTGTGAATTTTGTGGTGTGAGAGCGGGTTCGGCGAAGGGGCGTGTGGCAAGAGGCGAGGGGATTATGGCGGTCATGAAACAGCGTGGCTATCGCATAGCGACGGTCCAGCTGCGTTTCGTTGTGGCCGCGTGCCTCGTGCCTCTGGCCTCGAGCCTCTTGCTGCTGGCAGGATGCGGCTATCAGTTTCGGGTGGAGGGAGCAGGGCCGACGATCGGGGGCGCGCATGTTACGACGTCGGATCAGCCGGCCCCGCGCTTGGTCGTTCGCACGTTGATCAACAATAGTTTTGAGCCGAACCTGGAAACCCGCTATACGAACTATCTCCGGAAGGAATTCTCGTCCGGCAGCGGCGCCCAGGTGGTTCCGGATAGCGAGGCGGCGGATCTGGTGTTGACCGGGCAGATTCTGTCGGTCAGCGTGCCGACGTTGAGCTTCACGCTGACGCCGGCGCCTGGCAGCCAGGCGGGATCGGCCACGACGCTGGAAAGCCGGGCGGAAGTGACGGTCGTCGTGCGGGTCGAAGAATCACGGACGAAGAAACTGGTCTGGTCGCAGATCGCCAAAGGCTCGTCCGAGTTCTACATCACGCCGGATCTGCAATTTAACCGCGTGCTGCAAAACCGCGCACTGGAGCAGGCCGGCCGGTTTGTCGCGGAGGATCTGGCGTCACGGTTTCTGCTGCACATCGAAACAGGCGGATTGACGAAACCTGCGGCTGAAGCGCCGCTTACGGCGCCGGCTGCCAAGTAGCCTATCCTCAAGGACGTTATGGGAACCGCGCTCAGTCCATTGCAACTCCATACGGCATTGAAGCAGCAGCCTCCGGCTCCTGTGTATCTAGTGGTAGGGGAGGAGGATCTCCTGCGCGATGAAGCCGTCGCCACACTCAAGGCCGCGCTGTTGGGAGAAGGCGGGGATTTCAATTTCGACGTGTTCTATGGCGATGAGGCGGCCGGGACCGACATCCTGACCTGCGCGTTGGAAGTGCCCGTGTTCGCCGAACGACGGATGGTTCTCGTGAAAGGCGCCGAGAAAATCTCCGCCCGTGAAGCCGAAGTCCTGCTCCCGTACCTCGCCGCTCCGGTGCAGGCGACCACCGTGATTTTCGTCAGCACCAAGCTGGACGGCCGGCTGAAATTTTCCCAGGCGCTCGGGCGTGCCGCTGTGACCATCGACTGCTCCCCGTTGCGCGACGTCCAATTAGGCCCCTGGGTGAGCCGGGATGCGCAACGGCTTGGATTGAAGTTGGATGAGAAGGCGGTCGGGGTGCTCAAAGAAACATCCGGAGGCTCGCTGTACGCCATCCGGCGTGAACTCGAAAAGCTCGCCTCCTATATCACGACCGATCGACCCGCGACGGATGCCGATGTCTACCAGTTGCGCGGCGTCGAGCCGGGCGCGTCGGTGTTCGATCTCACGCTGGCGATCGCCGAGGCCCAGCGCGGACGGGTGCTGTCGATTCTGGCCAGGAATCTGGAGGCCGGCGAGGCGCCGCTTCGCATCCTCGGTTCCCTGGCCTGGCAGTACCGCCGGATCTGGAAAATGAAGGAACTGCTTCGTGACGGGGGCCGTGACGGTGAGATTGCGCGGACCTTGCGCATGGATCCGATGCAGGTGAAAACGTTCCTGGGCCGCCTGTCAGACGCCCATGTGCGGGAGGCCCTGCGATTGTTTTGGGAAGCCGACGGACAGCTCAAGGGAGGCAGTAGCGGGCAGCCCAAAATGACGATGGAGCGGGTGCTGCTGCGGCTCTGTCAGTCCGTGCAGGGCGCACAACCAACCGCACCCCAGCGACCGCCGACCCCGGCAGGGCGGGGAGCGGCGCGAGTCGTGTCGAATGTCAGAACGATTACGAGCGGGAACCGGACAGGCCGTTGACGTGTTTGGTCAAGCGGGAGATACGGCGGGACGCGGTGTTGGGCTTCATGGCGCCCTTCGTGACGGCTTTACCGAGGGCCGAAGTGGCCGCGCGCAAGGCGGTCTTGGCGTCATCCGCCTTCTTGTCGGCAACCGCCGACTGCACTTTCTTGACCAGGCTCTTCACCGCGCTCAACGTGGATTTGTTCCGGTCCCGGCGGCGTTCAGCCTGACGGGCGCTGCGAATCGTCGACTTGTGGATCACAGGCATTGTCTATTCCTCCAAAAAAAGAGCAAACTATGTAACATACGGACGAGTGAGCCGTCAACAATCGGTCGATCCCTGTAAAAGGAACCCTATGGCAAAGATCAGTGCGCGTGACCGTTTGATATTCGCCCTCGACGTCCCGTCGATCGTCGAAGCCGAGCGTCTGCTGGACCGGCTCCAGGGGCAGATCTCCTTCGTAAAGATCGGCCTTGAGCTCTACACTGCCGCCGGGCCGGAGATGATCAAACGGGCGCTTGACCGGAAAATGCGGGTCTTTCTGGACCTGAAGTTTCTCGACATCGAAGAAACCGTTCGCCGGGCGACGGCTCAAGTCGCCGCCATGGGCGTCGACTTTCTCACGATCCATGCCAACCGCAAGGCGCTGGCGGCGGCGGTGCAGGGGCGCGAAGGGTCGACCCTGAAATTGCTGGCCGTCACGGTGCTGACCAACTTCGATAGCAACGATCTCCGCGACATGGGAATCCAACGAAGCGTGCAGGATCTCGTCACCGCCCGCGCGTTGCTGGCCTCAGAGGTCGGGTGCGACGGCGTGGTGGCCTCCGGGGAAGAACCGGCGGCCATCCGGCAGAAAGTCGGTCCGCGGTTTTTAATTGTCACGCCCGGAGTGCGTCCGGCAGGCAAGGGGGTGGATGACCATGCCCGCGCGACCACGCCCACCCAGACGATTGCCGCCGGCGCCGACTATCTGGTCATCGGCCGGCCGATCCGAGACGCCGTCGATCCGGTGGCGACGGTGACCGAGATTGTGAACGAGATGCAAGCGGCGTTCGATGCCCGCCCGTAGGCCGGGCAAGGCTGAGTTGCGGCGCGTCACCGCTCTTTGCTAAGATCCTCTTTCTGCGTGCGGGTTCAATTCCTTCCTGATGGTGGGTGTAGCTCAGTTGGTTAGAGCGCTGGATTGTGGATCCGGAGGTCGCGGGTTCGAGCCCCGTCACTCACCCCATCTTTTCCTACGATAACTGGTTGCTCGACGATGAATAAGTCCATCACGTACAAAGGGTACAGGGTTCAATCCGCCCTCCGTCAGATGCCTGATACGGGATTATGGGAATTGAACGTCTTCATTTCGTGGCAGGTTGATGACGAAGAGGAATGTCGTCATTTCTACATGACCGGTCGGTATGCGACGGAAGATGAGGCGACGGTCCAGTGCATTGCCTATGGCCAACAGATCATTGATGGCAAGATTCCGGGCTCGTCGGTGGGGTGACGCGAGCGTATGAGCCGGAAGTGTGCCATCGCGCGCCAAGTCCTGTAGAACACTTTCCGATCTCCCGCATTTGTGGCATGGTACGGCCTCAGCGTTCGAAGGGGATCCATGCCGCGGAACGATCAGGTCACACGTCAGTGGCATCTGCTGCAACGCCTGGGCGCGGCCCGGAACGGGCTGACCCTGGCTGAGTTAGTGGAGGCCATCCCGGCAGAACTCACGCGCCACCCGCGAACCGTCCGCCGGGATCTGGCGGCGCTGGAATCGTCCCATTTTCCGCTCCTCACCGAACGGGTCGACGGCGAAGTCCGCTGGCGGCTCCTCGACGGGTTCAAACACATTCCGGCCCTGCGTCTCTCGCCTACGGAACTGATGGCGCTGGCCTTCAGCCGTCGCCTGCTGAGCCCGTTGCAAGGCACCTTGATCCAGACGTCCTTGAACTCCGCCCTCTCAAAGATCTCCGCGGCCATCCCCTCCGGCGCGACCGACTATCTCCAACGGTTGGACCAGTGGTTTTCCGTCGGGCTGGGCCCCCACAAGAACTACCGGCACCATCGTGAGACGATCGATATTCTCTCCCAGGCCATCGCCAACCGGCACACCGTGCAGATGCGCTACTTCTCCGCCGGGCGGAACGCCACGACCAGGCGCGAAGTCGATCCCTATCGCCTGCGTTATGTGGACGGGGGCCTCTACCTGATCGCCTATTGCCACTGGCGCAAAGACGTGCGGATGTTCGCCGTGGAGCGGATCAAATCCCTCACGCCGACCGACCATCCCTATCAACTGCCGCTGCATTTCGATCTGGAGGCCTATGTGGAAGACGCGCTCGTCGTCATGCGCGGCGAGCGGATCACCGTCGAACTCCAGTTCGACAAAGCCACCGCCGCCTGGGTGAAAGACCGGACCTGGCATTCCAGCCAGCAGTTCACCCCAGTAAGGGGCGGACAGCTGCGGATGACATTGCAGGTGGCCGATACCAGAGAGTTGCTCGGCTGGGTGCTCAGCTTCGGCGGCGGCGTGCAGGTCCTCAAACCCGAGCGGCTGCAGCAGGCTGTGAAAGACGAAGCGAAGAAGCTCCTCGCTTGTTTCTAAATAATCTTCAGACCATAATGAGAAGTCTGAACGTGGCTCTGGTGGCCTAGAGGGGGGAGCGACCGGATGAAAGCAAATGCAAAGAAGATTTTGGAAGAGGCCATGCAGTTGGAGCCCGCGACCCGGGCGTTTATCGCCGAGGCGCTTCTCGAAGGCCTCGACTTCGAGCAGGATTTCGACGTTTCACCGGCATGGCGGAACGAGATTCGGCGCCGCTGCGAGCAGATTGATCAGGGAGAGGTTCAGCTGATCGACGCCGATATGGTGATGGCGGAACTTCGGAAGAAGCAGGCCTGATGCAAGTCCGGTGGTATCCGGAAGCTCAATCAGAGGCTGGTGAGGCGGCAAGCTTTTACGGGGAAAAACAACCGGGCCTTGATCGGCGTTTTCTCGACATTCTGGAAGATGCTCTCCACCGAATTCGCCGCCGTCCTCAGATGTACCCGAGGGTCGAAGGCGATATCCATAAGTGCAAGCTCCCCCGCTTCCCATACGGAATCATCTATCGGGCAAAACCTGAGACGGTTGAAATTCTCGCGGTCATGCATCTGAAACGAGAGCCAGGGTACTGGACGTCGCGATCGGGCTAGCACCGTGTTCGGGTCTGATGGCAAGCACAAGGCCCCATGGTCATAGATCGATAGAAGCTCCTCGCCCAACCGTGACCCTGGATGTCACACCCGCCCCACCGGCTCCGTGTCGTCTGATCGCAAAGCCCCTGTAAAACCCAGCCTCGCTGCTGTTTCACCCTCCTGTCCGCTGAGTGACCCAAGCTGTCATCCTCCCTGCTTATGATGAGCCCATCACCCACCCCTCAGATGGAGGTCATCGCGATGGACAGGTCAGCACAGGGACAATCGAATCAGGTTTCCCACCCGCTCTACATCACGCTCATTCTCGACGAAAGCGGCTCGATGCAATCGTGCAAAGGCGCCGCCCTCGCCGGGTTCAATCACTATCTTGCCGGCCTGCGGGAAGAGCCGGCCGACACGCGCGTCACGTTGACGCTCTTCAATGCCGGCAAGACGGAAGTGCGCTACCAATCGGCGCCGGTCGCCACCGTGCAGGAATTGGACGTCGAAACCTATCGTCCGCAGGACGGCACACCGCTCTACGATGCCATCGGGCGCACGCTCTCATTGGCCAGGCAAGAGGCGCCGGCTGACGCGAAGAAACTCTGCGTCATTCTGACCGACGGGCAGGAGAACGCCTCGCAGGAATACAAGCGAACGCAGGTGTTCAACCTCATCAAATCCTGCAAGCAGCAGGGCTGGGCGTTCCTCTATCTGGGGGCCGATCACGATGTGTGGGCCGCCGGCGGCGACCTCGGTATCGCGGGAGACAGCCGCATTTCCTTCTGTCGGCGCGACATCGATCACACCTTCGACCAACTGAGCGAAGCCACGGCGCAGTACCGCCGCGGCGAGGGGCAACCGGCCGCCGATGTGTTCCTGCCGAAAGCGCCACCGCCTTCGTCGGCATCGCAGTCGGGCGATCAAGAGCCGCCCTCGCGGCTGAACTAACCGGGAAGCCAGGCGATGGCCATGCGGGACAACCTCACCTCAGCCACCGTGCCGCTGGGCTGGAAACTGGCCGCCCTCGTGGCCGGCGCACTCGGCCTCGTGGCCGTAGTGGCGGCCTGGTGGTTCGGTTTCGCCCTGCTGGCCATCTGGCTGGGGTTGCCGGGGGAATGACGAAGAGGGGGAACGCGAGTGATGAAACCATCAGCGTGCCGGCAACACACAGGCAGTGTCGGATCAACATGAGAAAGGTTGTTGGCATGCAGATCGTCAAGCAACTGCCCTGGTGGAACATCCTGTGGACGGCCCTCGCACTGTTCGCCATTTTGACGACGTGGTTACTCGCGCATGCCCTCACCGTGGGCTGTGGGCCGTCTGATAGGGATATCTTTTTGCAACGCAACTACTGGCCGTAGGGGACCATCATGAACAAGACAGACGAGATCCCGTTTGCCTGGAAGCTCGGGACTTGTGCCGTGCTCCTGCTCGGAGCGATCGCGATTGCCACCGTGCTGACTCTTCCCTTGTCCTGCCTACTGAACAACTGGCCCGAGCCGGTTTGTGCGATGTTTCAGGCCATCACGGGCCAAGCGGAGAAAGGAAAGTAGCCATACCTACGTTGACTGGTCCAAAAGAAAGGAGCGCGCCATGAAGACCACAAGCCTGCTGATGCTCATGCTGTTCTGGATGCCATACTCACTACAGGCGGAAGACCTGGGCAATCTCAGCGCGAATCCCTTCGATGCCGACTCCACGGCCAATCCCTTCGGCAAAGGGAGCCCGTTCGCGCCCAACGGGATCAACAATCCCTTCAGTCCTTACGGGAGTCCCTACAGCAACCAATCGGCAAACAATCCCTTCGCCACTGAGGCTCCGCGCCTCTACGATCAACAGGGCCAGTACCGTGGCAAGCTCAGCGCCAATCCCTTCGATCCTGATTCAACCAGCAACCAGTTCGGCCGCTACGGCTCACCCGTTTCGCCGGAGTCGCTGAACAACCAATTTGGAGCGGGGAGTCCATTCAGGCCCGATTCGCCGAATAATCCGTATGGCAGGGGATGGAAGATTGAAGGGCGGTAAGCGCGGGTGCTCTCACGTGCAGCCTCATCCGTTCACGGTCATGATTGTGACGGAGGTGCTTGCACGAGATTCGCAAATATGTGAACATGAGCATTGAAAGAAGGAGGAGGCAGTGCCGAGGACTCGGGTGGTGTTCTATCAGGATCGAAACGGGCATGCGCCGGTCTTAGAATGGCTGGACACACTGCCTGCAAAGATTCAGGACAAATGCGTGGTGAAGATCGAGCGGCTGCGCGAACATGGTCATGAACTGCGTCGGCCGGAAGCCGATCTGTTGCGAAACGGCATCTATGAATTGCGCATCGGGCGGGAGGGGATGAATTATCGGATCTTGTATTTCTTTCATGGCCGAATGGCTGCTGTTCTGGCCCATGGTCTCGTCAAGGAGCGTGAGGTGCCGGCAAAGGACATTCACGTGGCATTGGAGCGAAAACGGCTTTTTGAGCAGGATCATCAGGCGCATACCTATCGGGAGGAATGAACATGGCAAAACGAAAGCGGGCGACCACGTCGGACGCCGTCCAGATTCTCTATCGCCGGTACTATGAGGGAAGGCCGGATCGTACGCGGGGGTTGGAGGAGGCACGGGCGAACGATCGTGTGGCACGAAAGCTCGTGATGCTCCGCCTTCAGGCCGGTCTGACACAGCGGGAGCTGGCCAAGCTGGTGGGGACGACGGCCTCAGCGATCTGTCGGCTTGAAGATGCAGAGTATGAAGGACATTCCCTGGCCATGCTGAATCGTATTGCCTCCGCCTTGAAGCAGCGGGTGGAAATCCGGTTTGTTCCGGTCATCCAAGGCAAGGCGTTGAAATCTGCCTGAGGCCTCAGGAAAACCGAAAACGTAGGTTCACGGAGCCCTTGTCCTCTCGAGTCCACGGCCAATCCCTTCGATGCAGATTCAACCAGCAACCAGTTCGGCCGCTACGGCTCACCATTTTCGCCGGACTCGCTGAACAACCAATTAGGCGCAGGGAGTCCATTCAGGCGTGATTCGCCCAATAATCCGTATGGGAGGGGATGGAGAATAGATGGGAAGAAATGAAGCAATGGAGTAGGAACGTGGTTGGAGGCCTGCACGGAACTGGTAGTTCTACGAGGCAAAGACTCTGGATTCCTTTGAGGCCAGGGGAATTGCTCCTCAAGAGCTGGGGTGAATTCCTGCTGGGAAAAGGGTATTCTGCCGCCTATTAATCGTTTTCCATATAGGTCCTCTCCATCATGTCGAACCCATAAATGAGTACCGACTTTTTCTCCAAACCGATTCTGAATACCCCATACGCGCGCCCTTTAAGGCATTGGGAACTTGATGAATCGGGTCAGCCGACGCAGCAAATCATAGAAAGCCGCCGCCCCGCAGAATTCATCACACCAATACCGAAACCGAAAAAGCGCAAGTCTACAGAAAAGCAAGCCTCGATTGTTTTTGATGAAGGGAAGGGGCTGTCCACACAAGAACAGCAGTACGACATCACGGCCATCATCAATGCGGTGCGCGACCAAGTTGATGCATGGCGGACATTGCAGAACTCGAACGACTGGCAGGTCACGCCCGAAACCGCTCGCTTACTCCAGCACTGGCGACATCATAAATTTAGCAACACACGACCGTTCTTTTGCCAAGTCGAGGCCGTTGAAACGGCCATTTGGCTGACAGAAGTTGCCCCTAATTCCAAGGCTGGCAAAGGCTTTCTTGAGCACCTCGCAAATGCCAACAGCGACGCCAATCCAGGATTAGCACGACTGGCGTTAAAGCTGGCCACAGGTGCAGGCAAAACCACGGTCATGGCCATGCTCATTGCGTGGCAAACGATCAATGCCGTGCGACGCCCCAACAGCAAGAAATTTACTCGTGGGTTTCTTGTCGTCGCGCCAGGCCTCACCATTAAAGACCGCCTGCGCGTCCTCCAGCCGCATGATCCGGACAGTTATTACGCTAGCAGGGAGTTGGTCCCCAATGATCTGCTGGACGAGGTGCGAGACGCCAAGATCGTCATCACCAACTACCATGCCTTTAAGCTGCGAGAGCGTCTCGAACTGTCAAAGGGTGGTCGGTCGTTGCTTCAAGGGCGAGGTGAAGAGCTCAATACGCTTGAAACAGAAGGGCAGATGCTCCAGAGGGTGATGCCCGATTTGATGGGCATGAAGAATATTTTCGTCCTGAACGACGAGGCCCACCATTGCTATCGAGAAAAGCCGGAAGCAAAAGCCGACGAAGAGGAGTTGAAGGGGGATGATAAGAAAGAGGCAGAGAAGAATAACGAGGCGGCGAGGCTCTGGATCTCAGGGTTAGAAATCGTCACGCGCAAACTCGGTGTCACGCAGATCATCGACCTGTCGGCCACGCCATTCTTTCTTCGAGGCTCAGGCTATGCCGAGGGCACGCTCTTTCCCTGGACCATGAGCGATTTCTCGCTCATGGATGCTATCGAGAGCGGCATCGTGAAATTGCCGCGCGTGCCAGTGGCAGACAACATCCCAGGCGGGGAGATGCCAAAGTTCCGCAATCTCTGGGAGCACATCCGCACCAGGATGCCCAAGAAAGGTCGCGGGAAGGCCGCAACCCTCGATCCCCTCAGTTTGCCAGTGGAGCTGCAGACCGCTCTTGAAGCACTGTACGGGCACTACAAGAAGACTTTCGAGTTGTGGAAAGAGAGCGGCATGCGTGTGCCGCCCTGTTTCATCGTGGTCTGTAACAATACCTCGACGTCTAAGTTGGTATACGACTTCATCTCGGGCTTTCAGCGGGAGAATGAGGATGGTTCGACCACACTGGAAAATGGTCGTCTTGAACTGTTCCGGAACTTCGACGAGCACGGGAATCCTCTTCCGCGTCCGAACACTCTCCTCATCGATAGCGAACAACTCGAATCCGGAGAAGCGTTGGATGACAACTTCCGTGGCATGGCGGCTGATGAAATCGAGCGCTTCCGTCGCGAGATCGTTGAGCGCACTGGCGATCAGCGGCAAGCTGAGGGCCTGACAGACCAAGACCTGCTACGGGAGGTCATGAATACCGTTGGCAAGCAGGGGCGACTGGGCGAGTCGATCCGTTGTGTGGTGTCTGTGTCCATGCTGACCGAGGGATGGGACGCCAATACTGTGACGCATGTGCTCGGTGTGCGGGCCTTCGGTACTCAGCTGCTCTGCGAGCAGGTCATTGGTCGCGCGCTGCGTCGGGAATCCTATGACCTGAATGATGAAGGTCTGTTTGACGTGAGATATGCAGATGTCCTCGGCATTCCCTTCGATTTCACGGCGAAGCCGGTCGTGGCTCCTCCGCAGCCACCACGAGAAACCGTGCATGTCAAAGCAGTTCGTCCCGAACGCGACGCACTCGAAATTTCCTTTCCGCGTGTCGAAGGCTATCGCGTCGAACTGCCGGAAGAGCGGCTCACCGCCAAGTTTAACGAGGATTCGATTCTGGAGCTCACCCCCGATCTTGTCGGCCCTTCGATTACCAAGAACGCGGGGATCATTGGTGAAGCCGTCGATCTGAGCCTTGAACACTTGGATGATATGAGGCCCTCAACAGTGCTGTTCCATGTGGCCAAACGATTGCTCTATACCAAGTGGCGCGATCCAGGCGAAGAGCCCAAGCTTCATCTGTTTGGTCAGCTCAAGCGTATTACCAAAGAGTGGATTGATACTTGTCTTCGGTGCAAAGGCGGCACCTATCCTGCCCAGTTGATCTATCAAGAACTGGCCGACATGGCCTGCGAACGCATCACCGCTGGCATCACACGCGCGTTGGTAGGGGAGCGTCCAATCAAAGCACTACTTGATGCCTACAATCCTACTGGCTCGACCAGGCACGTGAACTTCAATACGTCCAGGCGAGATCGCTGGGAGACGGATGCCAGACGCAGCCACATCAATTGGATCATGCTCGACAGTGATTGGGAGGGCGAATTCTGTCGCGTGGCAGAGGCTCATCCAAAAGTCAAAACCTACGTCAAGAATCACAATCTCGGACTGGAAGTGCCGTACCGCTATGGATCAGAGACGCGGAAGTACTTGCCAGACTTCATCGTCCTGGTTGATGACGGACATGGTAATGAAGATCTCCTGCACCTCATTGTCGAGATCAAAGGCTATCGGCGTGAGGATGCCAAGGAAAAGAAGGCCACCATGGAGAACTACTGGGTGCCAGGGGTGAATAATCTTGGCACCTATGGCCGTTGGGCTTTTGCCGAGTTCACAGAAGTGTATCAAATCGAGACCGACTTCAAGGCCAAGGTTGAAAGTGAATTCAACCAGATGATTGAAAGGACTGCCTATGAACACTGAGCTTGTTCATACACTCACCGCTACCTTCGAATCACATGCCCAGCAGGCCGAAAATGGAGTCGAGTTCTGGCTCGCCCGGGACCTTCAGTACCTTCTTGGTTATACGGAGTGGCGTAATTTTACCGCCGTCGTGAGCAAGGCAAAAACTGCCTGCGAGGTGTCGAGGCATGCGATCGCCGACCATTTTGTTGACGTTAACAAAATGGTTGATCTTGGTTCGGGCAGCCAGCGCGAGGTGGATGACATCATGCTTACTCGCTACGCCTGCTACCTGATCGCACAGAACGGAGATCCAAGAAAACAGGAAATCGCCTTTGCGCAGACCTACTTTGCCGTCCAGACTCGGCGGGCGGAACTCATCGAGCAACGCCTGTTGGAGGCAGAACGTGTCTCCGCACGCAGAAAACTCACCGAAACGGAAAAGGATCTCTCCCAGGTCATCTATGAACAGACCGGGGGAAATCAGAACTTTGGACTGATCCGAAGCAAGGGCGATCAGGCGTTGTTTGGAAAATCAACCCAGGTGATGAAGTCGCATTGGAACGTGCCGGATAATCGCCCCCTGGCTGACTTTGCTCCCACGATCATTCTCAAGGCGAAGGACTTTGCGACTGAAATCACCATCTTCAATGCCAAGCAACACAAGATGACATCGGAAGGGGAGATCTCCACCGAGCACATCACCAACAATCAGGCCGTGAGGAAGACCCTTCTCGAACGCGGTATTCGTCCTGAGAGTGTGCCCGCTGCCGAAGATATTAAAAAGGTAGAGCGCCGAATCGTATCCGAAGACAAGAAGTCTCTGAAGAATCCAGACGCACTAGACTCATAACAAGGCACCCCTTCATGGCTAAAAAACAACCCACCACCAAGACCGTTGACGCGCTGAAGCATGATGAGGCGAAGCGGAAGAATATTCCCACCGCGGAATATCAGTCCGTCTTGCAAAAAGAAGAACAAAGCCCCGTCCGCGTCGCATACGAACGGCGCAATCGTGATTTAGATCCCCAACTCGTCTGGCGTGGCAAGGATGAGCAAGATTGGTCCGACCTCGTCGTCCATGCTCCGCCGCTATACATCCAAGAAAAGGTTCACCCCAAGGCACTGATCGATGATCTGCTTCGCGAGACCAAGGAGCGCGAGCACGAAGCCGGGTTGCTCACGCCTGACTTGTTTGCTGACTTCAATGGCATCCCCAAGGGCGTGGACAAGACCGAGTTCTACCAGCACGACCAGAATTGGTCCAATCGCATGATCCTTGGCGATTCGTTACAAGTGATGGCCAGCCTGGCCGAGCGCGAAGGGCTGCGAGGCAAGGTACAGTGCATCTACTTTGATCCGCCCTACGGCATCAAGTTCAACAGCAACTTTCAGTGGTCCACCACCAGCCGCGACGTGAAGGACGGCAACGCTGATCAAATTACACGTGAGCCGGAACAGGTCAAGGCGTTTCGAGATACGTGGCGCGATGGTATCCACAGCTACCTCACCTATCTGCGCGACCGCCTCACCGTCGCCCGCGATCTGCTCACCGATTCCGGTTCAATCTTCGTGCAGATCGGCGATGAAAACGTCCATCTCGTCCGCGCCGTGATGGAGGAGATATTTGGTGAGAATAATTTTCTAAGTCTGATTTGCATCCAGACGACAACCGGCTTCAAAGCCCGATATATTGGGAACATCGCAGACTACGTGATCTGGTTTGCGAAGGACAAAACGAAGGGCAAATCGCGGCCGCCACTTTACCGAAAAGGCTTCGAGCTAGGAGAAGGGAACGCACGTTGGCTACTGCTCGACGATTTCACTTATCGCGGAGTAACAGCGGCGGAGAAACGGAATGAAAGCCCGATTCCCGCTGGTGCTCGTCCTTACAAGCCAGACAACATCATTTCACAAGGCAGGTCGAAGACACCTCAACCGTTCGAATTCTACGGCAAAACGTATGACAGCTGGTCGAAGAACTCGCATTGGAAGGCTTCGTGGCCTACAGGCATGATGCGACTCGGCCGAGCAAATCGCATCCACGTAGCAGAAAACTCGATTCAGTATGTGCGATTCCACACTGATTTCGACGCTGGGGTTCATGGAAACGTTTGGACTGATACTGGATCTGGCAACTTTACCGACGACAAAGTCTACATAGTTCAAACCAACGCCAAGGTAATCGAGCGATGTCTCTTGATGGCGACGGACCCCGGTGACTTAGTTCTTGATCCAACTTGCGGCAGCGGAACCACTGCCTATGTCGCCGAACAGTGGGGACGCCGCTGGATTACGATTGACACCTCTCGGGTATCTTTGGCGCTGGCTCGTGCCCGTGTCATGGGCGCACGCTATCCATTTTACCTGTTGGCCGATTCCCGCGACGGCCAGCTCAAGGAAGCCGAAGTCGCTCGCACCGCGCCGAGTTCGCAGCCCGCGCGCGGGAACATCCGCCACGGCTTCGTCTATGAGCGCGTGCCGCACGTCATGCTCGAAACCATCGCTAACAACGTGGAGATCGACGTCATTTGGGACAAGTGGCAGGCCGTGCTGGAGCCACTGCGCGAGAAGCTGAACGCCGCGCTCAAGAAGGAGTCCGCCCGCCAAAGCCTTGGCGAAGGTGGGTGGCAGGAATGGGAGATTCCGCGTGAACCGGAGGAGGCGTGGCCGGGGCCAATAAAGAAGCTTCACGCAGACTGGTGGCAGGCGCGCATCGCTAGGCAGACGGAAATTGACAAGTCCATCGCAGCCAAGGCCGAATTTGAATATCTTTACGACAAGCCTTACGAAAACAAGAAATGCGTCCGCGTGGCCGGTCCCTTCACAGTGGAGAGTTTGTCGCCGCACCGCGTACTAGGTGTGGATGAGAACGACGAATTGATCGAGACGTCGAAGGAAAGCAGCCCTGAGTACGGCGCGAAACAAAGTTTCGCTCAAATGATCATGGAGAACCTCAAGACCGCCGGGGTGCAGCAAGCGCACAAGGAGGGCAAGATCAACTTTACCGCCCTACTCCCTGGCCAGGCGATCTCGTCTGCGCGGAAGGTCGCTACTTGGAAGGGGACAAAGAGAAGCGCGCCGCCATCTTCATCGGACCGGAGTTCGGGACTGTCACCAGACCCGATCTGGTGGAAGCAGCTCGCGAAGCAGGCGATGCCGGCTTTGATGTCCTCATAGCCTGCGCCTTCAATTACGACGCCCACTCGACAGAATTCAGTAAACTCGGCCGCATCCCGGTACTCAAGGCCAGGATGAATGCCGATCTGCATATGTCTGACGATCTTAAGAACACCGGCAAAGGTAACCTCTTCGTCATCTTCGGTGAACCCGATATTGATATCCTCAAAGAGAAAGACGGCAAGATACGCGTAAAGGTCAAAGGCGTGGACGTGTTCAAGCCCCAAACCGGTGAGGTGATCAGCGACGGCGCCGAGGGCATTGCCTGCTGGTTTATCGACACCGACTACAACGAGGAAAGCTTCTTCGTTCGCCACGCCTACTTCCTTGGCGCGAACGATCCATACAGCGCGCTAAAGACCACGCTCAAAGCCGAAATCGACCCAGAAGCTTGGGCCACCCTCAACAGCGACACCTCTCGTGCATTTGATAAACCCAAATCTGGTCGTATCGCAGTGAAGGTCATTAATCATCTCGGCGATGAAGTGATGAAGGTGTTCAAGGTTACCTGACCATGATCACCTACTACCACGCAATAAGGGACGTGGCTCGCCACATCGCGGACGCTATAGATTATTCCGTTGAAGCTCTCCGTGAAGGGCGCGTTGAGCAAGAACCGGCAATGACAGACCGGATGCTCGGCTCAATCGAGCAATCTCTGGAAGAATTTCATACTCGGGGTATTCGGTGGAGTGCAAAAACCCTGACCGATCGAGGGCGCGGGTCACAGGAATCGCGTTTTGGCGCCGACTTCATGGGCGTGCTCAACATTGCACTCCCGGATTTCAAGGTCTCCAAAGGATTCCTCGCGCAGGCCAAGCTGGTGAGGAATGGCAGGGTAGACAATCTGCGGGACTTGAAACAACAGTGTGAGCGTATGCTCACACTTAGCCCAGATTCGTTCGTGTTCTTGTATGGTTACGACGGCGTACGCGTGGTCCCTGCGATTTCTGTTGTCGCCTCAAATGTAGATCCACTTGGTCTCTACAATCGATCTGCTCAACGATTTTTTGAAGAGCACCTTCAATGTTTTATCGGAGACGGTGCAATCCAAGCTGCGACTCCTGCAATGTTAGAAATATTGCGCCGCAGATACGAAGCTCGGAGCGCCATGCTCCTGCTCGGAGGCGAATCGGAAATTAACAGCCCGCCATTGCGAGTAAAAAAATAGCATCATGAACTTCCGAATTTCCGACACCTTTACCGACAGTCTCTCCCGTCTGACCGGCGAGGAGCAAAAAACCGTTAAAACGACCGCTTTTGACCTTCAACTTAACCCTGCGAATCCTGGATTCAGCTTTCACAAGCTCGATAAGGCGAAGGACAAGAACTTCTGGTCGGTGCGTGTCAGCAGCGATATTCGACTGATCGTCCATCGGACTTCTGGGAGTCTGCTCCTCTGCTACGTCGATCACCACGACAAAGCCTACGACTGGGCCGAACGGCGCAAACTGGAAACGCATCCAAAAACTGGTGCGGCTCAATTGGTGGAGATCCGCGAGAAAGTTCAGGAGATTGTTGTTCCCAAATATGTCGAAGCCGCGAAGCCAGTGGCCAAACAAAAGATGTTGTTCTCTAAAACGCCTGACGCTGAGCTGCTGGGTTATGGCGTGCCAGCAGAATGGTTGAAGGATGTGCGTCAGGCCACAGAAGATACGATCTTGGCACTCGCCGAACATCTGCCTGGCGAAGCGGCTGAAGCATTACTGGAATTGGCGACTGGAGGCAAACCAAGACTCTCTGCGGTGGGTCAGTTCCCGATCGAGTGGTCAGGAGCAATACTGCAGTCAGCGACTAATGAAGGGCCACAGTCGTGCCTGTCGATTGGAAGCCATGTCGCAGAGTCGGCAGCAAGTTATAGTACGGTTACGCCGTTTGATCATCCCGAAGCGCAGCGCCGCTTCCGCATCATCGCAAATGCTGAAGAACTCGAGCGCGCACTGGAATTCTCTTGGGAGAAATGGATGGTCTTTCTCCACCCGGAGCAACGGCAGTGGGTGGAACGGGACTATAGCGGTCCTGCGAGAGTGTCAGGATCGGCGGGTACAGGCAAGACGATCGTGGCGTTACATCGAGCCGCGTTTCTGGCCCGCACCAATCCGGATGCCCGAGTCTTGCTCGCCACATTTTCTGACACACTGGCCCACGCGCTTCATACGAAGCTGAGGCGACTGGTTGGCAACGAACCACGCCTTGGAGAACGCATTGATGTGCATTCTCTAGACGCGCTCGGGTTGCGCCTCTACAAATCGCTCTTGGGGCCAGTCAAGCTTGCAAGCCGGGGTGATGTGCGGCAGTTGCTCCGCGAGGCATCGAAAGCCGTTGGCGGCCACAAATTCAACGCATACTTCCTGATAACTGAATGGGAACAGGTCGTGGATGCGTGGCAGTTGGCAAGTTGGGAAGCCTATCGTGACGTGGCTCGATTGGGGCGCAAGACTCGGCTTCCCGAAGCGCAACGGGCGATCCTCTGGTCTATTTTCGAACAGGTTCGTGGTGGTCTGAAGGAGCGAGGGCTCATGACGCAAGCGGCTGTGTTTACGGCTTTGGCGTCCGCATTGGCTAAGAGCAAAAACCCTCCGTTCGACTTTGCCGTTGTCGACGAGGCTCAGGATATCAGCATTTCACACTTGCGGTTCTTTGCCGCACTTGGCGGGAATCGTCCCAATGCGCTGTTCTTTGCTGGTGACCTTGGTCAGCGGATCTTTCAACAACCGTTTTCTTGGAAAGCATTGGGTGTGGATATTCGCGGACGGTCTCGCACCCTTCGCGTCAATTACCGAACCTCGCACCAAATCCGAATGCAGGCTGATCGCCTTTTAGGACCGGAGGTATCCGATGCCGATGGGAACGTGGACGATCGGAGGGACACCGTCTCGGTCTTCAATGGCCCTCCGCCGGTGATCCAGGTTCTGAAGAGCGAGAAGGAAGAGATCAAGACGGTCAGTGCCTGGCTATCAGAGCATCTGAAGACAGGCGTCGCGCCTCATGAGTGTGGAGTATTTGTTCGTTCCGAGGCTGAGTTGCCGCGCGCCCGCGCGGCTGTTGAAGATGCTGGAATCCCATTCAAGGTTCTGGATGAGCACGTTGAAACAACTAGCGGCTTCGCCTCAATCAGCACCATGCATTTGGCTAAAGGCTTGGAGTTTCGCGCGGTGGCTGTGATGGCATGCGACGACGAGATCATCCCTCTACAAGAACGAATCGAAACGGTAGGGGATGATGCCGACTTGCAGGAAGTCTATGACACAGAGAGGCATCTGCTCTATGTCGCCTGCACCCGCGCCCGCGACTATTTGCTGGTGACAAGTGTCGAGCCGGGATCGGAGTTTCTGGATGATTTGAGGCTGACATGAAGATCAGAACGAAGAACAGAGAGACTGGGCCATTCTCAATTTCCTGAAACCGCTGCCAGCTCTGCTAAGGCTTGCCATGTGGATGGTCTGGCTCTTCGGTTTCTTCCTCTTCTCCGCTTCCACCTCATCTCGATTTAGCTTCATTCAGACCAGAATTTCCCCAGGAGCTTCTGTGACGGAACATGATCCTCTCGCCCGGCGCAATGGTACTCGCTCGACCTCCTCGACGGATTGCAGCCGATACGCCTGCGTCGTGCTCGCTTGCGAGCCGTCACGGTGGCCTTCGGTCTCCTGTCCCTCTCGACAAGGCCCCTGAAGAATTCCCGGTCCCTACTCGCGTGACGACCATATCTTCAACCAGGCCGGACGCTACACTCCTGCCGGCAACCCTCTTTTCTATTTCGCTTTCTCGCCATAGCAGCTGCTTCCCAAACTCCGCCCGCCGATGTATCCTGCCGCAATCGTTCTTTGAGGCTCTTCCCTGATTGTTTCTCCGAGGTCTGCCGTGAAAGTGGTTCGCGATTGCTTTGGTCGTTCGGTGCGGTTGACGGACGAGCGCATGACACATGTCCTCCGCCATGCTGAAATGGTTGGGATGGAAGAGGAGGTTGCCCATGTCCTGGAGGCACCTGCTGAGGTTCGCGTGTCACGATCGGACGGGACCGTCCAATTGTTCTATGAGTATTACGCGAAAACACGGGTCGGGGGAAATGGCTATGCGTCGTGGTAAAGTGTCCACCTGGTGATGCTTTTATGATTACCGCGTATCTAACAGATCAGCTCAAAGCTGGAGAAACTATATGGCCGATAAAGTGAAAGTCTGGTTCGATCCGGAAGGAGATTTCCTCGAAGTTCAGTTTCGTGAAGCCCCGGGGTTCATGAGGGCCACGGCTCATGATGCCGTCATGGAGCGAGTCGACCAAGAGGGGCATGTACTGGGCTTCAGCGTGCTGGGTGTGAGCCGGTTTCGTAAAGACCATCCGTTGGAAGCTGAGCTCGTGGCGGGAGAATAATTCCGGGCATCACGTGTGGCTCTTCTCCTCATACATTCCTGCCGGTGCCGCTCGCCTCGCTCAGCTTCTTTCCCATTGCCGCTGCTCCCCAAACTCCGCCCGCCGCTGTATCCTGCCGCAATCGAGGAGGGCTTCATGAACCTCACCTATGACCCGCGCTACAACATCGCCTATCTCCGTCTGCATGCCAAGACTGCCGACGTCGAGACTATTCATGTGAGTGACGAGATCAAGGTGGATCTCGCGCCAGACCGTACGGTGTATGGGATCGAACTGCTCAACGCGAATGTTCAGCTGGCTCGGGAAGATGCCGGACAGTTCGTGCTCCAGAACGAGGCGACCGGCGAACGGACCGAGGTCAAGCTGCCGATTAGTTGAGCTGCTGTATTCTTGCGCGCTCTTTCCGTGAAGGGAAGACCTGCGCTTCCTCGGCATCTTCTCTATCTCTGCATTTCCGATCCCCCCGGTTGACTCTTCTCTCGCCAGAACGTAGCTTCTCTCCAGCTTGCCCGCGTCGGCTTGTTCATTGGACAGAGAGTGGCCATGGATTGGTTCTGGTTGATCGGGTTCCTCGTGCTGTTTCTGCTCGG
>JBEBHO010000221.1:0-21014 GCA_040081095.1 Nitrospira sp.
GACGACCTTTCTGAACAGGCTGTGAGAGTTCTGAAAGGGCCAGTGGCGAAGGGTCTTCGTAAGGTCGTTTTTCCCGTTGACAGGTGGGGGCCAAACAGGGTTATCTGTGGGCCTCCTGTACGGGCAATTTTCAACCTAAAATTAATCAGTTAACTTTTCTGACCATGGCTAATCCTTTCAATAGTATTCAAGACGCGATCAAAGACATTCGCAAGGGCAAGTGCATCATTCTGGTCGATGACGAGGACCGCGAGAATGAAGGCGACCTGGTCATTGCTGCGGAGAAGATCTCGCCGCAGGCCATTAATTTCATGGCCAAGCACGCACGGGGTCTCATTTGCCTCGCGTTGACCCCCGAGCGTTGCGAAGAATTACAGCTTCCGCCCCAGGCCATCGAGAATACCGCCACCTTCGGCACGGCGTTCACGGTGTCTGTGGACGCACGAAAGGGGATTACCACAGGGATCTCCGCCGCAGACCGGTCAACCACCATTCAGGTGGCCCTCGATCCGAAAGCCAAGCCAAGCGACCTGGCCAGACCCGGGCATATCTTCCCGCTCAAGGCGCAAAAAGGCGGCGTGCTCAAACGGGCGGGGCAGACGGAAGGCTCCGTCGATCTCGCGCGTCTCGCGGGACTCCAGCCTGCCGGCGTCATCTGCGAGATCATGAATGAAGACGGCAGCATGGCCCGCGTGCCGGAGCTCACCAAGTTCGCCAAGAAGCACAAGCTCAAGATGGTCACGATCAAGGCGCTCATCGAATATCGCATGCAGCGCGAGACCTTTGTGAAGCGTGCGGCGACCGCCAGGATGCCGACGATTTTCGGCGACTTCGAAGCAGTCGCGTTTGAAAATGAAGTCGATGGCGTGACGCATATTGCGCTGGTGAAGGGCAAGGTAGACGGGGGAAATCCGACTCTTGTCCGCGTGCATTCCGGCTGTCTCACGGCCGATGCGCTGGGCTCACTCCGGTGCGATTGTCGGGATCAGCTCCATCGTGCGATGCAGATTATCGAAGCTGAAGGGCGCGGGGTGCTGCTGTACCTCAATCAAGAGGGACGGGGCATCGGTCTCCTGAATAAGCTCAAGGCTTATGGATTTCAGGACGAAGGCAGCGATACGGTCGAAGCGAATTTCAGGCTGGGCTTTAAGGCCGATTTGCGGGACTACGGAGTCGGGGCGCAGATCCTCGTGAATCTCGGATTGCACCAGATCAAGTTGATCACCAACAATCCGCGTAAGATCGTCGGCATCGAGGGCTACGGCTTGAAGGTTGTGGAGCGGGTGTCGATTGAGATCGCCCCTCGCGCGGCCAACGTGCGGTACTTACGCACAAAGAAAAATAAGATGGGGCATCTTTTAAAAAAGGTGTGACGGGGTGGACGGGACGGTCCCGTTGCTCGCTGCCCGCGCACGCAGGACTTGATCGAAATGACAGATCAAGGGAGGTGCTCGGTCAATGCGCGCAGTCGGGACTATCCCGTCCACCCTGGAAGTGTGTGGTGTAGGTAGGAAGGGAATTATAGGCGGGTATGAAGCTGCGCAAAGGTTCACATGACGCGACGGGGATGCGGTTCGGCGTGGTCGTCGCGAAGTTCAATAAGTTTGTGACAAGCAAGTTGTTGTCGTCCTGTCTCGACGGGCTGACCACACATGGAGTGAAAGATCCCGATATCGAGGTGGTGCGGGTGCCGGGGGCGTTTGAGATTCCTCTGGTGGCCAAGGCTCTTGCCAAGACGGCGCGGTTCGATGCGGTGATTTGTCTCGGCGCCGTCATTCGGGGAGATACGCCGCACTTCGACTATATCTGTAATGAAGCGAGCCGGGGGATTGGGCAGGCGTCGTTGGAGACTGCGGTGCCGATCATCTTCGGGGTGTTGACGACGGAGACGGTGGCGCAGGCGATCGAGCGTGCCGATACCACGAAGTTCAACCGTGGCGGCGAGGCGGCGAAGTCGGCGATTGAAATGGCGAGTGTGATGAAACAACTCAAGGCGTTGGAGCCGGTGTCTGCGGATGCCGCACCGCGTCCCAAGCGGACCGTACGAAAGCGAAACACGTAGTTATGGGATCACGCCATGAAGCGCGCGAGCGGGCGTTGCAGATTTTGTTTCAGTACGACATTCACGGCAAGTCGGGGCTCTGGCTCGACGAATTCTGGAAGCCGCTGACCACGGACGAAGAGACGAAGGCCTTCGCGGAGCGATTGGTCGCCGGAGTGCAGGAGAAAAAGAAAGACCTCGATGCCCTGCTGACCAAATATGCGACGAACTGGAAAGTGAGCCGTATGCCGATCGTGGATCGGAACATTCTGCGCGCGGGCCTCTATGAGTTGATGTGGATGGATGATGTGCCGGCCAACGTCACGATGGATGAGGCGATCGAGCTGGCGAAGAGCTTCGGCGACGAAGAAGCGTCGAAGTTTGTGAACGGCGTGTTGGATAAGGTCCTGGCCACGGAGGCGCGACTCGCCGAGAAGCGGGCGACTCCCGAGAAGCCGGTCTGGAGAAGGCAAGGGGCATGATGTTGCGGCGGCTCAAAACGGCTGGCAGCGAGGCCGCAAGGAGTGCAGGGCCCGAGGCGTACCAGAAGGTGTTGTCAGTCGTCGACAGGAGGACAGGTTCGTGATCGAACGGTATACACGTCCCAAGATGAAGGCCATCTGGGATCTCAAACACAAGTATGAAATCTGGTTGGAAGTGGAGCTGCAGGCCTGCGCCGCGTTTGAGAAGGCCGGTCAGGCGCCGCGCGGCACCGCTGCGAAGATTCGCAAGAAGGCGAAGATCAACGTCGCCCGGATTGCCGAGATCGAGAAAGTCACCAAGCACGACATTATCGCGTTTCTCGAATCGTTGATGGACACCGTCGGCCCGGAGCATCGGTTCCTGCACATGGGGCTCACGTCATCGGACATTGTGGATACGTCGCTCGCGGTGCAGATGACTGAAGCGCTCGACATGATTCTCGAAGGGCTCGACGGGTTGATCGATGTCCTCAAGCGGCAGGCGATGCGCCATAAAATGACGGTCATGGTCGGCCGCTCGCACGGGATTCACGGCGAGCCCATCTCGTTCGGGTTTAAGCTGGCGATCTGGTACGAGGAGATGTGCCGGCACCGGGAGCGGCTTCGGGCGGTGCGTCAGGAAATTGCCGTCGGGAAATTGTCCGGGGCCATGGGGACCTTCGCGCATCAAGGCCCGGAAATCGAAGAGTATGTCTGCGCCAAGATGGGCTTGCAGCCCGATCCGGTTTCGAATCAAGTGGTGCAGCGCGACCGCCATGCCTCATACGCCACCGCGCTTGCGCTCCTGGCAGCCAGTATCGAAAAGATTGCCACGGAAATTCGTCATCTTCAGCGCACCGAAGTGCTCGAAGCGGAGGAATTCTTTTCCGAAGGGCAGAAGGGCTCGTCAGCCATGCCGCATAAGCGCAACCCGATTATCTCGGAGAATCTCTGCGGACTCGCCAGGATTATACGGGCGAACAGTCTGGCGGCGATGGAGAATGTGGCGCTCTGGCACGAACGGGATATCAGCCACTCCTCGGTCGAGCGGGTCATTATGCCCGACAGCACTATCCTCATGGACTATATGCTGTCGAAAGTCACTGATCTCATCAAGGATCTTCTGGTCTATCCCGCGAACATGCAGCGCAATCTCGATCTGACCGGCGGCCTGGTCTATTCCCAGCGGCTCTTGCTCACGCTCGTTGAAAAGGGCGCGCAGCGCAAGGAGTCGTACGAGGCGGTACAGCGAAACGCCATGGCGTCATGGAAGGGCGCCGGCGGGCTGCAGGAGTTGGTCGGAAACGACCCCTTCATCTCGCAGCACCTCAAGAAGAGCGAGATTGCCGCCTGTTTTAATCCGAAATACTACCTGCGCCATCTCGATCAAATTTATCGCCGCGTATTCGGCCGAAAGACGGCGTCCGCGGCAGGGAATCGGACCGGAAGGAGAGGTTGATGATCATGAATAGCTTACGTGGAATCGGGATCGCCTGTGTGATGTTCATGCTGGGTTGTGTGACCGCCTCGACGGCTCCGGCCGCCGATCGGGACAAGTTGTTGAGCGAGCCTGGTGTGTACGGCACGTTTGCCGCGTTTCGCATCGACCCTGAATGGGGCCGATTGGAACAAGCGCTGCGTATCTCCCAGCTCACTGCCATGAAAGGTGTGGTCGAACAGCATCGGGAGAAGCTGGCCATCGATACCTATCTGCTGCGCGGCCTGTCGGACCATGCCGACTTTCTGTTGCGGGTGCACGGGACGGAATTAAAGGATACCCAGCAGTTTCTGGTGGATCTGCAGAACAGCGCGTTCGGGAAGTATCTTACCAGCGTCGTGTTGTTCAACGGTCTGACGAAGAAAGCCAACTATGTGCCGGGCTTTTCCGAGCAGCTGAAGTCGGACCTGAAGGGCTCGAGCGAATCGGGGCCCTATGTCATGGTGATTCCGATCCGTAAAGACATGGAGTGGTGGTCGCTTCCTCAAGAGAAGCGCGCCGCGATGATGCAGGAACACACCGAAGCGGCGTTGCCCTATCAGAAAAACGTGAAGCGGAAGCTCTACCATTCGACGGGTCTCGATGATTTCGATTTCATCACCTACTTCGAGACGGCCAAGCCGGAGGAGTTTCACTCCTTGATCCTGGCGTTGAACAAGGTCAAAGAAGCCAAGCACAACCGGCGCATGGGGAATCCCACGCTGGTGGGCACGGTGCGGTCTCTGGATCAATTGATTGAAGTGTTGGCACAATAGCGCGTGACGAGCGAGGAAATATCATGACGACAGGGACGCTCCTCTACGAAGGCAAAGCCAAGAAGATTTTTACCGCCGAGCGGGCAGACGAAGTTGTGCATTACTTCAAGGATGACGCAACGGCGTTCAATGCTCAGAAGCGCGGCACGATCGTCGATAAGGGCATTATCAATAATAAGGTGTCGGAGCGGTTGTTTACGCTGCTGGAGGCGGAAGGCATCCGCACCCACTTTGTGAAGCGGCTCAGCGACCGGGAAATGCTCACGAAGAAGGTGACCATCGTTCCGGTGGAAGTGGTGGTGCGGAACATCATTGCCGGAAGTCTGGCGAAGCGTCTGGGCCTCAAGGAAGGGGATCCCATTCAGCCGGCCATCGTGGAGTTCTACTATAAGGACGATGCCCTCGGCGATCCGCTGGTGAACGACGATCATTTGCGCCTGATGAATATTGCCACGCCTGCTCTACTCAAGGATCTTCGGGACTTGGGGCACAAGATCAACGCGGTGCTGAAGCCGTTCTTCGCCGAGCGGCAGATGCAGCTCGTGGACTTCAAGCTGGAGTTCGGCGTGTTTCACAACAAGCTGGTTTTGGCCGATGAGATTTCTCCTGATACGTGCCGCCTGTGGGATATGACGACGGGCGACTCGATGGACAAGGACCGATTCCGCAAAGACATGGGCAAGATTGAAGAGGCGTATCAGGAAGTGCTCAAGAGAGTGTGTGGGTGAGGGATGTACGGCGGCAGGCTAGTGCTCCTTTTCGCTCTCGCTCCGCGCACGCAAGAATTGATCGAAGTGTGAGGCTATGGGCGGTGCTCGGCGCATGAGCGCGGTAAAGGGCCACTAGCCTGCCGCCGTGGTGTGTAGGTGCTTCCTTCACGCGGGGGGGAGAAGAGTGGGAGAAGAGATTTGAGACGCTTTGTGATGTTTGTGCGGGATAATGGCCCCATTATTTCCTTGGGGATCGGCACGACGTGTGTAGCGGCGTTTGCGTTGCTAACTGAATCGACGTTGCATAAGTTGGGATTTCTGGCGCTGGTGTTGTTGGGCCTGGGGTTGATGGCGGGCATTACCTGGGCGAAGCGGCATTTGGTCGAGCTGTCGAAGCCGCCGGATACAGGAGCCTAGGAAGGGTGAAGCTTGTGTGCCTGGTCCCTGTGCTCGCTGACCGCGCACACGAGAAGCGAAGTTAGATGAAATTAGGGGCGGTGCTCGGTCAATGCGCGCAGTGGGACCAGGCACACAAGCTTCTCGGGGAAGAAGGGTAAGAAGTAGAAGAGAAGAGGAGAGGGATGGGATGAAAGCCAAGATTCATGTGACGTTGAAGCAGGGGATTCTGGATCCGCAGGGGAAGGCGATCGAGCATGCGCTCGATTCGCTCGGGTTCAAGAATGCGGCGAATGTGCGGGTAGGGAAGTACATGGAAGTGGATGTGCAGGAAACCGACAAGGCCAAGGCCGACGCGCAGGTGAAGCAGATGTGCGAGAAGCTGTTGGCCAACACCATTATTGAAGAATATCGCTACGAATTGGTCTAGCCATGAATGTTGGAGTCATAGTTTTCCCAGGCAGTAATTGCGATCACGATTGCCAGCACGTGTTTCGGGATGTGCTGGGCCAATCGGTGCAGATGATCTGGCACAAGGAAACGTCGCTCAAGGGAATCGATGCGGTGATTCTCCCGGGCGGGTTTTCCTACGGCGACTATCTCCGCACGGGCGCGATCGCGCGATTCTCGCCGGTGATGGGCGCCGTGAAGGCCTTTGCCAAAGATGGCGGGGCGGTCATCGGGATCTGCAACGGGTTTCAGATTTTGCTCGAAGCCGGTCTGTTGCCCGGCGCGATGCTGCGGAATAAGTCACTCCATTTTATTTGTAAAGATGTGCATGTGAAGGTGGAGAACGCGGCCACGGCCTTTACGGAGGCTTGCGAGTCCGGCCAGGTGTTGAAGATTCCCGTCGCCCATGCGGACGGCAATTACTACACCGATCCGGTCACGCTGGCGGCGATGCAGGCGAATGCCCAGATTGTCTTGCGCTATTGCACGCCGGAGGGGAAGGTCACGCCGGAAGCGAATCCCAACGGGTCGCTGGACAATATCGCCGGGATCATCAATCCGGAAGGCAATGTGCTGGGGATGATGCCGCATCCGGAGCGCTGCGCGGAAGATGTCTTGGGCAATCGGGATGGGCGGCTGATTTTTGAATCGGTGTTGAAAGCCATGAAGGTGAAGGTCTGATGCTATATCGGGAGGTCGATATGAAGCGCATGGTGGCGGCGGGCGTTTTTGTTGTGATGATGGTGATGGGGTTGTCTGCCTGGGCGGCGGATGAGGATGGAACCCAGATTAAGATCGTGAGTCCTGAAAACGGCGCAGTGGTAAAGGGCGATCAGCTTGAGTTGAAATATGAACTGGCCAAAGGCGAGCATGCGACCCATGCCCACGTGTATCTGGACGGGCAGTATCAGAAGGGCTTCTCCGGCACGTTCAAAGGCCTGACGCCCGGTAAACATGAGATTAAGGTTGTCGCCGCCAAGCACGATCACAAGACTCTGGCGGCTGAAGCGGTTGTCGTGATCGACGTACAGTAAGTCTCGAAGGATGGATTGCCAATAGAGGAACGGGCTGATGTCGCTTGTTATCACCAAAGAACTGATCGCTCAGCATAATCTCACCGACGATGAGTTCAAGAAGATCGTCGAGATTCTCGGACGTGAGCCGAATCTGACGGAGCTCGGCATGTTTTCCGTCATGTGGTCGGAGCATTGCTCCTACAAGTCGTCACGCGTGCATTTGAAGAAGCTGCCCACGACGGGGCCGCGTGTCATCCAGGGCCCCGGCGAGAATGCCGGTGTGGTGGATATCGGCGACGGGCTCTGCGTGGTCTTTAAGATGGAGTCGCACAATCATCCGTCGTTTATCGAGCCCTATCAGGGCGCCGCGACCGGTGTGGGCGGGATTCTGCGCGATGTATTTACGATGGGGGCACGGCCGATCGCGTTGCTGGATTCGTTGCGCTTCGGCGGGCTGGACACGGCGAAGAACCGCCATATCGTCAAAGGCGTCGTGGCCGGAATCGCCGGTTATGGCAATTGCATGGGCGTGCCGACGGTGGGCGGCGAAGTTGTGTTCAACGATATCTATTCCCTCAATCCACTGGTGAATGCGTTCTGCCTCGGCGTCGCACAGAAGGACAAGATTTTTCTCGGGACGGCGGCTGGAGTCGGCAATCCGGTGATCTACTTCGGCTCGAAGACGGGGCGCGACGGGATTCACGGTGCGACCATGGCCTCCGATTCCTTCGATGACCAATCGGAAAAGAAACGGCCGACCGTTCAAGTTGGCGATCCGTTCCAGGAAAAACTCTTGTTGGAAGCCTGTCTTGAACTGATGGCGGGCGATCTCCTGGTCGGCATTCAAGACATGGGCGCGGCAGGATTGACGAGCTCCTCCTGCGAAATGGCTTCGCGGGCCGGGAACGGGATGGATCTCGACCTGACGCATGTGCCGCGTCGAGAGCCGGGCATGACGCCGTATGAACTTATGCTGTCCGAGTCGCAAGAGCGCATGCTGATGGTGGCCAAGGCCGGCAAGGAAGAGGAGTGCATCAGGATCTGTAAGAAGTGGGACCTCGATGTCGCGGTGGTCGGGAAGGTGACAGGGAGCGGTATTCTGCGCGTGTTGGATCAAGGTAAAGTCGTTGCGGAGATCCCGGCGAAGTCCCTGGCCGATGACGGACCTCGCTATGAGCGCCCCTTTTCGCCGCCCGGTTATCAGGACATGCTCACGAATTTGAATTACGACGCCCTGCCCGATGTGAAGGATGCGAATGCGGCCTTGCTGGCGCTGTTGGAGTCGCCGACGATCGCGAGCAAGCGGTGGGTGTACGAGCAGTACGATCACATGGTGCGGACGAATACGATGGTGCGCCCGGGATCGGATGCGGCCGTGGTGCGTATCAAGGGCACGAATAAAGCGGTGGCGATGACGGTGGATTGCAACAGCCGGTACTGTCTGCTCAATCCCTACGAGGGGGCCAGGCTGGCAGTGGCGGAAGCGGCGAGGAATCTGGCCTGCTCCGGCGCGGAGCCGATCGGACTGACGGACTGTTTGAACTTCGGGAATCCCGAACGGCCCGACATCATGTGGCAGTTCGTGATGGCCATTGAAGGAATGAAGGATGCCTGCGAGCATTTTAAGATTCCGATCGTGAGCGGCAACGTCAGCTTCTATAACGAGACCAACGGCCTCTCGATCTATCCCACGCCGATGCTGGGGATGGTGGGACTCATCGAATCGGTCGAGAAGACGATGACGCAGTGGTTCCGGAGCGATGGCGACGACATCATTCTGCTCGGGGCGACGCGTGAAGATTTGGGTGGATCGGAATATCTGAAAGTCCAGCATTCGCGCGAGCAGGGCTCTCCGCCGTACTTGAATCTGGAGACGGAGCAGGCGGTGCAGAGTTGTGTGCTGCAGTTGATCCAGGCCGGGCTCGTGCAATCTGCTCATGACTGTTCCGATGGAGGACTCGCTGTCGCACTCGCCGAATGTTGCATGTCGGGGCCGGATCAAGCGCGCGGCGCTGTGGTACGATTAACGCCAGGCCGCCAGAGGAACGATTCGGTGCTCTTCGGTGAAACCCAATCCCGGATTGTGGTTTCAGCCAAGCCGGCGCAACGGCAGGCCATTCTGGATCGGGCCCAACAGCTGGGTGTTCCGGCGGCCGTGGTCGGGGCGGTGGGTGGCGCGTCGCTGGTGATCTATGTGGGAGACGAACGGTCGACGACGAAGACGGTCGATCTGCCGGTGGCCACGATTGCCGATCGTTGGGGTTTTTCGCTGGAACGGAAACTGAACCAGGAATAAGCTAGTTCGTACAATTATGCATACAGAACTTCCAATCATCTCTCCGGATAAGTTTCACGACGAATGCGCCGTGTTCGGCATCTTCGGCCATGAAGAAGCCGCGAATCTGACCTACCTCGGACTCTATGCGCTCCAACATCGGGGACAGGAAGCCTCGGGCATCGTGTCCGGCGACGGTGAGCAGTTTTATATGCAGAAGGGTCTGGGGCTGGTTGCGGATATCTATAACAAGACGATTCTGGAGAAGCTGCCGGGTCGGATGGCCATCGGCCACAATCGGTACTCCACGGCCGGCGGGAACGATCTCAAGAACGTTCAGCCGTTCAACGTCAATTTCGCGTTCGGGAATCTGGCGCTCGCGCACAACGGGAATCTCATCAACTCCCAGGTGTTGCGCAACGAACTCGAAGCCTACGGCGCGATTTTCCAGTCCACTTCGGATACAGAAGTCATCATTCACCTGATCGCCCATTCACGCGCCAGCACATTTTTGGCGCGAGTCATGGATGCCTTGAATCAGGTGCGCGGCGCATTTTCACTGGTCTTGATGACGGACAACGGTCTGATTGCGGTGCGCGATCCGCATGGGCTGCGGCCGCTGTGTTTGGGGCGTGTGCGCGGGAGTTGGGTGGTCGCCTCCGAAACCTGCGCGTTCGACCTCTTGGACGCCGAGTATATTCGCGAGATCGAGCCCGGCGAATTGGTGGTGTTGAGCGATCAGGGGATCGACAGCCATCGGCCGTTCCCTAAAGTCGATCCGGCCATGTGTGTGTTCGAGTATGTCTACTTTGCCAGGCCGGACAGCCGCATCTTCGGCGCGAACGCAGTCTATTCCACGCGGAAGGCGTTAGGCCGCCGATTGGCCAAGGAATCCTGGGTGGAAGCGGACATCGTGATTCCCGTGCCGGATTCCGGTGTGCCGGCGGCACTGGGCTACAGCGAAGGCGGCGGCATCCCGTTCGAGACGGGGCTGATTCGGAATCACTATGTCGGACGCACCTTCATCGAGCCGGAGCAATCCATTCGTCACTTCGGGGTGAAGGTGAAGTTGAACGCGGTGCCGGAGGTGCTGGCAGGTAAGCGGGTGGTCGTGGTCGACGATTCGCTCGTCCGCGGAACGACGAGCCGGAAGATCGTCAAGATGCTGCGGAATGCCGGCGCGAAAGAAGTGCATATGCGCATCAGTTCTCCGCCGATCATCTCGCCCTGTTTCTACGGCATCGATACGCCGACCAAGAAAGAACTGATTGCCTCGAATCATTCGACGGAAGAAATCCGCAAATATATTACGGCGGACTCGCTGGCCTATCTGACACTGGACGGCATGTTGCAGGCGGCTCCGGGCGTCCCGGCCCAATACTGCAATGCCTGCTTTACCGAAAAGTATCCGATCGCCTTTACCCGCGCGGAAGAAATGCAGCTCGGATTGTTTGAGCCGTCCACTGAGCCACGCGCATTGACGGAGTGAGTCGGCAGCTCAATCGAGCCTCACCGGAGGGTGCTTCCATATGCATGAACGAGTCCGGCCAAGAATCGAGGTCAATTACCCTGTCAGCCTGACCGGTGAGGGGGGCGACGGCACAGGAACGATGACCAATTTGACGATCACCGGTGGCGAGATCGAATCGACACTGGCTGTCTCGAGCGGAGCGCACGTCCGCATCCATATTCATCTGTCCGGCGCACGGAATCCGATCGATATTGCCGTCTCGACGGTCCGCTGGCAGCGCGACAATCGGTTCGGTGTTGAGTTTGTCCGTTTCGAGGGGAATGCGAAAGCCCAGCTCGAACAAATGCTCAATCAGAGCGACGCGACCTCTTCCTAGCGCCTCCACCCTCCTCTCCGTTCTCACGCTCCATACGCCGCTGCTTCTACGAAAGATGGGACGAGCCCACCTTCTTGGGAAGGGCGGGCGGCCTCTGATTTGCGGTAGGGTTCAGCCTAGGGACGAACCTATTCTGATGCAACCGCGTGTGAGGAACTTGTGAGCATACATGACTTGTTCGCGAATCCATCGAATCCCTGGGGCATGATGCTATCGGGTTATCTGTCTGCGCTGGGAGATGAGGCGCGCGCTGATGTCCGATCGAGGGTTCAGCGGGCGGCTGAAGCTGAATGTGCCTGTCCCGCCGGTTCCCCGGCTTGGACCGCGATGGTTCGGGCTCAGGGATTTACGCCGTTGCCGTCGCTGGTGACCGCAGAATTCACAGCGGCCAGTTCGTTTATCGAGCAGGCCGGCGATGCGGTGTATCTATCGGTGCAAGGGCAGGACGGCGGGGGGCTGGTTCTCTCGCGTGAGGAGGCGAGGGCAACGGTGGGAGCGTTGCTGCTGAGAGGCGCAGTCCTCATCACACAGGTGCCGTCAGGCTGCGTATGTTCGGTCTATTTCGTCGAGGGTCAGATCGTGGCCACCGTAGTCAAATCCTGGCGATCCGGGGATGTGCGGCCGGCTTCCCTCGATTGTGGGTTCGTGACGGTGGAGCGGTGCGGGGAACTGGTTCGGGCATTTGGACTGGTGTTTGCTGAAGTCCTATTGGTCATGGAGGCCGGCGGGGAGGTTGGCTGTCTCGACGTCGTCGCTCGTCCCAATTATTGGAATTGCCCCAAGGACGTCCATCGCCGGGTCATCGGTCGATTGAGGCGCTGTGTGGTCCATCACGAATCTCTCTCCACTGCCGGCATGGCGTAATTTGCGCTCCGCCGATTGAGATCTTCAGCCTCGCGCGCTCATTGCTCCCAGGAACGTGTGCGTGGTAGATGTGGCCGTCTATTGTGCTGCCGATGGCCCTCCTGTATTGGTCAATGTCAAGACCGTTCCAAGAATGTCCCGATCAGATCGCTCATCGCCGGTTGCCGCTGGAAATTCCTGGATGGTAGGATTGCCTCTGTCCAAGATGTCTGCCTTGAAAGAAGGAGGGGGCCATGAGACGCAACGCTCTGATTCTTGCCACGCTTCTTTTCCCTTTAGTGGTGGCTCAGCTTGTAGTCGCAGCAGGGTTTTTTAAAGTCGGCGAGAAGGCGCCTGCATTCACATTGACGGCGATTACCGGCGAAACGGTGTCGCTCGATGCCTATAAGGGAAAGGTCGTGGTGCTCGGGCTCTTTCATATCTGCGATCCTTGCATGATGCAGGGTGAAACGCTGCAAAAAGTCTCTGAACTGACCAAGGGCAAGAATGTCGCGGTGGTCGGCGTGAATTCGTCGGGTGACACCAAGAAAGGCGTCGGAGAGTTCTTGTCGGCCTTTTCGGTCAAAGTCACCTATCCCTACCTGCTCGATCCGGGGAAAATCACCGACAAGCTGTATGGCGGCGGCAAGTTCATCCCCAACGTCTATGTAATCGATCAAGCCGGAGTGATCCGCTGGCAGCGGGTCGGGAACATGGATCTTGCGGCGGCCGATGTGATCGCGGCAGAGGTCGAAAAGTTGCTGGCGGCTCCGGCAAAGATGTAACGGTGACAGCGTATCAACTCGGCACGCGGACACGTTAGCACGGTGTTGTTGTCAGCCTGACCCCTGTCAGCTTGTGAGCGAGAGGATATTGTATGGATGAGATGGAAGCGGGAAAACAGAAGTTTTTGGATGTGATCAAGGGGGTGGACGCGGCCGTGCAGGTGGTGATTCCGGTCACTCCTTCGAACAGTATGTTTTTGATCTCCCTCACCAAAGGGCCCAACCGGAAATTCATCACGGTATCCGAAGACGATATTTTGGATCTTCCCAATGACGCCGGCATTCTGACCAAGGTCGCGAAAGTCGTAAAGGATGCCGTGGCCGCGCTGTAAGCCCTCGCGTCCTAACGCGATCGGCGAGGCGCCACCGGTTGATATCTATGAAAAATATTCTTCCCGGCATCTGGCAATGGTCCTGGTTCTCTGAGGAGAAGCAGATTGATTTCAATGGGCTGTTCTTAACGGTAGGCGAGCATAAGATTCTCGTGGACCCTCCGCCCATGACCGGAGAGGCGAGCGCGGTGGTGCTTCGGAACGGACCCGTCGATTACATCATCGTCACGAATCGCGACCATGTGCGCGAAGCGGTGACGTATCAGCACGAGTTTCGCTGTCAGCTGCATGTGCCGGAGGCGGATGCCCCGCAGATGGATCTCAAGCCGACGAAGACATTTAAAGACGGGGAATTGCTGGTCGGAGGGATCTGGGTGATTCAGCTCAAAGACCAGAAGTCTCCCGGAGAGTCCGGCCTGTTCATTCAGCAACGCCAGGGTGTCTTGATCCTCGGCGATGCTTTGATCGGCAAGCCGGCCGGTGCCCTGTCCATGCTGCCGGCCGAAAAGTATGCCGACCGGGACAAGGCCAAAGACGGTTTGCGCCGTTTGCTGAAATATCAATTTGATTCGGTGTTGGTGGGCGATGGTGTTTCAATTATGACCGGAGCGAAACCTATTATGGAGCAGGCGCTGCAATAGCGCGATTCCCTATGCCACTGCGTAACGGGCTGTCCGAAGAATTGAATCGCCAGGGAAACGAGCATTTCGCGCGCGGCCTCTATACGGACGCCTATACCTGCTATGCCAAGGCGCTGGAGTGTGACCGGATGACCGGCGATCAGCGTGCGATGGCGGCGACGCTCGGCAATCTTGGAAACATTTGCGCGGTGAGCGGCCGGCGGGAGTCGGCGCAGACGTACTATCAGGAAGTACTGGAGCTGCAGAAGATTCTCGGCGACGAAAAGGGGATCGGGACGACGCTCGGCAACCTGGGCAACCTGCGCGCCGATGCCGGTGAGTGGGATCGCGCGCGCGCCTACTATCTGGAATCCCTGGACCTCCTGACGAAGACACACGATGAAGCGGCCAAAGCGGTGTTGCTGTCCGACCTCGGTCTGGTCGCGCGCGAGAACGGCCAGTTCGACCAAGCGATTCAATATTACGAACACTCGCTGGTGCTGATGCGGCGCTTGGGCAATCAAGGCGGCGTCGCCGATGCCTGGCGCATGATCGGCCGGACGTTTCTGCTCCAACAGCGCTACGACGATGCGATAGCCTGTTGCCAAACCAGCCAGTCCATCGCCGAACGGTTGCGCGATGAATTGCGGACCGGCGGGGCGCGCTATGTGCTGGCGCAGTGCTATGAAGAGACCGGTCGTGTACAGGAGGCCGCCGATCTCCTGGAATTGGTCGTCCATATGGACCGCAAATATCAGCTGCCCAAGCTCGAAGAGAATACCAACCGGCTCACGCGGCTTCGCGCCCGTTTGACGGAGTCCGATTCCCTCCCTCCCTACCGAGAGTCGCATGCATGAGTGAACAGGCCGTTTCCGCGTGGACGCAACTCCGCACAGCGTTGATGCGCGCGTTTCCTCAACTCGATGAATTGGAGCCGGGCGGGGCATTGGCGATGGAGCTCGGGTCCGAGGGCTGGCTGTTAGAGGTCACGCCTGAAGGCAGAGTGCTGTGTCAGTATGGGGTGGCGATGGATGACGTGATGGCGCTGATGTCCGACGGCACGCCGGAAGACCTTGGGACGGACGAAGTGGCGAAGCAGGCCAAGTATTTTATTCAGCCGGCGGTTGAAAAATATCGCGGGCTGTTGTTGCAGTCCAAGTTTACTGAGTCGCTGGAAATGAATGAGGAGTTTGTCGCGGCGACGTTTGCGCGTGATGTGGATATGACGAATCCCTCCAAGGTGCAGGATCTCATGGGCTGGTGTGTGCGGGAGATCGGCAGAGCCACATGAAGTCTCGCATCAGCACGTTCGATCAGTTTCGAGACGCAGTATCGGCCTATCGCTTGCCGCGGATTCTTCTCACGGCGCTCGAGCTGGATCTCTTTACGACAATCGGCGGTCGCCGCTGGACTATCCCGCAATTGGCGAAGGCCATGTCTCTCAGTGAACGGGGGCTCTCCATCCTCTGCCGCAATCTGGCCATGGCGGGTTTGCTCACGAAAACCGGTACGATCTACCGAAACAGCCGGTTGGCGGCGACCGCGTTGAATGCCCGCCATCCTGCCTATCGCAAAGATTACCTCGACCTCATGGCGAGTCACTGGAAAGACTGGGCTCGGCTGGAGGAGTCTGTGAAGACAGGCTGCCCGCTGGACCAGGATGAGCCTGAGGAGCCGGGCTATCGCCAACGATTCACCTGGGCCATGCACTATCGGACGCTGGAGACGGCCCCGAAGATTGCTGCGCAAGTGGATTTGCGCGGGGCGAGCACCTTGCTCGATCTGGGTGGCGGGCCTGGTACCTACGCGATGGCGTTTCTGTCCACGCATCCGCGCCTGCGCGCGACGGTCGGCGACCGTCCTGCGGCATTGGACGTGGCCAAAGAAATTGCCGCGACGCACAAGGCCGGTTCCCGTCTGAACTACGTGCCGGTCGATTTTACACAGGAAGCCATCCCCGGCACCTACGATGTCATCTGGTATTCCAATGTGCTGCACATCTATTCGCCCGCCACGAATCAGGCGATCTTTCGTCGCGCCCTGGCAGCCTTAAATCCCGGCGGACGGTTGCTGATTCAGGATGCATTTTTGCACGATCGTGAAGCCCTCACTCCCGCTGAGTCGAGTCTTTTCGCCGTCTCCATGCTGCTCTTTACGGAAGAGGGCAATACCTATTCGGTCAAAGAGACGAGTGCGTGGCTGAAGGACGCCGGCTTTGCGACGACGAAGGTGTTGCGGATGAAGCCGGGAACGGAGGATTGGGAGGATGGGATCCTGGAGGCGGTGGCGCCTGGGGGCTTGTCTCGCAAGAGACTCAAAAAGTCCGTTCAGCAAGGCCGCAGCAAGTGAAGAGGCGAGGCGTACGCTTCGGTACGTTGAGCCTTTGATCGCAGCGAGAACGACGCTGCGCGGGTTTTTTTAGTCTCTTGTCAGGAACGCACGCCCGCCGAACGCAATCACAAGGAAGTTTAACAGCCCGCTGAAGCCGCTTGCCGCCAGTGTCGCAACGGTCGGCTGATCTTTGGTAATCAGCTGCACTATCGTCGATAGGTCCAGCGCCAGTCCGATAGTCCCATAGATGACGCTTGCCATCGTCGCCCATCGAAATCCTAAGCGAACTGCCACCAACAGAAAGACCGGAATGCCGATCAGAAAGCCGACCAGGAAATGGCTCGGTTCTGTCTGGCCTGGCTGACCTACAAGAAAGAGGCTCGCCATTCCGACGGCGGTCAGACCGATCAAACAGATCATCAATCCCCAAGGTCGTGTCATGGCGGCACTATAGCAGCTGGTGATTCAGGCCGCCAGCGGCGTGGCTTGCTGCGAGAAATCTCTGGGTGGTAGCCTGCATGCACGATGCGCGCGCCGTTGCCTGCCTGTCCGTTAGACCCTCAGCAGCCCAGCCTGTTTGTGTACGATTCACATTGCCGCCTCTGTGTCGCCGTCAAGAACGGGCTTGAGCGGGCCGGACTGAGCGAGTCAGGGGCAGGGATTACGATGATCCCGTATGACAGCCAGGAGGCGCGTTCAGTGCTGGGTGATCGATATCAGCCGGGTCCTCCCTCGATGGCGTATCTCGTGAGTCCGGCAGGAGCGGTATCCCAAGGTATCGGGACTGTGCTCCCATTGGTTGCAGGCCTGCCTGGCGGGAGAGCGGTGCGGTGGATGTTGAAATGGGCCCCCATCATGGCGCTGGCTGAGGGAGCGTATCGATGGATCGCCCGGCATCGGTATCGGCTCTTTGGCGCGGTCAAGCCTTCCATTCGCTGATTCAACAGGCACTCATCGATGCGATGGCGTTACCCCTCTTTCGAGGGGAATCTTCCCATAGTGGGGAATTTACGCATCGGGAGCGGTGCAGGCAGAATGACCCCAACATCACGGAGGGGTCATGCCAATCTTGTCTTGGATTAGCCGTCTTCTTCAGTCAGTGACCGGTGCCATGTCTCCCAAAGTCTCGGTCGCGAGGCTCCACTCATCCCGCCGCGTGCGATATCACATCAAGTGTCTGGCGTGGAGCCTTCTCAGCGCGATGGCGCTTCCTTCGATGGCCTGGTCGGGAGCGGAGGCCGGCAAGCCGACCATTGTGGCCGCCGGGTTTGGATATCAGGTGGGGGAGGTCTCGACGATCACCGTGAAAATCTACGACCCGCAGAGTGGCGAGGTGCTTTCCGACGACACCTATGAATTGAATGTGAAGGAAGACCGTTCGACGAACGGGTCGCAGCCGCAAGAACGGATTTTTGCCGGCGGGGTCGGCCCGGGATCGACGGATCTCTCCAATTTCGTGCTGCGCGTCTACGATGCGCAGACCGGAAAGTTTCAGTGGGAAGGGAATCTGAATCTCACGCCAGCCGAGGCGGGGAATTCCGGGCAACTGGTTTCGACAGTGGCGCCTCGTCGTGCGACGGTGACGACAGTTCGCGAGGCTGCGGCAATCGATCCCCAACCGTCTTTTGTGCTTCGCGCCCTCGATCCGGAAACGGGCGGACTGGTCTGGGAAGACGAGTTTTCAACGGATGGAAAGGGCCACGCCAGGATGGAGCGTATCGTGGATCGGCATCCGAGCGAGGACCGTAGCGCCTCAGGATTGAGCCGTTCCTTTGATTTTAGAATCCGCATGTTTGAAGAGGACGGGCGGCATCTGTTGTGGGAGGATCAGTTCGCCCAACAGGACGCAGAGGATGTGGCCCAATCGGAGTCGGTGGAGGAACGGGCGGTCGAGTTGCCTACCTGGTCTGAACAGCCCGGTCGTCACATGCTGCATGAGCTGATCTGACGCGCATGCGGTCGGGGTTAGCCGCGTTTTTGCAGGAACGTGTCCAGCCACTGTTGGTGAAACTGATCGTAGGAGAGAAAGATCTTATCCTGGAGCGCAGTCGCGACGGTGGCCTTGGCCTTAAAGGCATCGAGCAGATCGCCGACGCGGCTCATTCCGAACCGTTCAATCAGATAGTGCGTGGCGGAATTGGCCTCAAGATAGGCGAGGGTCGCCACATTGTTCGGCATCTGCCCCCATCCGCCTTCAAGGTATCTCAAATCAAGGACCGAACCGCCATGGGGCATGGCCTGGTCGAGGTCCGGCCACGCATCGCCCGCCAGTTGCATCGCGAGTCCCTCATTCAGCCACACCGGTAACGATCCGATCTGTCCCTCCAGCCGATCATGGAGCAGGGCGTGCACATACTCATGGCGAAGGACATGCGTGAGCCATGTTGTATCTGTCGTCGCGCCTTGTGTCGGGATCTGGATGCGGCCCAGCGTCGGATCATACAGACCGTCGGCCCAGGCCGGGCTGCCGGTGGCTGTCTGGAATGTGCCTTTAGTGTGGAGCACAACCACAATGGGTCGGGCTGGGAAATAACTGAGCCGCTGACCGATTTCGCGATAGGCCTCTTCCAGAATCACCAGCACGGTGGTCCAGGTGCTTTGATCTTCCGCCCCGTCGTACTTCACGAGGAAATGGCTGCTGCTTCTGGCGCTCATCCGGGACTCCACCGCGCCGGTGTGTTTCACTTTCTCCGTGACGGTTGCGAGGTAGGACTGTACGCGCGGGTCTTTCCCTGCGCGCTCCGTCGCCTGGGCGAGGTGTTGGGCGGCTTCGCTGAGCTGATCCTGTCCATACAGGAGATCGGCCATGGCGAGATGGGGAAAGGGCTCATTGGGAGCCAGCGCGATCAAGCTGTTCAAGAAGTCCTGATTGAGCGCCGGGTCCCGCAACTCCCAGTAGGCGTGCGCCAGGTTCAATTGGATGATGGGGTTCGCGCCGTCGAGGGCCGCGGCCTTCTTGAACGCGTTCACGGAAGTCTTCGTTCCGTCGAGCCGTTCTTGTTCGAGCCCGAGGTTATTCCAGAGGATGGCGACGTAGGGTTTCGCGTGTGAATCGGCGAGGACGGATGGTGTCAGATCCAGCAGGCGTCGCTCGGCCACCGGCAGGTGCTTCTTCTCAATGTCGTCGCGGATGGCCTCCAATAGCCGGCTGGAATCGGTTTCAGGGACAATGGTGGGATCGATCCCGCGGACTTGCCGGATCTCTTCTTCGGTTGGAGGGGGTTCAGCCTGTAATCCTGCCGTGTGAGATTCTGATGAGTCGTCGGTTGTGCGAGGGGCTTGCGGAGCCGGGATCGTGGTCCAGACGGCTTTAAAATAGAGTTGATAGGCCAGGAATAGAGCCAGGCTCACGGCCAGAGGAATCAGGACATGTTGTATGTTGCGGCGATACATGGCGGTTAGGTGGGCTCAGTGTAACACCTGAGTGAGGAAGGGCCAAGAAATCACTGCAATCGATCGAATGGCACAACCTGCGAAAACGGGTCTGCTGTTGACGGCTTCATTGAGTGACTTGCGGCGGTATGCTACGATCCCGCTCAGTTATGGAGCCTCCCGCCGAGTCCAGCTTGCCTGCGACGTTTCACGAGTGGCTCGATCGCCTTGCCCGGCCGATCGAGTTTGCGACGAAGGACGATTGCGCCCACGCCGGGGCCGTGAAAAATCTCAGCACGTTTGTGTCCAGTCAGGTGCAGTCCGCCCTTGCGCAGGAATGGATTCCACCGGCGATTGAATCCCGTCTGCGCTCCCTTCGAGAATTGTTCATCGATTTCCCGCAGGCGCTTGCCGTTGAGGAGCAGCGGCGGCGGCTGCAAGCGGCCTGCATCATTCTCGGCCGCCTTCGAGACGTCGCGCCGGAACCGATGTCTGTCCACGATGGACCGAACGGCCAGGTGGACATTCATTCTGGTTCGGTGCGAAGTGACGTCTGGAATCTCCCTGTGCAGTTTGTCAAAGGCGTCGGACCGAAACGCACGGCTCTGCTGCAGCGGCTTGGCGTGGCCACGGTGGAAGATGCCCTCTGGACGATTCCCTGGCGCTACGAAGATCGCTCCGTGATGACGCCGATCGGCAATCTGGTGCCGGGCATGACCACATCGATCTGCGGCACGATTGCGAAATGTGAATTAAAGCGGACCAGGAATCGGCGGTTGTCGGTCCTGGAAGTGGGTGTTGAGGACGAGACCGGTCGAATGCAGGTGGTGTTTTTCAATCAGCCCTATCTTGAGGACATCCTGGCCGTCGGCAAGGCCGTCATGATGAGCGGCCGGGTGATTGCCGGAAAGCAGGGCTGGATGGTGCCGCGCATGGATGTGGCGCAATATGAGGTGGTGGGAGAAGCCGCGGAGTCGGCGCTCCATGTCGGCCGCATCGTCCCGATCTACCACGAAACCAAAGGCTGGACGTCCCGTCAGTCCCGTGTACTGGTAAAGGGACTGCTGGATGAGCATGCGAGGGAATTGCGTGACAATCTTCCTGTGCCCCTCCGGGCCCGTCAACGCTTGATTCCGCTGCAAGAGGCCATTCAGGACGTCCATTTCCCGAAAAGCGAAGCGGATGCTCGCTTGCTGGAGCAGGGGAAGACGCCGGCGCACCGTCGTCTTGCGTTCGAAGAGTTATTCCTCTTACAGATGGCATTGGCGGCGCGGCAACGTTC
>JBEBHO010000227.1:0-5795 GCA_040081095.1 Nitrospira sp.
CCGGCCGCCGTCTCCGGCTCAACCGTCATTCCGCAGATTGGATCGATCGGCATCTGAACCCCGTGACTCGTGATGAGTGATGCGTGACGAGTAAGCCCGACGCACGATTACGGTCTGTATCGATTCCGTCCCTCCAACCGATCACCCATCACCGGTCACTCATCACTTTTTCTTGTCTGCATCCAGGATACTGTGTATGACCAGCTTCAGATTGTCCGGATCGATCTGTTCGACTTTGATGTTGCCGTCGATCAGCACCGTCGGCGTCTGCTGCACCTTGATGCGCTCGCCCCACTTCTTGCTTTCTTCCAGGGCTTTGGCGGGCTTGCCGCTGGCCATGCCTTCTTCAAACGCCTTGGGATCGAGCCCGACTTCCTTGATCAGCACTTCGCGCAACGAACGATCCAGCACGCCGGTCACTTTTTCCGTATGAATCGTCCGGAAGAGGACCTTCTTCATTTCGTCCCCTTTGCCCATCGTCCTGGCCTGTTCATACATATAGAACGGTGTCGGCAGCTTGCCCTGGAATACCGGGAAGCCCACCATCAGAACCTCGATCTTGTCGCCGAACTCTTTCTTGAGAATCGCCACGCCCTCGCCGTCGAAGCGATGGCAATGGGGGCAGTAAAAATCGGCAAACTCAATCAGCTTCACTTTGCCTGGCTGATGCGTCGACTTTTCATCTTTCAAAATCTCGAACTTCCCCTTCAACTCAGGCGCCGCCGCTGAAGCGTTCATAGACACTCCGAGCGCGAACGCCACACCCATCGCCACAAACACGCTACGCCATCCCCACTTGCTACGCTGCGTCATCTTCGACTCCTTTCAAGTGTGTCCAACCGTGCGTTCTATTATAACGGATACCTGCCGAACCTGCCCCTCTGTTATACTAGCCCCATGCAAATTCATCGCCTCTTCCTATTCAGCGCAATCCTCCTTGGGGCCGCCGGCTGTGCCACGACTCAGGACTCCGGCGAAAGCACGCAACCTCCGCAAATCCCGTTCATGCAAGTCAAAGCCACGCCCGATTCTTATCGTGGCCAAGTGGTCACCTGGGGTGGAGAAGTCTTGAGCGCCCGCCGATTGAAGGAAGGAACCCGTATCGAGATCCTACAGCTGCCCCTCAACTCATCGCTCCAGCCGGCCATAGAGCTGAACAAGTCACAGGGCCGCTTCGTCGCGCTCCAACGGGAATTCCTTGACCCGGCGACTATTCCAGCCGGTACGTTTGTCACTGTCACAGGCGAGATTGCCGGTTCCGTCACGCTACCGCTGGATGAAACGGAATATACCTACCCGGTCGTGGAACTCAAAACCATGAAAGTCTGGGCGAGAGTGGAAGATCAACCCGTTCGTATCCGGCCACACATGGGACCGGGACCTTACTGGGGCCCCTATTGGTCTCCCTACTGGAGACCCTGGCCTTACTATCGATAAGCTTCCTATCGGAACGTCGATCCGACGATCCGCTCCACCCGATCATCTCTTCCGCCGAGCTCACGATACTTGCGGTACTGCGCCAGCGCACGCGGCATATCTTTCCGATGCAGCTCGTAAAAGACCCCGAGATTATAGTGGGCCTCCGCATACTCCGGCTTCAGCGCCACCGCCGCTTCATATTCATGCTCGGCGTCATCCAGCTTGCTCACGCTTGTATAGACCACACCCAGGTTCATATGGGCTTCCGCATAACCAGGCTGATACCGGAGCACCTCAAGGAATTCCCGTTCTGCCTCAGTGGACTTGCCCTGACTGCGATAGATAAAACCTAAATTGTAGTGCGCATCGACCAGGTCCGGCTTGGCCGCAACGGCCTGCTTGTACGCATAGGCCGCTTCCACCAGATCATTGCGCTTCTCCGCCATCCGCCCGGTCACGTACCAGGCATCGGCATGTTTGGGATGGGCCTTCGTCAGCCGGGCCAGTGTCTCCGCAGCGGCCTTGGTCTCACCGGCGTGATCCTGCAGCGTCGCCAGGGAGAAGAGCCCTTCGGCATGCGTCGGCTGAATCGCCAGCAGCCCTTGATACGTCTTGATCGCCGCCGGCGCATCATGCTGCGACTCATACAGCTTGGCCAGATCCAGATAGGACTCCACATGCTTGGGGTCGGCCTCAATCGCCTTGGTGAGCGCCTTTTGCGCTTCCGCCGATTTCCCCTGCGCGGCATACACTTCAGCAAGATCGTTGAGCGCCTCGGCGAACGCCGGTTTTACTTTGAGCGCGCGGACAAATTCCTCCGCCGCTTCCGTCGGCTTCCGGCCTTTCAGTAACACAAGTCCGTGAAGATGAATCGCCTGGGCAGAAGCGGGATTGAGATGCAGCGCTTTCTGCACCGCCTCGTCCGCCGCTTTGAGATCGCCGCGCGCCAGCGCCGAGCGGGTCTGATCCAGCTCATGCTGGACGGCGTCCTGAGGTGACACCGCGTTGGCAGAATGGAAAATCGAAAGGACGAAGAGTCCGCAACAGAAACCGAGGACGGTCGCAACCTGAATCCGGCGGCCTGAAATCAAGGCGGATCCCCCTTCAACAGAAACAATGCTCGCCGGACTATAAACGGGCCGCAGGAGGGAAATCAATGTGCGTGCGCGGTGCAACCGAGAGATGGAGAGCGACGCCGAAACGGCGTCGCTCTCAAGACGAGCATTCGACTACTTGAGCAGCATCAGCTTCCCACCGGCGTCTTTGGGATTGAGCTGATCCCGATACACAAACACACTGCCGGCCGCGTACAGAAGATCGCTCGTCGGAATGCCGATATATTTCGTCTCGCCCGGTTTGAGGACGATTTTCACGTTCAGCACGGTCGGCGCCGATTGATTCTCCGCCGCCGTCATATGAAATCCGCGCTCAGCGGCGGACTTATTGGTCACCCGCACCAACACCGGCGTGCCCGGCCGATTCTTCATATCCAAGACCGAGGTCGGCGGATAGAGAATCTTCAACGCCCCGACTTCCGTCGCATAAATATCGAGATCGACGGGCAACTCCTTGAACGCCTGGCCGACCACCGATCCGGTCTCCAAATCGCCGACCTCGACGCCACCCGATTGCAGCGCCCAGGCGCCGGTGCTCAGGACCGCAAGCGACACACATCCGATAAAGCCGATGACAACTCTGCGCAACATACAGAACCTCCCCATAGGTTAGAGCGATGAAGCCGGACCCTCTTTGGGTGTCAGGCATGGCGGCAGCCCTGTCTCTTGCAAGACTTGTCCGCCGATCACCTGCTCACCCACCATCAGCACGAGCACTTTCACTCGTTTCGTATTCTCAAGAAACCGCCCGCTCGCCACCGCCGTGACTTCGCGCGAACCGTCAGCCTGGAGTTGATCGTCCTCAATGGTGACGGAATAGAAAGCGAACCCTTCAAACGCCCGATTGAAGACGTGTGCCCGCAGAACGTGTTCGACCGTCACGTCCTGGGCAAAACCCGGCAGACTGAAAAGGAGACTACTGCACAACAAACAGGCGGCAACCAGCACCAGCATGGGACGCCCTCCAACTAGGAGAGGACGTTATAGAAGTTCGTCAAAACCCTGTCTACCGATGAACGCTCACGATTGCCAATCGTTGCTACAGATGACGGGTCCGGGAACTCGGCTAGACCGTTCTCTCGCCCAACGCCTGGACGACTTCCAGCCGCGCGGCCCGCACCGCCGGGATGAGCCCGCCGACGACCCCCATGCCCACGGCGAACAGCAACCCTTGTCCGGCCATGCCGGGAGACAGTTGAAACCCGAACACCAGCTCGGTTCCAGTATCCCAGTTCACGGTGGAGATCGTGACGGAATTCAGCAGGGCAGCGCCCGCGACACCCAGCAGGCCGCCCACGACACCAAGCCCGATCGATTCGAGCAGAAACGCCTGAAGAATATGGAGACGGGTAAACCCGAGGGTGCGGAGCGTGCCGATCTCGGTCGTGCGATGGGCGACCGAGGCCGACATGGTCATCGTCGCCCCCAGGATCGCGCCGATGCTAAAGACCACGGTTAAAAACAGTCCCGTCACACGAATCATCCTCGCCAACCCCTCGGCCTTCCCTTCGTAGTACTCCGGTTCACGCTTCACCGAGATCTTAAAACGAGGATCGCTCTCAAGCCGGGCTTTGAAGGATGGCAACGCCTCCGGGTGGGCCAACCGCACAGTCATGGAGGAAAATCCCGTGCGATGAAACGTGGCCATGAATTGCTCCGCATCGCCCCAGACCTCGGATTCAAATCCGCTGCTCTCCGCTTCGAAGACGCCCACCACGGTCCACTCGCGGTGACCAAACCGCAGCGTCTCATGCAGCCGCGCCGCCGGAAACTGCTTGGCGACTTGCGCGCCGACAATCACTTCCGTCGTGCCCGGTTCCCATACTCGACCTTGGGTCATACGCACCTTCGGCCGAACAGCGAAGGCCGCGGGGAAAGATCCGCGCAGCGAGAGGCTGGCCAAGCTCCCCTCATTCGGCTTGCGCACCGTCAGTTGCAAGGCAATCTCACTCACTGCCGCCGTCTGGGAACCGGCCAACTGCACGATCTCCGGCTGGGAAGCGAGAATCTTGGTCTGGTCCCGCAGGAGGCTGCTTTCGATTTCCGACAGCGCGCCTTTGCTCAAGAGAATGGCGTTGGCCGGATCCCCGGTCTTCCCCATGGTCCGTTCCAGCCCATACGTGAGCATCAGGACCGCCACGAACACGAAGACCACGAGCCCTAAGCCGGCCACCGTCAACGACGTCGTCACGCGGCGCGCCCAGAGATTGCGCAGACTGTACGCCCCCCACAACACCATGTCGCCTCGTCAAGTTATCCCCGATGCCGCAATCCGTCCAGCGTCGTCATGCGGATCAGACGGACCGCAGGCCACATCGCCGCACACACGCCCACCGCCAGCATCATGCTCAGACACACTCCGATCGTCTCGAACGTCATGTCATACGACGACACGGTTCCACCCCCGGCCACCATCACGGCATACAGTCGCGCAGCCGGATACAGCAGCCCCAATCCAAGGCCGGCCCCGCTTACGGCAATCAACACCGACTCCCCCAACACCAGCGCCACCAAATGGCGCGGTTGAAATCCCAGCGTCTTCATCACGCCGTATTCTCTGGTGCGCTCGCGCACCGCCAGCGCCAGCGCATTGATGAGCACCAGCACCGCAATCCCGTTCATAACCACGGAGAGCCAATGCAAACCCTGCAGCAACGCCCCCGACCGTGCCACCCACCCGGCGATAAAGGCCTGCTCCATCTCGGTCCTCGTCTCGGCAAAGGAATTCGCAAAGCTCGCGTCGATCGCTGCGGCCACACGCTGCGCGCGCTCCCCCGGCACACTGGTGGCGACATACCACCCCGCCTGATCGGCCCGCTCCGGCGCCTCCGTCTTCAGCCGTTCATTGGCATAAGCCCAATGGAGATAGAGCTCTCCATTCCCCATGATATTCGGATTGGTGCTTCGGAAGATCCCGCGCACCACCACCTCCCAGTCGCCCGGATAGGTGGTGCCCTTGAGCGGAATCACATCGCCGACCTTCCAGCCGAATCGAGCGGCCAGTTTGTTCCCGATGATGCAGCCGCGCCGGTCCTGAAGAAATGCCAATCGATCGTCTTCATCGATGACGATTTCCGGATACGTCTCGAAGAACGTGGTCATATTTTCGGCAAACGACCCGAACGACTCTTTGGCATCGCGATACACACCGCCGAACACATTGCCGTAATGCACCAACCGGACTCCGGGAATGACGGCGATACGCTCCTTGTACGCAATCGGCAAGGTCAGCGCATCCGACATCGCATGGACCGTGATCAA
>JBEBHO010000321.1:0-5750 GCA_040081095.1 Nitrospira sp.
GACGATCGCCGGCCACACCTTCCTCACGGAACGGTATGCGGCGGATGCCAACCGGAAGAACTCGATTCACGTCGGGATCGCCGAGCGGTATGACCTCGTGACCAAGGCGGGCGGATTCCAGGGTATGCCCGGTGACTACATCCACTTCAACGGCAGAACGTCACACTTCGCCGAAGGTGGATGGGGCATCGTGCGCGTGCTCGATAAGGAAACGGCGGATCTGAAGCCGTTGCCCAGGGGGACCAATCCCCTCGGGATTCCCGCAACCCCCAGCTCGGTCTGTCCGGCTGATGCTCCGGTGAAGAACTTCAGCGTGGTGGCGTTGGATCGCCCGATGAAGCTCAATCCGAAGGCGCCGGATGCGATCGAAGTGGACTTTGAGCGGAAGATCGAAATGACCATGCCGGAAGGCAAGATCTTCGCGCTCGAAGCGGAAGCCACGACGGTAGCCAGCGGGGTCACACCGAATCCGCTGACGCTGCGCGTCAACCTTGGTGATTGCATCAAGGTGAATCTGAAGAACAAGATGAAGGCGAGCCGGGCGTCGTTCTTTGCGCCTGGATTGGCCTTCGATCCGAAAGACAGCCAGGGCCTGAACGTCGGCAACAATAGCGGCGATCAGACCGTGGGCTCTGGCGAAAGCCGGACCTACACCTACTATGCACATCCGGCGAACAAGGAAACGACGTCGCTGGTGTGGGATGGTGGGAACATCGTGCTCAATCCGCGTAACGGATTGTACGGTGCGATCGTCGTCGGTCCGAAGGGCTCGCAGTACCGCGACCCGGTGACCGGTGCCGATGTGTCGCAGAAGAATACCTGGCGTGCAGACGTCATCGTGGATACCAGCTTGTCCGAAAATGCCGGCAAGCGGAACTATCGCGATGTCGCCCTGTTCTTCCAGGATGAAGACAACATCATCGGAACCGCGTTCATGCCCTATGTGCAGAACGTCGCCGGTTTGACGTCGGTGAACTACCGCGCCGAACCGTACAAGTTCCGTGAAACCCAAGGCTGCTCGCTCGGGAAGATCTTCCAGCCCTGTGCGGTGGATAAACCCGAGGATCCCATCACGCCTCTGATCGAGGCGCATGCGGGTGATGCCGTTCGCATCCATGTCATCGGTGCGAACAGCGAGCAGAACGGAATGTTCGGTGTCGAGGGCCACGAGTGGCCGATCGAGCCGTACATGCCGGGTGCTGATCAAATCAGCGTCGTGGAGTATGCCGGATCGGAAGTCCTCGATGTCTTCATCCGTGGCGGTGCGGGCGGCCCGTATCGTCAGGTGGGAGATTTCGTGTGGTCTAACGCCCGGCTGCCCTACACGCAGTCCGGACAGTGGGGCTACCTCCGTGTGTTGCCAGCCGGCGATTCACGGATCCAGCCGCTCGGTACCCACGGGATGGGTGCCAAGCAGGCGGAAGTCGAGCCCGCAGTGAAAGCCATTCCGACCGCAATGAAGTAAGCGGAGCGGACATGGTGTAACACCTCGTGGGGGAGCTGCCTGTTATATGCGGCTCCCCCACTTGTGTTTAGAGGAGAATGCTCGGGGCTGAGGTGAAGGCTGAGATCGCGAGGGAGATCCCTGTATAATGGGAATTCGCTCAACCTTAACTTCAACCTCGATTAGACGAAGGAGGCCGGAGAATAAACCATGAAGATCAAGACACAGCTCATCGCGGGGGTACTGGTGCTGGCTCTGGGGAGTCCGGCTCTGGCCTATGAGGAAATCACGGTGTCGGAAGGCGGGACCCTGACGGGGACGGTGAAGCTGGAGGGTACGGTTCCCAAGCCGAAGGGGTACAACCTCACCACCTTGCCCGACCCGTTTTATTGCGGGCGCATTTCCGACGGGCAGGGCTGGCGCATTCTGCAACCGTTCCAGGTTGGGCCCGACGGGGAGTTTCGGGAAGTGGTGGTTTACCTGGAGGGGATCGACAAAGGCAAACCGTTTGCTGAAAAGACCGTGCCCCAAATCGAGGCGCGAGACTGCCTGTTCCTGCCGTTCACGACCGTCGTACGTGACGATCAATCGGTGACGGTGGTCAATATGGATCCGGTCATGCATGACATTCAGGCCTACGAAACGTCGAATCTAGGCGCGCGCGTCCTGTTCAATGTGCCGCTGCCGATGAATCCGCAGCACCCGCGCAATTTTAAGGATCGGACGGAAGCCGGGATGTACCACAAGCACATGGCCGGTCCGCCGATGAAAGAACTGGTGAAACTCAGCAAGGGCCGCCGGATTTTCGTCATGCAGTGCGGGTTCCATGCTTATATGGAAAGTTGGGGCGTGGCCATCTCGAATCCGTATTTTGCCAAGACGGACGAGCAGGGCCGGTTCACCATGACGGATGTGCCGCCGGGCACCTATAAGCTGGTGGTGTGGCATCCCTACATCCGCAAGGCGACGGAGCAGACCGTCACCATCGGTCCGAAGGCCACTGTCGAGACCACAATCGGGGTGCCGGCGCCAACGGGGCGTCTCTACGCCAACGAAGTGCTGGACCATGCGTATACTCGCTATAACGTGACTGAGGAGCAGAAAAAAGAGATTGATCCGCTGGTGCACAAGCAGGATCACATGCAGGATCACTGAAGGCCATACTAAACGGCGAGAGGCTAGAGCCTAGGGGCGAGAGGTTAGAGAATGAGAGGCAAAAGGAAGGGCGGTGTGTTGTACGCGAGCGTTCTTTCCTGTTTCTTGCTCCTTGCCTCTTGCCTCGTAGCCTGGAGCGTCGCTCACGCCAATCATGAATCTTCAGCCCAGCCTCCGCTCTGGACCCCGCTGGACGAGGTCGAGTCCATGGCCACAATGGACGTGCCGGGCGGCATGGTCACGGTGCCGCCCGGCGAGTTCATCATGGGCAGCGATCCCCGCAAGGATCCTGCGGCAGGGCCGCAAGAGCAGCCGCTGCACCGGGTCACGCTCGATGCGTTTGAGATCGACCGCTACGAGGTCTCGAATGTGGAATACCTCAGATTTGTGTTGTCCACCGGCGCGAGCTGGCCGCAGTTCTGGCGGGCCAAACCGTTCCCCGACAAAATGGCGACGCATCCCGTGATCAATGTCAGCTGGCAGGAGGCCGATGCCTATTGCCGCTGGGCGGGCAAGCGCTTGCCGACCGAAGCAGAGTGGGAGACGGCGGCGCGCGGCGCCGATGGCCGGATGTTTCCCTGGGGCGATGAGCCGGCCGGCTGGATCAAGAGCAACATCGCGCATTCCGGGTCGAAGCGTGGCGCCAAGTATCCGCCGCTGGCCAACATCAATCGATATGACAAAGGGGTGAGCCCCTACGGGGTCTATCAGCTGGCCGGCAATGTCAGCGAATGGGTTTCCGATTGGTTCGATCCGGACTACTACCGTTTGGGGATAAACGAGAATCCGCAAGGCCCGAAGACGGGCGAGTTGAAAGTCTTTCGCGGCGGCTCGTGGAATGAAGATCCGGAAGTGGCGCGGTCAGCAGGGCGCAACGGCGGAGAGCCGACAAGGAAGAGTTATCTCACAGGATTTCGGTGCGCAAAATCAGGCGCGAGTCATCAGCCGTCAGTGATCAGCTATCAGCTTACGAAAACTCCGGGCATTGTCGACCGCTGAATGCTGAGGGCTAGCAGCTATAAAAATGGAGGCCGGGTTATGGAACGGAAGGACGTGGAGGCGTTTCGGAAATGGGAGTGGGTGGTGAACGTCGTCCTAGTGACCGCGGCATTGTTGATCATGGCGAAGGTGGCGTGGGGGTTGGATACCCAGGACATCGTCGTGGAGTGGACCGCGGCAGGCAAGAAGATCGCCACGGAGCGGGTGGCCAACTGGAAGACGAAAGAAGAGATGGTGCTGATCCCGGCCGGTGAATTCATCATGGGCAGCGATAAGAAGACCGATCGTTTGGCCTATCGAAGCGAGATCCCGCAGCGCCGTGTGTACCTGGATGCGTTCGAGATCGGCAAGTACGAAGTCACGGCGCTGGAATATTTGAAGTTTGTCCTGGCGACCGACCGGAAGCCCCAGCTGGATTGGCGCTACGATGGCGGGAATTTCCAGGAGACCATGGCGCACCATCCCATCATGCATGTGAACTGGTACGACGCGGATGCCTACTGCAAGTGGGCGGGAAAGCGGTTGCCGACTGAAGCGGAATGGGAAAAAGCCGCGCGCGGAACGGATGGACGGCTCTTTCCTTGGGGCCCGGAGCTCGCCGGACCGACGAGAGCGAATTTCGGACGGACCGGACTGTCCGGTCCCGTGCGCGATCGTCCGGAGCGGTTGCTGCTCTATCCGCCGATCATTTCGGTCGACAAGTACGACAATGCCGTGAGCCCCTATGGGTTGCATCAAACGATCGGCAATGTGGCCGAATGGGTCTCCGATTGGTACGACCAGGATTATTACAAGTCGGCGCCGGACCGCAATCCCAAGGGCCCGGAGACCGGCACGCAGAAAGCCTTTCGTGGCGGGGGCTGGATGGACAGCACCACCACCATGCGTGTCGCCATGCGGAATGGGACCGATCCTGTGACCAAGATCAATTGGATGGGATTCCGTTGTGCCCAGGAGGCCAAAGAGAATAGCGGCACCAAGTTGTCGCAGTTGATGCCGTAAGGGAAAGAACCCGTGAAGGGTGTGTTCACTATGCTGATGTCTCGGGCCGGCGAGCCGCATTCAGCGCAGCCGACGGAGGATCATTTCGATCCTCCGCAACCGACCCAGGGAGGGGGACATCATGCAGGTTTGGACAGTCGCACGGAACATTGGAATGTGGTGTGTCGGAGCTGCCATCGCCGGGGGGCTCGGTGCCTCTGCGGTATCGCCGGTTTGGGCTGAGGAGATCGGTGCCGGGAATCAGGTCTTTTTCAAAGGCGGGTTCATGAGTCTCAGCGGCGATCGCGGCGGGCAGACTTTTGCAGACACTGGTCGAGCCAACGGGGCAAATGACGGCAATGCAGGGTGGTATGCCGGCGCCGGTCTCGACTTGATGCTGTCGAAGGATGTCTGGGGCGCGATGGACAAGACCTCGGTCCTGGGCGAAATCGGTTTGCAGTTCAACCGAATCAACTCGGCGACAGTGAGGAATGCCGCAAATGCGGTGTCGACGTTGGGTAATGCCAATGACAAAGTTCAGCTCACGATGATGACCATTAATGTCGCACCGAAGATTAAGTTCATGGAGGGGAGCGCCTTTCGTCCCTGGATTATCCCGATTGGACTGGATTTTCATGTGATCAGCCCGCCCTCCAATCAGACACAGTATCTGGACATGGGGATTCAGTTCGGTGCGGGATTCGAGTATCAGGTCTGGAAGGCGATCAAGTTGGGTATGGACGCCCGGTACCACGTGACCTCCCGCATGACCAATACGAATAACGACTATTTCCAAGTCGGTCCCTATGCGGGGATTTCGTTCTAATCGGACGGGGGGGCATGAATTGCGTTGTGCCGCTTCCCCCGTCTGCTGAGGTGGAGGATTCCAGCGCGCTGAGCTTGGCTCAGCGCGCCCTTACCACTGCCCCATTGAGCTTCAAGCCGGCAGCCCCCTTGATGCTCGTCTCGCAGAAGTCGTAGAGTCCCGTCTATCATGTCGCAAGTCACTCTCGTGTGGATACATCTTCTCGCGGCGGTCAGTTGGATTGGAGGAACGGTCTTCCTCTCCCTCGTCCTTGCTCCGTCCTATCGGACTATGGCGTCGAAGCCTGATGCCGGGGCCCTGTTCAGGACCAGCGCAAAACGGTTTCGTCTGGTGGTCTGGGGAGCC
>JBEBHO010000061.1:0-5724 GCA_040081095.1 Nitrospira sp.
GTGCGCGACTATCAGGCCTACGTGGGGACGGCCTCGCCGTTCAACTTCAATGGACTGGTTCGCCACTACTATCTGCGGGATCAGCCGCATGAGGCCGACCTGCAAATCAACCTGGTGGCCAAGGACGCGCGCAAGGCGCAGAGTCACGAAGTCGCCCAGCGCATTCGTCCGCCGCTGCAAGACATTGCCCGTCAGTTCAACGCGAATGTCAAAGTGGTGGAGGTGCCGCCAGGACCTCCCGTGCAATCGGTCTTAGTCGGAGAAATCTATGGGCCGGAGTATGGCCGTCAGCTGGCCGTAGCCAAAGAGGTGCGGGCCCTGTTCGAGGCAACGCCCGGTGTGGTCGATGTGGACGATTACATCGAAGCGGATCAAGTGAAGTATCTGTTTACCGTTGATCGGGCGAAAGCGGCCCTGGCCGGCATTCCGTCAGAAGAAATCGTGAATACGCTGCGGATGGCGCTGGAAGGCACGAAGGTGGGATTGGTTCATATCCCACAGGAAAAGAGCCCGGTCCAAATCATGTTGCGGCTGCCGTTGGCCGAGCGGACGGGGCTTGAGCACATCGGCGAGATCGGCTTGCGCACGAATACCGGCGGGATGGTGCAACTCTCCGAACTCCTGACCGTGGAGCAGACGACGCAAGAGAAGGCGATCTATCATAAGAACCAGAAGCCGGTGGTCTATGTTGTAGCCGACGTGGGCGGCCCCGGCGCGGAAAAGGCCGAAAGTCCCGTCTATGGCGTGCTCGGTGTCGGAAAGAAGCTGGAAGAATATCGGCCGCCGGAAGGCTACCAGGTAGAGCAATACTACGCGTCACAACCCTGGTCGGAAGAGAAGCTGGCGATGAAATGGGACGGGGAGTGGCAGATCACCTATGAAACGTTTCGCGACATGGGGATTGCGTTTGCGGTGGCGATGCTCCTGATCTATCTCCTGATCGTCGGGCAATTCCAATCGTTTCTCACGCCGGTCATCATCATGGCACCGATTCCGCTTACGCTCATCGGCATTCTGCCCGGTCATTGGCTGACCGGTTCCTATTTTACGGCGACGTCCATGATCGGCTTCATCGCGCTGTCCGGTATCATTGTGCGGAATTCTATTCTGCTGGTGGACTTTATCCAACTACAAGAAAGGGCGGGCGTGCCGTTGTTGGACGCCGTCATCACGGCCGGTGCGATCCGGACCAGGCCGATTCTCCTGACCGCCGCCGCGCTGATGGTCGGCGCGTTTGTGATTATCCTCGACCCCATCTTCCAAGGATTAGCCGTGTCGCTGCTGTTCGGCGTGGGAGCTTCGACGCTGTTGACGCTCATCGTCATTCCGCTGCTGTACTACCATGTGCAGCGCATCTTCCCCGCTCGCGCCATTGGGTAGTAGCCGTCTCTGAAAGCCAGCTCAGGATAGAAAGAGCCTTCATTGAGTTGCTGGAGAGGATGGTGCATCATCCTCTGACTGACGCGTTCTGCTACAGTATTCCAAATGGTCCCTGAGGAAAGACTCCCCTGTTGAGGGGGTGACGTTATGCGAGCCCCTGGTTGATCGTAAGGGATTAGCCACCGACCGCACCATTGGCTCCTGACCGCCAGTCAGGCCCTGCGCTTGCACTCTTTTGGCAAGGGTCCATAGGAGAAAAGCCTGGTTTCTGAGTGTGAATCGGGAATGCGGCTCTCACCGTTCAAGGGGTTGTGAATCGTGAATAAGAAAGTCTCCTTTTCCATCTGGTACATCTTTCTTGCCATCTGGGCCGTGATCCTCGTCCATGACTTCATCAACGCTCTGCAAAAGATCGAAGAGCTGCCGTACAGCGAATTCAAGCATCTCGTCCTCACCGATAAAGTTGCCGAGGTCTCCGTCAGCAGCCACATCCTGACGGGAAAGCTCAAGCCGGAGGGTGATACCAAAGAGCCGAAGCAGTTTTCGACCATTCGGGTTGAGGATCAGGACCTCGTGCGGGAGTTGAATCAGCACGGCGTGAAGTTCACCGGCGTGATCGAAACGACGTTCTGGCGCGATGTGCTGTCGTGGATTCTACCGGCCGTCATCTTCGGCGCCATTTGGTACTTCTTCATTCGCCGACTGGGGCAGGCGCAGGGTGGTTTCATGCAGGTGGGGCAATCCAAAGCAAAGATCTATGGCGAGACCGATATCAAGGTGACCTTTGCCGATGTGGCCGGCGTCGACGAAGCGAAGGAAGAACTCCGTGAGGTGATTGAGTTCCTCAAGACGCCGGAGAAATTTACCCGGTTGGGCGGCAAGATTCCGAAAGGCATCTTGTTGGTCGGCCCGCCGGGCACCGGGAAAACATTGCTGGCCAGGGCGGTTGCCGGAGAGGCTGGGGTCACATTCTTTAGCATCAGCGGGTCGGAGTTTGTCGAAATGTTTGTGGGGGTCGGCGCAGCGCGGGTGCGCGATCTCTTCGAACAGGCGAAGCTGAAGGCGCCCTGCATTATCTTCATCGATGAACTTGATGCGCTCGGGAAAGCCCGGGGCATGGGTCCCATGGCCCATGAAGAACGCGAGCAGACGCTCAACCAATTGCTGGTTGAGATGGATGGGTTCGATCCGCGCATCGGCGTCATCTTGATGGCGGCAACCAACCGTCCGGAAATACTCGACCCCGCGCTCTTACGCGCCGGCCGGTTCGATCGTCACGTCGTCGTGGATCGTCCGGACAAGATCGGCCGCCTCGCTATCCTCCGAGTCCATGCCAAGCATGTGCCGCTGGGTCCTGACGCAGATCTCGAGAACATCGCGGCAATGACGCCAGGATTCTCCGGGGCCGATCTGGCCAATATCATCAATGAGGCGGCGTTGCTGGCGGTGCGGCGCGGCAAAGACCTTGTGGGGATCTCGGAATTGCAGGAAGCGGTGGAACGGGTGATCGCCGGGCTGGAAAAGAAGAATCGGGTCCTCAATAAAATGGAGAAGGAACGGGTAGCCTATCATGAGACCGGCCACGCGCTGGTGGCGATCTCGTTGCCGGGCTCGGACCAGGTGCAGAAAATCTCGATCATTCCTCGCGGGGTGGCGGCGCTCGGGTACACGTTGCAACTGCCCACAGAGGACCGGTTTCTGATGACGAAATCGGAACTGGAGAACAAGATCGCCGTGTTACTGGGGGGCCGCATCGCGGAAGAGTTGATCTTCGGCGAAGCTTCCACCGGTGCGCAAAACGACTTGGTGAAGGCCACCGACATTGCCAAGAGCATGGTGAAAGCCTACGGGATGAGTGACAAGCTGGGTACCATTACGCTGGAGCGGGAGCGGCAGCCGCAGTTTGTCCAGATTCAGATGGCGCAGGAAAAGGGCGACTATTCGGAAGAGACTGCCCGCGAAATCGACTGCGAAGTGCGCCGGATCATCGACGAACAATTTGCGCGGGTCACGCGACTGCTGGCCGACAAGCGAGCCGTGCTGCAGGCGGGCGCGACGATGCTTCTCGAACGAGAGGTCATGAGCGGTGCGGAGTTGAAGGCAATCATGGAGAAGGGCTGAGCCGAAGTCGGTGCTGAACGGAGTGGGATCGTGGAAGAGCCAGCGTCAATCCATATTGCCGACAATGTAATCCACTGCCGTGGCCGATGGACGTTGCAGCACCTGGCCGATCTCGAACGGCAGATGACGTCACTGCGGTGGCCGCAGGAAGTGGTGACAGCCTGTGACGCAAGTCACGTGACGGCGATGGATACGGGCGGAGCGGTGCTGCTGCAAACAGCCATGATGGATGGGCGTCGCCGCGGGCAGCCGCTGCCGCTTCAAGGGCTGCAACCGGAATTTGCGGCGCTGCTTGAGCGGATCGACGGTCATGCCAGAGCGGTTGCTGCCAGAAGACCGGCTCCGCGAGACGGCTGGGTCACACGGCTCGGCGCCTATGCCTGGCACCAACGGGAGTCCGGGATTCGCGGCCTGACGTTTCTCGGCGAGAGTGCCGTGGCGTTGATCCATGCGGTGCGCCACCCGCGGACTATTCGATGGCGTTCGCTCTTGCGCATTCTTCATATGGACGGCGTCAATGCGCTGCCGATTACCGGCTTGCTGACGTTTCTGGTCGGGGTCGTGATTGCGTATCAAGGCGCGGAACAGTTGCGCAAATTCGGCACCAACATTTTCATCGTGGATCTCGTCGGTATTTCGCTCTTGCGTGAAATCGCTCCATTGATCGTGGCAATTCTGATCGCCGGACGCTCGGGGTCGGCCTACGCGGCGGAGATCGGCACGATGAAGGTGACGGAAGAACTGGATGCGGTGCGGACGCTGGGGATCTCACCGATGGGTCTGCTGGTGCTCCCGCGGACGCTGGCGCTGATGATTGCCGTTCCGCTGCTCACGGTCTATGCTGACGTGTTGGGGGTATTCGGGGGCATGCTCATTGCGTCGAGCCAGTTAAATGTCAGCTTTACGGAGTTTGTCTCGCGCTTTCAGGAATCCGTGGCTGTCCGGCATTTTCTGATCGGCATCGCCAAGGCGCCGATTTTTGCCATGCTCATTGCGCTGGTCGGCTGTTACCAGGGGTTTCAAATCCGGGGTGGCGTAGACGATGTCGGGCGGCACACGACGATCAGTGTCGTGCAGGGGATTTTTCTGGTGATCGTCTTCGACGCAATTTGCTCGATCCTCCTGAATTGGTGGGACCTTTGATGGGCATATGGGCTGACAAGAAAGGTGTCTTCTGATGTCGCCTGCCTTGAAGGACGACTCGCCGGTGATCGAAGTGGAACATGTCTCCACCAAGTTCGGAGCGGCGGTGGTGCATGCGGATATCAGCCTGTCGATCCGGCGGGGCGAAGTCTTTGCCATTGCCGGCGGCAATGGCTGCGGCAAATCGACGCTCTTGCGTGAAATTGTGGGGCTGCTCACACCCACATCCGGATCGATTCGTCTCTTCGGCATCGACAGTCGGCAGTTGGAGGACTATGACGGCAAGCCCATCCATCGGCGGTTCGGGGTCATGTTTCAGCAGGGCGGGCTATTCAGCTCTCTGACGTTGGCTGAAAATGTGGCGGTCCCTTTGCGGGAGCATACGTCGCTCAGCCCGCGGTTGATCCAGGACATTGTTGTCGCGAAGATTGCGATGGTGGGACTCCCGCCTGACAGTGCGACGAAATTCCCCAATGAACTGAGCGGCGGGATGCGACGGCGGGCCGCGCTGGCCAGGGCGATTGTGATGGACCCGGAACTCGTCTTTCTCGATGAACCGACGGCCGGGTTAGATCCCATCATCGCGGCGGGATTCGACGATCTGGTGTTGTCGTTGAAAAGGCTGTTGGGGTTGACCGTCGTCATGGTGACGCACGACCTGGATTCGCTGTGGCGCATCGCCAGCCGCGTGGCGGTGTTGGGGAACGGGGCCGTGCTGGGGGTGGGAACGATGCAGGAATTGTCGCAAGCTGAGGACCCCGTGATCCGTGAATACTTCCATGGTCCTCGCGGGCGGGCGGCGACCGAGCAGGCGTCATGGAACGTGAGAGTGTGAGGTGGTTTGTCTTGTTTACTGGTCTGTTTAGTTCATCTCGTTTAATCAGAGAATCCAGGCCAACAAGATGGACCAAACAAACCAGACAAACCAAATGAACGAAACAAGCCAAGGACAATGCTTCGCAATTTCCTGAAGGGTGTTGGGATGGAACCAAAGGTGAATTATGTCCTTGTCGGATCGTTTGTCCTGGTGCTCGGGGCGGCGCTGCTTCTCGGCGCGCTCTGGCTGGGGAAGACGGACTA
>JBEBHO010000223.1:0-5694 GCA_040081095.1 Nitrospira sp.
CTCACCATTGAAGCCGGGCAGTTTACCATCGAGGCGAAGGGGCTCCCCGACAAAGGCTATTGGGACAATAACCGGCCTGATGCCAGCACGAGTCAATAATGCAAACCGTGGGGCGTACAAGATGAACCGAGGGGGTTTCATGCGATTGAACGGTGCCACAATTGGTGCGCTGGCGCAACATCCACTCACCCCCTCTCGCCGGGCATCATAATGGCAGCGGCTAAAATACTTCCTGCGTCGAATCCCGAGTCAATTCGGCTGGCCGCCGGTGTGATCAGGAATGGCGGCCTCGTCGCCTTTCCAACTGAAACGGTATACGGGCTCGGCTGCAATGCGCTGAATCCAGAGGCGGTGGCGCGCGTCTTCGAAGCCAAGCAGCGGCCCCATTTCGACCCCCTCATCGTGCACATCGCGGACCGGGCGGCGCTGGAGTCACTAGCACCGTCCGTATCGGCGCGCGATCATCGGCTCATGGACGTATTCTGGCCAGGTCCGCTGACGCTCGTGCTGCCAAAGCGCGCGGCCGTTCCCGATCTCGTAACGGCCGGCCTCCCCACTGTCGCGATTCGGATGCCCGCCCATCCAGTGGCACAGGCGTTGATCCGGGAGGCAGGCGTCCCGATTGCCGCCCCCAGCGCCAACCCGTTCGGCTTCGTCAGTCCGACCTGCGCACAACATGTCGTGGATGGGCTCGTCGATCGCGTCGACATGATTCTCGACGGGGGACCGTGCCTGCTCGGGATGGAATCCACCGTTGTTTCGATGACCGGAACCTGGCCGGAACTCCTGCGCCCCGGTAACGTCACGCTCGCAGCGCTCCGGAAAGTCATTGGCCCGGTCGTGCGAGCGCCTGTTAGCCGGACGATGGTCGCGCCGGGCCAGCTTTCCCGCCATTACGCAACCCGCACTCCAATGACGGTTCTGGCGGCTCCAGAAGTCAGACCCGTTCTGCATGCCCATGAGCGTGCCGGGCTGCTGGCCATGTCGGCCCCGGACCACGTGGACGAGAGGTTCTGTGCGATCGAAGTGCTCTCGGCGTCCGGCGATCTGCGGGAAGCTGCGCGAAATTTATTCGCCGCACTGCGTCGGCTGGACGCACTAGGCCTTGACCGTCTGTACGCCGTGCCCTGCGAGGATCAGGGCCTCGGTCTGGCGATCATGGACCGGCTGCGACGCGGTGCGGTACCGTTCAACTGACGGCTGTCACGCCTTCACGACAGAGTCCCAACAGGGACAAGCACGGCCATCCTAGAGAATCTACTCTTGGAGGGGGGGGCCATTTGAGATGATGCATAACGAGTCAATACAGCAACAGGAATCCCTGACAGCGGCAGTTCGCAAGGCGGTGTGCCAGTTTCAGTTGGAGTTCATGGGAGGAAGTTTTGCCGAGCACATTCGCGTACACATAGCCCCCGATATGCCCGACATGATGGTGGTGCGGTCACACGGTGTGCTCCCAACGGCTGAACAGAAGCTCATCCGTACAGAAGAAGGCCGGGCGTTGGTGAAGCAGCTGTATCGGACTCTGTTTGCGCAACAACGCCACGTCCTGGCCCAGGAAGTGGCAACTCTCACGGGCATGGAGGTGGCGGATGTCTTGACGGATTTTTCCGTCTCCACCGGTGAGCAGGTGATGGCTTTTCTGTTTGCCTCGCACGACAAGGTCTGATGGGATGATAAGGAAATCCACACCAGCTGCTACGGTACGCTCACAGAAGCCCCCTGAGAGCGGCGATGGCGCCTCTCAGGGTCTGCTGCGGTCCGCACGGCAGGGATTTCCGCCCGTCGTGCTCTGCGACGGAAAAACCCAACAAGCAATTGTCAGCCTTGCGCGCAAGCTGCTGGCTCAGCACCAGCATCTCCTGGTGCCTCGCGTTGCACCCGAGGTCGCACGGGCCTTGCTGCGCTTGAATCGCCGGGCCGTCTATCACGAGATGTCCCGCGCCCTCACGGTCTGTCACCCAACACGGAGGCCAAGCGGAGATGTAGTGATCGTCACCGCCGGCACAGCCGACACCCCGGTTGCGGAAGAGGCCCGGGTCACGGCCGAAGTCTTGGGGAGCCGGGTTGAGACGATCTGCGACGTGGGGGTGGCGGGGTTGCATCGAGTCCTTGCCCGTCATAGCAGGCTCATGCAGGCCCGTGTCGTGGTGGTGGTGGCCGGTATGGACGGGGCGCTTCCGAGCGTCGTCGGCGGACTGGTCAACTGTCCCGTCATCGCGGTCCCAACGAGCATCGGTTACGGGGCCAACTTTGGCGGGGTCGCCCCTCTCTTGACCATGCTCAATTCGTGCGCCTCCGGCGTGGGGGTCGTGAGCATCAATAACGGATTTAGCGCTGGCTGTCTGGCCCATCGCATCAATATCTTGGCTAATAAATAGGGTTTGCGATCTCGGCTTCGGTCAGCAGGAATACCGTAGCGCTGAACTTCAGCGAGCAATGACGCACAGCGTTCCGTGCAGCCCGTGTGTCGGTGCACGGACATTCCCTTGCCTTCAGGACAACGTGCACCCCACGCGAACTCCTGACCCTTCGGAACCGTGCATTTTCTGAGTAATTTCGACCACCCGTTCACCGCGCGGCCATCAGTCAGTCTGGAATCTGATTTGCAATCATGACTAGTCATGGGAACGGATGGTCCGATCCCCCTTGCTGCTTAAGGGAGGTTGTTCAATGGGTACACAGCATGTCGTGACGATGTTACCGGGAGAGGGTACTGGTCCGGAAATTTGCGAAGCGGTCCGGACGGTCATTGATGCCAGCGGCGTCAACATTAAATGGGAGTACGAAGACATTGGTCTCGACTGTCTAGAGAAATATGGCACGCTGTTGCCGGATAAGACGGTGCAGAACATTGCCAAGAACAAGGTGGCGCTCAAGGGTCCCACGACAACGCCGATCGGGACCGGTCACAAGAGCGCGAACGTGACACTCCGTAAAGTCTTCGATCTCTACGCGAATGTGCGGCCGGCGAAGTTGATCCCGGTGCTCAAGCGGCCCTGGGATAAGATCGACATTCTGAATTTCCGTGAGAACACCGAAGACTGCTACGCCGCCATCGAACACATGGTATCCGATGAGGTCGCGCAATGTTTGAAAGTCATTACGTGGCCAGGCTCCTATCGTATTGCCGATTTTGCCTTCAAGTGGGCCAAGGCCAATGGACGCAAGAAAATCTACTGTGTCCACAAGGCCAACATCATGAAGATGACCGACGGCCTCTTTCTCGATGCCTTCAGAGAGGTGGCCAAGAAGTATCCTGACATCGAGTCCGGCGATATCATTGTCGATAATTGCTGCATGCAGCTCGTGAGAAATCCGGCACAGTTCGATTGCTTGGTGCTCCCGAATCTGTACGGCGACATTCTGACGGATCTCTGCGCCGGACTGGTGGGCGGTCTCGGCTTCGCGCCGGGCGCCAACGTGGGCGACGGCTGCGCGATCTTCGAAGCGGTCCATGGCTCAGCGCCGAAGTATGCCGGCATGAAGAAGGTCAATCCCTCAGCCGTGCTGGTCTCTGGCGTCATGATGCTGCGGTGGTTGAAGGAGGAAGCGGCAGCCGATCGGATTACAAAGGCGATGTTCGCGGTCCTCGACGAACGAAAACATGTCACATACGACGTCGGTGGAACGGCGACCACAGACGAATATGCGCAAGCCATCGTGGACAAAATGCATGCGAAGGCCTGAGCCTGAGAACACAGACTGAACAAGGAGAAATCCCATGCCAACATTTACAGAAGTAGCTAAAGCGACGAAGAAAAAGAAAGAGATCAAACTGGTCGGGATCGATATGTATATCATTACCGAGAAAGGCATCCCGAAGTTCGATGACATTGGGGCGTTTAAATGTGAGTTTATTTCCAACCGGGGCACGAAAGTCTGGCCGGGATTTGTCAGCCCCGACTTGCTGCAGGTCAATTGGTACCGCTGCCGGTTCATGGCGACTAAGGACGTGCAGGACGCAGATGTCAATGCGTTCCTGGACGCACTGACCAAGAAGGGCTGGTGGTGGTCTGCCGCTCAAAAGCTGTGGAACTACGACGGCGAAGCCGGATTCAGCAAGGCCTACTAGCCTTATCCCCTTGGCTGCCGCTGCGAGGGGGCGTACCTTTCGCAGCGGCGCCTTAGCAAGACATCCAGCCGGCGGTGGAGAGAGTGCACGCTGAGGCGCTTATGGGCGCCTCAGCAATCCGGCTATAGGAACGCATGTTCCGGTTTTCCGGCAAATGACGGCGCACGCCTTGATGCCGCCGCATCAGCATGCCTCCTGAGCCTTATCCTCGGAACAAGAGGCTTTTCTGGATGACTGGCTCAGCAGCTCACTCGCCCCCCCGACACCGGTAGACGGATCAGTTGACCCTATGGAGACAAGACAGATGGTTCCCGCTGCAACCACAATTAAAGCGGAGGTGGAATACCTGGTGATGCTGGCGGTCTTGAACTTCCATCGGGACTATCTTGAATTGCATTATTCCCATGTCCGCATTCAGATGATCGATAATGTGATTGAAGTCACTCTCGCTCCCCGCCGCCCGATCCCGGCAGAGCAACTACTCGCGCAGTCGCCTGAAGGCAGAGCTCAACTGCAACAGATGCACACAGCAGCATTCCGCTCCGGAGAAGCCCAGCTACGCGACCGGCTCCAAAGCATTCTGGGCATCGAAGTTGACGAATTTTTCACCCAGCTTGATGCCGAGTCCGGAATCAACACGGTCATCATTCGGCTCGCCAAGCGCCTCGACCTAGTCTTGCCCCCCGTATCCAGCAATGAATTTGAGGTCAAACATCTGGCATAACAACGTAACCCTACCGACCAGCCCAATCACCATGACCATGACGATGAAAGGATAATCGTTCCTCAGCACCCTCGCCATAATTTGCCTTTACCAATCCCAGGGCTTTGATTAAAGCCCGCCATGGCGCAAGAGAAGCAGGCGCTACTCGTCGTGGGTTTTTTTGAGGCGCCGATCCAAGGCAAAGCGGGTCATCCCGAGATGTTTTGCCGCTAGCGTCTTGTTGTAATCCGCCAGCCGCAAGACTTCTTCCACAATCGCGCCTTCCACATCCGCCAGCGATTGCTGCCCCAGCTTCATCTCGACCCGAACGACCGGCTCCGGTCCCGGCGCCGTCGTGACCGCGACATGCCTGCCTGCTTCGCGCAGCTCCGACGGCAGGGAGCTTGCCATCAGCGTCCGTCCCTGACAGAAGATCATGGCCCGTTCAAGAATATTCTGAAGCTCACGGATGTTGCCCGGATAGTGATACCGCTCCAGCAGCGTGCGGGCTTCAGGATCCAGCTCCGGCACCTGCTTGCCAAACTCCTGCGCGAATCGAACGAGCGTGCGCTGGCACAGGGGGAAGATGTCTTCCACTCGATTTCTCAGCGGCGGCAATTCGAACGACACCACATTGAGTCGGAAATACAGGTCCTCGCGAAAGGCTCCGCGCCCCACTTCTTTCTTGAGGTCCCGGTTCGTGGCCGTGATCAAGCGGAAATCCACGCCAATATCATCGGTCCCTCCCAGGCGCCGGAATGAGCGCTCCTGGATCACGCGCAATAGTTTTGCCTGCATGGAAAGATCGAGGTCTCCGATCTCATCGAGGAACAACGTGCCGCCCTCGGCCTTTTCGAGCAGCCCCAGCTTGCGCTGGTTGGCACCGGTAAAGGCGCCCCGCTCGAACCCGAACAAT
>JBEBHO010000049.1:0-5688 GCA_040081095.1 Nitrospira sp.
CCCCTTCCCCCACCCCCCGATCATGACCGGCTTGGACGAACTTCCGGGAATCGCCGGGGTCATCGCTCACGGCAGCACCTCGTGCGCCGAGAGTTCGATCACTCTGGTCTTGACCAGTCCCTGTTCGCCGAACGAGACGCGTCGCCGGAGCGGCAGCCAAATGCCCTGCACGTCGGTATAGTCGTTGACGTAACTCTCCATCCCGATGACCGATCGCCCGTCGAGCGTGAAATACGTCATGACGTAGTGGCTGGAATACTGCTTGCCGTCCGGGGTCGTCTCGTACCGTTCTATCGTGTTGACCCGCCGTTCCGTCATCGGTGTGATGCGTCCAATCTGGGTATATTGATGATTCAGAATGCGATACCACGAATCCAGCCGGCCTCCGGTCAGCAAGACCCGACGGCCGCGCGGATGCGGGACGACAGGATCCTCCTCCGGGTCGAACGACAGCACATACTTTCCGTCGCCCTCTTCGAACGGCGTAAAGGCCAGGTGCATCCCCTGGGTCCACAGCCGCTCCCGAACCCATTCTTCCAGTGCGGGATCGGCGCCCGGCAAAGTCACGGTGGTGTCCTTCCGGGGAACCAGGCTGACCGTCCCGGCCCACTGTCGCCCCTCGTCATTCAACACCACCTGCGCCCGATAGCCCTGAAAGCCGGCAGGCCATTTATACATGCGACTGTGCGCATCCTTGATCAGCAGGCGCGCAGCCGGATCGTCGACCAAGGGCTGCGCCCTATCGGCCATTGATGTCATGATCGTCCCTCCCTCATCGCGAGACCTTCTTCCCGGCCCGACGCCGGCGCGCAGTTCGGCGCTTCGTCCGCACCAGACACTGCTCAAGCCTCTCCAGAAACCGTTGCCAGGCTACCCGCCGGCCGATCACCACGATCTTGGCGTGGGATTGTCTGCGGCCGATATAGGGCGTCACCGAGAACGAACCCAGGATCCATTGCACCTCGTGCAACCCCGTCTTCCCCGCCACCCGAATAAATCCCTTGAGCCGCACGACCGATCGCACGTACCGCTCCAACCAGGCTTCCATGCGGGCAGGATCGACCGGCAAGGTGAGCCGGAAACTGCCGCTCTGATAACCGGCTGCTGAATCCTTGATGACGCCGTCGGTCACGACAGGGGCCCGGCGCGCGGGCGCCGCATTGAGCAACTGCGGGACTTTCACATCGGCGTGGACGGCCCGCAGCACCCGGGCCGTGGGATTCGCAGCCCGGATCCGTTGCTCAACGACCGGCACTTGGTCGGGCGCGATCTGGTCCAACTTATTCAGAATGATCGTATCGGCTTGACAAAGATGACGATCTGCAGCAGGCCAATAGGCGCCGAGCTTCAGAAATCTGGGCGCATCGACCAGCACGATGACGGAGGCCAAGTGCGCGGCTTCGCCGATCTGTGCGTCAGAGGACAACGCCCGTTCGACGCCGGTGACCACTTGGCCGGTGTCGGCCAGTCCGGTGGTCTCGATAAACAACGGCGCTCCGCCGGAATGCCGCACGAGATGCCCGACTTTGTCGCTGAATTCACCGGAGAGATCGCAACAGATACACCCGCTCAGCAGCGACTGCAGTTCAATGTCTTTGGATCGGGGATGTTCGTGCAGGACGGCCCCATCCACATCGACTTCGCCGAATTCATTCATCAGCACGGCCGGTTTCACGCCACGATCCAATTCATGAGCCAGCGCCCGTTTCAGCAGCGTTGTTTTCCCGCTGCCCAGAAATCCGGCGATCACATAGATCGGGGAGCCGGAGACTCTGACTCGCGCGGCCTTAATGGACATGGTGCGGATCCCCTCCTGACGCTGACGCCAACGCCTTAACATCCGACTGAGTCACCTGAGCGGCCGTTTTGTGGATCTTGTGCTGGGTGGTCTTCCCCGGGCCTTCGAGCAGCGCGATGACGGTTTCAATCGGCGGGCAACCAGGTTCACGGCACTCCAATTCCGTCACCATCACAGTCGTGTCGTCGGACAGCGCCCAGGTCGTACGCACCCAGCTTTTAATGCGCTCCGCTTGTTCCAAATCGATCGTGCGGCGCCCTCCGAACAGGTTCATCTTCAGCCTCCGATCCCTTCCACCGAGTACAACGACACGACCCCGTCGTTGGTACCGGTCGCCAGCCACGTACCTTTCGAGCTCCAGGCGACCGAGGAAAGGCCACCCGACCTGTTCACTTCCTGGCTGAGAATCGGCTTCGCCGTCTTCGGCTCCCATAAACACACGAGACCGTCTTCACCGGCCGTCGCCACAATCGAACGAGAGGGATGACAGGCGACCTCCCGAATCCATCCCAGATGCCCCTTGAACAACCGGCCGCCGGTCCCCTCAAATTTCTTCATGCTCCAAGCGACGAGGGCGGGGCCGGAGACCGTAAACAGATTTTGTCCATCATGGTCGAACCGCACAGAGGTCACCTTCATCGGATACCCCGACATATGCCAATTCTGCTCGCTGTCCGTGCGAAAGAGATGAACCGATCCGTCAAGGTTTCCCGAAGCGAGATACTCACCGTTTGGGTTCACTGCGATCGACAATAGCGCCCCGTCATAAGGAAAGGGACGCACCGGCTTATCGCTGCCCAGCTTCCACAGCCAGGCCCCGCCGTAGCAGGCCGACAGGATTCCGCCGCCGCGGGGCATCCAGGCCAGTGCGGAGATGGTCGTCTTATGTGCCGGGACTTCTCCCACAAGTTGCAGCCCCTCCATAGCGGCCCAATCCCAGAGTCGCAACCGCTTCCCTGCGGACACCGCGAGACGCTTGCCATCTGGCGACCAGGCGAGATTCTCGACCCAGTCTCCCTGCCCGCCTACCTCCACTGTGGCCAGAGCGCCGCCGGTACTCGGATCCCAGATTGCAACGACTCCATCCTGCCCGCCGGTCACCAGCTCCAACCGCGTAGGATGCCAGGCAAGCGCCTGCGCCGACTGCCGATGCCCAGCGAACTGACCGGCCGGCTTGAGTGACGGCACCTCCCAGATGGAGACTTGGCCCGACGCCGAGCAGGCCGCCAGCTTCGTTCCATCGGCCGAGAACGCCACGCGATGGATATAGTCATCCAGACGGGCATAGCCGACCGGCCTCAACGTGACCGTGGGCTTAGACTTCGCTAGACGAGGCATGACCGAAACCCTTTGGTCAGCGCATCCCGATCAAGATCCTTACCAATGAAGACCAGTTGATTGTTGCGCAGCTCGCCGGCTTTCCATGCCCGATCGGCTTTGCCGTCGAAGAGCATATGGACGCCTTGAAAGACGAACCGATGATCGCGACCCTCGACATTCAGGATGCCTTTCATCCGGTAGATCTTCGTCCCCATCGTCGAGAGCACCTCGCGGAACCAGTCGTTCACTTTTCCTTCGTCCACGACGCCCTCTTCGACCAGAGCCACAGAGAAGACGCTGGGATCGTGTTGATGCGCGTCTTCGCCCAAAAAGTTGGGATCGATGTCCAACTTGCGGCTCAAATCGAACGCCCCGATGTTCAACAGCTGGTTGATCTCGACCTGCGCATCCTTCGTCCGATGGATCTTCGCCATGACGTTGATGGCCCTGATCCGCGCCTCCAACCGGTCAACTTCGCCGGCAGGAACCAGGTCGATCTTGTTCAAAAGGATCACGTCGGCGAATGCGACCTGCTCTTTGGCTTCCGGGCTCGTATCGAGGTGCTCCCAGATATGCTTTGAATCGACGACCGTGACGATCCCGTCCAGGGACAGCCGCCGCTTCATTTCATCATCGACAAAGAACGTCTGCGCCACCGGAGCCGGGTCCGCCAGCCCGGTCGTTTCGATCACCATGTAGTCGAAACGATCCTTACGTTTCAGGAGGTTGCCAATGATCCTGATCAAATCGCCCCTGACGGTGCAGCAGATGCACCCATTGTTCATTTCAAAAATTTCCTCGTCGGCGCCGATCACCAGTTGATTGTCGATCCCGACTTCCCCGAACTCGTTGACGATCACCGCCACGCGCTTGCCGTGCGCGGTGGTCAAGATCCGGTTCAACAGCGTCGTCTTCCCTGCCCCGAGAAACCCAGTCAGTACGGTCACAGGCACCAGATCTGCTTCAGACGTCGGCATATATTCCTCCTCCACTCGTGATGGCACTGATTCCGCTTTCCATGCACCTTCTGCAGGAGAGAATCGGGCACCGTTCCCCATCAGTCATGGAGAACAGCCCAACCCCTTGAGCGCCCGCTCGACAGGAGGACGAACGGACAGACGCCCGATCCTCTCCTGCACAAAATGCGTGCGAAGAATCTACGGCAACAGGACGAACGGATTAGATGAGAACAGGGGGACCGCGGACAGGGTCGTGGAGTCGCGTTGTGACGTGAACGGGGGCGGTAAAGAACGAGGGGCAGGAGGTAACCATGTGAAGAAGGACAATCGGGGGCGCAACGGAGTGCAATCCGGCACTAGCCGCATGATCCAGCCAAGCACAGACGTCCTGGTCGGAATGCTCATGCGACGAGCCCGCTGCAAATGCGTGGTCGAGTAGCAGAGGTTGGAGTGTGAATACCAACAAGACATAGGTGGCGATTAGTGCCCACCGACTGCCGTATGTAGCGAATTGCTTTATCGACATTGCGGGCACCAGCCGAAAAACTCCAAGGCATGACTTTCTACAGCAAACTTCGTCTGCCGCTCGACCAGCTCGGTCAGCTTCTTTAGCGGGCAGAGCATCAGGTCGGCAATCTCGCCACAGCCACGGCATTGAATGTGATGATGATGCGCCCGTCCATGATGGACTTCGTAGCGCATCTGCCCTTCGTGCAGCCCCACCGGATTGACAAGCCCCAGCTCCTGGAGCATGGCGAGGTTCCGATAGACCGTCACGAGATCGACGGGCACATGGGAGGTTCTCAGGCGCTCATGGATGTCGGCCGCCGTGATCGGCAACGCACTCTGCTCCAGAACGGCGAGGAGCGCCTTTCTCGGCTTGGTGAGCTTCTTTCCACCCGCCCTGAGTTTTTCAAGAATCGATTCGATCATCTCGCTGAAATCCAATTGCAAGTGACTTGCATTTAACACCGAAGCAAAACGAATGTCAAGCGCCTCCACGACAACCGGACCAGACTCGTCACCACAATATCAAGCATGATAGGATCTGTGCGCCATGCTCATTGATACCCACACGCACCTCGACGACGCCCGCTACAACGACGACCGTGACGCCATGATCGCCCGCGCGCGCGAAGCCGGCGTGGATAATTTCATCACCATCGGTTGCGATCTTTCCACGAGCCAATCCGCCGTCGCGCTGGCCGACCAGCACCCCTTCGTCTATGCCTCCATCGGCGTCCACCCGCACGAAGTGAAGCACATTCAGGACACCTGGTACGACGAATTCCGCCGGCTGGCCAAGAATCGGAAAGTCGTGGCCTATGGCGAGATCGGGCTGGACTATCACTACAATCACTCGTCGCCGAAGGAACAGCGCGACCGGTTTCGGGAACAGATTCAGCTCGCGCACGAACTTCGGCTGCCTCTGATCATCCACACGCGGGAAGCCGACGCGGATACGGTGGCGATTTTACAAGAAGAGAAGGCGTCGGAAGTCGGCGGGGTGTTTCACTGCTTTTCAGGAGATGCGACACTCGCGAAGGATGCACTCGACCTGGGATTCTATCTGTCGTTCTCAGGCATTCTGACTTTCCCCAAAGCCTCGGC
>JBEBHO010000132.1:0-5649 GCA_040081095.1 Nitrospira sp.
AAGGCGCCTCAGGAGGGCCAGACGGTTGTCGATGATTTGATCAAGGGCCGGATCGTTTTTGAGAATACGGTCATTGATGACCTGATCATCCTCCGTTCGAACGGGTATCCCACGTATAATTTTTCCGTCGTGGTCGATGATGCGTTGATGCACATCACCCATGTGATTCGCGGGGACGATCACTTAACGAATACCCCACGCCAAGTGCCGATTTTCCAGGCGCTCGGGTTTCCGGTTCCGCAGTTCGGGCATCTGCCGATGATCCTTGGATCCGACAAGACCCGGTTGTCGAAACGTCACGGTGCCACGTCCATCATAGCCTACAAAGACATGGGGTATCTGCCCGAGGCCATGGTGAATTACCTGGTGCGGCTTGGGTGGTCGCATGGGGACCAGGAACTCTTCACGCGGCAGGAGCTGATTGAAAAGTTTTCCTGGAAGCATGTGCAGACCTCGGCGGCTGTCTTCAATGCCGACAAGCTGCTTTGGATCAATGCCGAATACATCAAGACCAGTCCGCCGGCCCAGGTCGCGCAAGCCTTAATTCCATTGCTGGAGGCAGCCGGGTTGCAGGAACAGGTCAGGGGCGTGTCGCTGGAATGGCTGGCGCAGTTGGTGGTGTTGGTCAAGGAACGGGCAAAGACCCTGGTTGAGATGGTGGACTGGGTCCGGCCCTACTTTGGCGAGTCGGTCGTCCTCGAAGAAGAGGCTGCCAAGAAATTTCTCACCTCGGCCATCGCGCCAGTGCTCGGCAAGTTGCTCGCACGGTTTGAGGCGCTCCCCACTTTTTCGAAGCAAGTGTGGGAAGAGTCGTTCAAGAAATTTGTCGAAGAAGAAAGTATTAAGATGGGCCAGATCGCTCAGCCGGTCCGCGTGGCTTTGACCGGCAGGACCGCCAGCCCTGGGCTATTTGAGGTTATGGAGGTCCTGGGCCGTGATCGGACCCTCTTCCGCCTTGGGCAAGGGTTTGAACGAGCCACGGCGTCATGAGCCGAATTCTATCAATAAATTCGCGTCGATCTTGACGAAATCACGATCCGTATATTACTGTGTGCGTCGGTTGGGGGATCGTCTAGCGGTAGGACGTCAGTCTCTGGATCTGACTACCTAGGTTCGATTCCTAGTCCCCCAGCCAAAAACTCTCTCTCCAGGCTCCAGTAATGGTGCGCCGAGGAGGATCATTGAGTTGTAGAACGCCAGTCTCTGGAGCTGATTGGCTAGGTTCGATGTCCAGTTCGCAAGCCGAAAATCTCCACCTCGTTCAAGATCTGCCATTCGCTTTCGTACCGCGCTGGGGGATCGTCTAGCGGTAGGACGCCGGCCTTTGGAGCCGGCTACCTAGGTTCGATTCCTAGTCCCCCAGCCACATCGTCTATCAAGCCACAATAGATACACCTGGCGTTGAGTTTGGCATCGCAAAGATTCGCCTGCAGGATCTCTTCGTCTGTCGAGTTGCGTCTTTTTCCCATGGGCTCCGTCTGTACAAGTGAGCGGGAGAATCGGCTCCTATCTCTCAATCACGGAGGTTTCCATGAGGCCTCATGTATCACTCGATGTACGGCACGTCCCGTCATCCGTTGAGTTTTATCAAAAAGTATTCGGTATTCCGCCTCAGAAACAAACTGTGGATTATGCAAAGTTTGACCTGAGCACCCCAGCGCTGAATCTCTCGCTTGTATCGTCGACTGGCAAGATCAGCTCAGTGGACCATCTCGGCATCGAGGTCGACTCGCGTGATGAGATCGCGCAGTGGAAGGTGCGGCTCCAGGGTGTAGGGGTGCTCGAGAGGGTGGACGAGAACACGACGTGTTGTTTTGCCCGACAGGACAAGCTCTGGTTCACTGATCCGGACGGCAATGCCTGGGAAGTCTTCACCGTGCTCGAGCAGTTGGAGGTGGACGGCCCGCTCAGTCAGACTGGGTGCTGTCTCCCCTCCCGCCCAAGTATTGGGTCAGCTTGCACGGCATCGTAGTCGCGTGTAACGTTTCGACAAACGTAGGAGAGGAGCGAACGTGACTCATGCAGCGCAGGATTTGTGGGGAGAGGTGCGGGAGAGTCTTTGTGCATTTATCTCTAGACGAGTCGCGATTGAGGCGGATGCGGAGGATATTCTCCAGGAAGTGTTTCTCCGGATCCATGAAAAAATTAGCGAGCTAAAAGATCCAGACCGGGTTTTGCCCTGGATCTATCAAATGACTCGCAATGCGATCATCGATCACTATCGGGCACCGCAACGCCGGAGAGAGGTAGTGGTCGGGCTTGCGGCTGACGTTGAAGCGCAGCTGCCTGCGATCGAACAGGGAGGTGAGACCGGCGAGCTGTCTGCGCAGCTCGCCGGTTGTCTCCGCCCGATGATGGAACAGCTTTCCCCTGACTATCGTGAAGCCATCAGGCTCGTGGAGCTGGAAGGTTTGACTCAACAGGCCGCGGCATCCAGGATGGGCCTCTCATTGTCCGGTATGAAGTCTCGGGTGCAACGAGGGCGTCGTCAGCTGAAAGTCATGTTGCAGGACTGCTGCCTCATTCAACTCGACGCCCGTAGAGGCGTGGCGGATTTTGCTCCCCGCAATGCGGCGGTAAATCCCTGCGCCCTGCCGTCTCCAATCAACCCCGCACGGCGGTGACCATCCCCAACGTGTCAGCCCATTGCGTCGGACCCGTCCGGCTTGATAAAGAAGAGCGGTACGTTGTTGCTACAGGAGCGAACGAAACACCATGTTGTCCAGATTTGTTTCCCGAACCGCATCGTTGTCGCTTGTCTCGGTTTTGGCAGGTGTGTGCCTGACGGCCGTGCTTCCATCGCAGCTTGAAGCGGCTCGCGGCGGGCCGGGCGGACCCGGTGGCGGCAAGATGGAAGTGTTGCCGTCACAGAAGGCAGCGCCAGCGGCCGTGTTTATCGATACAGTGGGATCGGAGGCGGAGTTGCGGAAGCAGCTTCGTGCCAAGACTGGAGTGACCGAGTTGGGCGCCGATGCGCCACATACGCGATTCTCCCTTGCCCCGGTAAATCGCTTTGGGTTTGCGACGCCGCAGTTTTTAGGGTTGGCCTTAGTGACCCAGAGTCCGGATGTTCCGCTGGAACGTGAAGCGCCGGCCGCCAATGCGTTTGAGATTCATAAGTTGGCTGATGGCAGTGCGATGGTCGTGGGATTTGTCGGTCCGGAGTTGAAGCCGCAGTTGACGCCACAAGTACGCCCGAAGAATGTCCGGGTGGCGCTCTATTCCAATCCGTCTGATCAAGCGCCGCATATCGTCGCGGTGCCGCTAGGCAAGCTGTCAGTCGATCAGATGCCGCGACGGCTTGATCCCAAGAACACCAATGGGCCGGTGGTGTTTGAGATGGATTTACAGGGCACGGCCAATCGCCAATCTTCTCAGGGCGCGCAGTAGGCGTCTTCGTTGTCGGCTACCGCTTTGTCTAGCGCTATCGTAGCGACGCTAAATCGATGACGAAGCGGAACCGCACGTCTCCCCGCAGGACCCGTTCGTAGGCCTCATTCACTTGCTGTATCGGAATCACTTCAACATCGGACTCGATTTTGTGTTCGGCACAGAAGTCGAGCATTTCCTGGGTTTCCTTTATCCCGCCAATCACGGAGCCGGCAATCCGGCGGCGATGCATGATGAGGGGGAAGGGCTCGAGCGGCGAAGGCTTTTCCGGTGCTCCGACTAGAATCAAGGTGCCGTCGGTCTTCAGCAGATTGACGTAGGTGTTGTAGTTATGCGGCGCCGAAACGGTGTCGAGGATAAAGTCGAAGTGCCGTTGCAGCCTGACTAAGGCCATAGGCTGCGTGGTCACGACGAATTTGTGGGCTCCCAGCCGCGTGGCGTCTGCGCGCTTGCTTTCCGAGGTGCTCAAGACCGTAACTTCCGTGCCGAGCGCCCGTGCGATCTTGACGGCCATGTGACCGAGCCCGCCTAATCCCACCACTGCCAGCTTGTGGTATTTCCCGACGCCCCAATGACGCAATGGCGAGTAGGTGGTGATGCCGGCGCAGAGCAACGGCGCGGCTCCGGCTGGTGACAGGGCATCGGGAATGCGCAACACATAGGCTTCGTCTGTCACGATCTGTGTCGAGTAGCCGCCTTGCGTGATCGTGCCGTCCTTGGCCTGTCCGCTGTAGGTCAGCACCATGCCCTTCTCGCAGTATTGCTCCAGGCCTTCCCGGCAGGCGGCACAACTCCGACAGGAATCGACAAAACAGCCAACTCCGGCCCGGTCGCCTGGTTTAAACGCTTTGACCTGCGCGCCCACGCGCGCCACGGTCCCGACGATTTCATGTCCCGGCACCATGGGGTAGAGCGAGCCGCCCCATTCGTCGCGGGCTTGATGAATGTCCGAGTGGCAAATGCCGCAGTGGGTAATGGTGATGAGCACATCTTGCGGTCCGACCTCGCGCCGCTCAAACGAAAAAGGGGTGAGCGGCGCCTTCGCGGTCAGTGCGGCATAGCCATTTGTTTTCAGCATGGGGACGCTCCTGGTGAAGGGTGGAGAAGCAAGACCTTAGCAAGATAGAGCTGGAATGCCAACCTTGATCGTGTAGGCACTGGGGTGGTTGTCAGCGTTGTCCACATGCGGGAATTCATGCATGTCGTGTGATCTGTGAGCGCGATGAGCGATTGGCGAGGGGCAGAGAGGTGTTGGACGAGTGCCGTATGCGATTGCCGAACGACCCGATCTACTCGTTGTCTGTGTCGTCCTCTGTGTCTGGAGCGGTGTCTGAATTCTGTTCCAGCTCGTCAGTGAGCCGGCTGCCCGCGATGCGATATCCTTCTGACGCCCACGTTCCCAAGTCGGTCAATTGGCACCGTTCAGAGCAAAATGGCCGCCAACGATTGCCTTCCCATGTCGTGGTTGTACGGCAGACAGGACATTTCATAGTGTCAGTCTACCATCACCCTAGTGAGAACTCATCTGCGTGCTGATGAGGGTGGGTTAGAGGGAGCGTGGTTGTGCCACGTTGAGAAACCGGTGCAGACGGCTGCGGTCCAGATCGGAGAGATTCAGAAATTCCACTCCGAATTCTCCGTGATTTGACCAGCGCACTGCGGCGGAATGGACTGTGATGGGTGAGCCGAGATCGGTTGCACGGATCAGGAGGCGTACGCCGGAGCCGGGATTCACCGGTGCGGTGCTGGTGACGGCACAGCCGCCTGAAGAGATATCGAACATCGTGCCTTCGCGAATGTCAGTATTGTTGGTGGAGGAGAAGAATACTTGCAGTTCGACGGGAATGCGCGGGTGCTCGCGGCACTCGATCATGACAGCCTCCGGACGAGGGATTTAGTGCGCGGGGGAGTGTTCGAAGTGTTTCACCGCGACCGTGTTCTGCTTCATCTTCTTGACGAGCCCCACATAGGACACATCGCGAATAATGCTGGTGAACTGGGCGCGGTAGTTACTCACGATGCTCGCCCCATCAACGACTACATCGTAGACCAGCCAGTCCCCTGATTGAAGCAATAAGCGAAAATCCACTTCCGTGTCGACCTTGGGGCCCTTCAGCCTGGATTTGACCTCAGCGAACTCATGATCTTGTTGTTCGCCTATGTAGGCCACCTCTGTGGCGGAGCGCTCGCTGATTCGATTAGCGAAATTGTCGCGCAAGAGCTGCACGAAGAGGTCGACAAACTCTCGGCGATCAGCCG